>NZ_SDAK01000001.1:302361-604723 GCF_004210295.1 Lactococcus sp. S-13 | reverse complement strand
CATGTGCAACAAAGAAATTAAATTCAAAGCCTTTTTAGATTATGCGATGGAACTCGGTGCAGATTATGTGGCCACAGGTCACTACGCTCAAGTTAAAACAGACGAAAATGGCGTGGTTCATATGCTCCGTGGCGCGGACAATAACAAAGACCAAACTTATTTCCTTAGCCAACTCACCCAAGAACAACTTAAAAAGACCATGTTTCCTTTAGGTCACTTGGAAAAGCCAGAAGTACGTAAAATCGCTGAAAAAGCAGGACTTGCTACAGCCAAGAAAAAAGATTCCACAGGAATTTGCTTCATCGGTGAAAAGAACTTCAAAAATTTCCTCAGTGAATATCTCCCTGCTCAATCTGGGAAAATGATGACCCTTGATGGCGTTGAAATGGGAACTCACGCAGGCTTGATGTATTATACGATTGGCCAACGTGGCGGACTCGGGATCGGAGGCCAACACGGACAATTGACCAGTGATCCTTGGTTCGTTGTCGGAAAAGACCTGAAAACCAATACGCTTTATGTTGGACAAGGCTTCCACCACGAACACCTCTATTCAACCAGCCTTGATGCTAGCAACCTTAGCTTCACGCATGAAATGCCAGAAACTTTTGACTTGCACTGCACAGCCAAATTCCGCTATCGTCAAGCAGATACAGGCGTGACTATTCATGTCAATGGTGACAAAGTCACTGTTGATTTTGACGAACCTGTCCGTGCGATTACTCCAGGACAAGCCGTTGTCTTTTATGACGGTGAAGAATGTCTGGGAGGAGCACTCATTGACGTGGCCTACAAAGCTGCTCAAGTGATGCAATATCAATAAAATATAAAAACCTGTCGATAAAGGCAGGTTTTTTTCTTAAAAAATCAGCGTTTCATTTTAGTCGGAGAGTTACTCATGTTATAATTGTTTTGTAATCATTTTCTAATAATCAGAGGTAGATTTATGAAAAATATTAAAAAGAAAAAAATAGCTCTCTCCTTTTTAATCATTGCTGTAAGCTTAGTTTTTGTCATGTTGCTTGATTTTTCCCCAATCCGAAGCCAACCAGTAAAATCTAATAAAATTTTCATCAATTACAACGAACAAGAGCTGCAGCAACTGGAATATGACCAATTAGAACATGGTAATTTTTCCTCCCTCGAAGGAAATTGGAAAAGCAAAGATAAAAATTGGATACGCTTAGCAGTGGACAAAGGGGTTCTTATAGCCAAAGGAAAGCGATATTTTCTAAGTTTGGGAGGTAAGACAGAGTGGGGAATTCCTTATCTGAACAGCCGTCCCGAAAGCCCATACCGGCATTCAGCACAGCTTACTTTTTACCCCGAAGGAGCAAAAATCCCTGTCAGATTGCCCAATGGCAAGATTGATTACACGGGAAAACACGATCCGACCGACAAAAGTAAGGCACGGCTTTTGTTTTCTCAAACAATTTTGACTGCAGAAGGCTTACAAAAAAATGTATGTTATCGCAGAAATTTTTAAAAAGTTACACATTTTTGTAACATTTTAAAACCTGAAAAAATTTTTTACCATTTAAAAAAGAATAATCCTTTCCCAAAGCGATTTTTTATGGTATAATACTTTGTAAGGCTGTGTATCAGCCAAATTGTTGGAGGAATTTTTTTTACAAATGAACGAATTTGAAACACTATTAAACAGCGTTGAAGACGTTAAAGTACGCGACGTCGTTAAAGGCGAAATCCTTTCAGTCGAAAACGGGCAAGCAACTGTTGCCATCGTAGGAACTGGTGTCGAAGGTGTCCTTACGCTTCGCGAAATCACAAACGATAAAGATGCTGATATCAATACATTCGTTAAAGCTGGTGATGTTCTTGACTTACTCGTAATTAAACAAATCGTTGGTAAAGAAGCAGAAGGCGCAAACGTATACCTTCTTTCATTGAAACGTCTTGAAGCTCGCAAAGCTTGGACTCAATTGGAAGGCAAAGAAGGCGAAATCGTAACAGTTAAAGTTACTAAAGACGTTAAAGGCGGACTTTCAGTAGATTATAACGGTGTACGTGGATTTATCCCTGCATCTATGATCGATACCTACTTCGTAAAAGATACTAAGAAATTTGTCGGCGAAGAAATCGAAGCTAAAATCATCGAAGTTAACGCTTCAGAAAACCGCTTCATCCTTAGCCGTCGTGCTGTTGTTGAAGCTGAAGCAATCGAAATGCGCAAAGAAGCATTTGCTCAACTTCAAGAAGGCGATATCGTTGAAGGTACAGTTTCACGCGTAACTAACTTCGGTGCATTCGTTGACCTTGGTGGTATCGACGGATTGGTTCACGTTTCTGAACTTTCACATAACCGCATCAAACGTCCATCAGACGCCGTTAAACCTGGCGATGTTGTTAACGTTAAAATCTTGAAACTTGATCCAGAAGCTGGACGTCTTTCACTTTCACTTAAAGCAACTCAAGCTGGTCCTTGGGAACAAGTTGAAGAAAAAGCTCCAGTTGGCTCAACTGTTGAAGGAACTGTTAAACGTTTGACAGACTTCGGTGCCTTTGTTGAACTTTACCCAGGTGTTGAAGGACTTGTTCACGTTTCACAAATCTCTTGGGAACGTGTTGAAAATCCAAAAGACGTCCTTAAAGTTGGTCAAGTTGTGAACGTAAAAGTTCTCGACGTGAAACCAGAAGAAGAACGTATCTCACTTTCTATCAAAGCGCTTGAAGAAGCTCCTGCTCGTCCAGCTCGTAACAACGACAACGATGGCGAAAAACGTGACCGCAAACCTCGCGCACCACGTAAAGTTGCTAAACCTTCATACGATTTGCCAGAAACACAAGAAGGCTTCTCACTTGCTGACTTCCTCGGCGAAGACTTCGATATTAACGATTTGTAAGAAAAATTCAAAAATATCCTCGAAAAGACCCAGTTTGGGTCTTTTTTTGTCTTTGGAATACTGTATTGCTTTTTTTATTTAAAACGTAAAGAATAAAATAAGATTTTGTAAACATTTACAAAATAAAAGTTTTATAATGTAAGTTATAAAGATAAAGGAGCCTGACAAAATGCAAGAATTACAAGCCCATATTCAATTAACCAGAAGTGATGCAGCAGAAGATGCAATTATCGTGGGAGATCCTGCGCGGATTGACCAAGTCGCAAAACAGTTAACAAGCCCAGTTGAGCTAAAATATAATCGTGAATTTCGTTCAATTCGAGGCTCCTATAAAGGGAAAGCTATCCTTGCCCTCTCTACTGGGATTGGAGCACCTTCTGCGGCAATTGCTGTGGAAGAATTACATAATATTGGGATAAAACGGATTATTCGTGTGGGTTCAGCAGGGGCTTTGCAATCAAATGTTGAGCTAGGTCGTGCCATTATTGGTGAGGGTGCAGTTCGTGATGATGGACTGTCCAAAATGTATGTCCCAGAGCAATATCCTGCTGTTCCCTCTTCTGATTTGCTTGTGAAAGCAAAGGAAATTGCACCAGAAGCAGTCTACGGAATAATTCGTTCGCACGATGGTTTTTATATGGACGGAAACGAAAAAACACAAGCATTTTGGTCTAATTTTGGACTCGTGGGTGAAGATATGGAGTCAGGAGCTTTGATGACAGTTGGTCGTTTGCGAGGGATTGAAACTTTATCTATTTTAAACAATGTAGTCCTCTATGGAGAAGATTTACAAGCCGGAGTAAATGATTTGGTTGCAGGCGCTGAAAAAGTTGCACTTGGCGAAGAGCGCACCATTGAAATTGCTTTAGAAATTTTGAGTAAATGAAAGGAGAACAAATGACAAAAGATTCATGGCTTTTTAAGCAACTTTTTGCAAATTGGAAAAGATTCGAAGTCACTTATATTCTGATTTTATTGTTACTTCAAGTAGTGGTTTATATCATTGCTCCAGATTCTTTGATTGGGATGGTTTCGGGTCTTTTTGGAGTGCTTTGTTTGATTTATGGGATGAAAGGACGTAAAATTAATTTTGCCTTTGGACTTGTTCAGACGATTGCAATGACCTTGATTGCTTATCAGACACATTCTTGGATGAGTTTTGTTATGGGAATTTTCTATGTCTTATCGCAACCTGTGGGCTGGTTTTTCTGGGGACAAGATGATGCTATTCATGAATTTCAGCCTAAAACCCGTCGTTTAATTTTTGTTGGAGCTTTTGTTGCTTGGCTGATTGTCTGGGCAATTGATGCAGCATTGCAAGGACAGCTACCTTATTTTGACGCTTTAAATCTCATTATTCCTTTGATTGCTCAAGTACTTTATATCTTAAAATACAAAGAAAATTGGTCGCTTTGGATTGTTGTCAATACAGCAGCAGTGATTTATTGGACGGTTTTGACCGTACAGTTTGTGATGGGATTCAACACTCAAGGTCAGCTGGGAATGTATCTCTCGCAAGTCGCTTTGCAAGGGGCTCTCTTGTTTAATGCAATTTATGCCAATCGTGTTTGGGCAAGTGGGGAAGCCGACAATGAAGGTGGAGCGAAATAGAAGATAAAACTCTGTCTACGGATACGTCGACAGAGTTTTTTTCTAATAAAGTTAGTCATCATTTTTAGGTTGTCAGACCGCTTTTGTGTTAAAATAAGAGCATGAATCAAACCATCAAAGCAAAGCTGGAGCTGTTGCCAGACAGCCCCGGCTGTTATTTACATAAAGATAAAAATGGCACGGTCATTTACGTGGGTAAGGCGAAAAATCTGAAAAATCGCGTGCGCTCCTATTTTCACGGCTCGCACAATACTAAAACAGAACTTTTGGTGTCGGAAATCGAGGATTTGGAATGGATTGTGGTGGATTCCAACATCGAATCGCTAGTGCTAGAAATCAATCTCATCCAGCGCTACAAGCCTAAATACAACATCATGCTCAAGGATGACAAATATTATCCGTTCTTGAAAATCACCAATGAAAAATATCCGCGCTTGCTGGTCGTGCGCAAAGTGCAAAAGGACGGCGCTACTTATTTTGGCCCTTATCCTGATGTTCGGGCAGCAAATGAAGTCAAACGTCTGCTAGACCGCATTTTTCCTTTTAGAAAATGTGGCTTGAATGAGAAAAAAGTCTGTTTTTATTTCCACATTCATCAATGCCTTTGTCCTGTGGTCAATCATGTGGATCCGCAGGTTTTCAAGGATATGACAGCTGAAGTCAAGGAATTTTTGACGGGTTCTGATAAGAAAATTATTAAAGGACTTGAAGAAAAAATGCTGACGGCTTCTGGCAAAATGGAATTTGAGCAGGCGGCCGAATATCGCGATGTCATTCAAGCTATTGGTACCCTGCGCACCAAGCAGCGGGTCATGAATCAAGATCTCAAAGACCGTGATGTTTTCGGATATTATGTTGACAAAGGATGGATGTGTGTCCAAGTCTTTTTCGTGCGTCAAGGAAAGCTGATTCAGCGGGATGTCAATTTGTTTCCTTACTATAATGATGCTGAGGACGATTTTTTGACTTATATAGGTCAATTTTATCAGGATAATAATCATATGATGCCGCGTGAAATTTTTATTCCGCAAGACGTGGATAAAGCTTCTGTTGAGGCAGTTGTAGCCGCCAGCCAAGCAGAGAATTTGCTGACGAAAGCACAAGCACGAACAGTAGATGCTAGAGTTTTTACTGACAAAAAAGTCAAATTTACTGACCAAACTGATATTGAGCAATCCATTGTCAAATTAGACAAGGAATTATCGTCAGAAAAACGCTTATCAAGTTTGCTTGCTAAAACGCAGATTATCCAGCCGAGTCGTGGCGAGAAAAAGCAGCTGGTCAATATGGCGACCAAAAATGCACAAACGCAGTTACAGTTGAAATTTGATGTGGCGGAGCGAGATATTCTCAAAACCACCAAAGCTGTAGAAAATCTGGGCAAAACTCTTGGTATTCCTAAGCCAGTGCGCATTGAGTCTTTCGATAATTCGAATATCATGGGGACGTCACCTGTTTCAGCTATGGTCGTTTTCATTGATGGAAAACCCTCCAAAAAAGATTATCGAAAATATAAAATTAAAACAGTTGTTGGCGCAGATGATTATGCATCAATGCGTGAAGTCATGACACGTCGTTATTCTCGCGCCCTTCGGGAAGGAACACCACTGCCTGATTTGATTGCCATGGATGGTGGCGCAGGTCAAGTCAATATTGCTAAGCAAGTTTTACGAGAGTTGGGCTTGTCGCAAATTCCAGTGGCTGGGATGCAAAAAAATGATAAGCACCAAACTAGCGAATTGCTTTTTGGTGATCCCCTGAGTGTGGTACCTTTGTCTCGACGCTCACAAGAGTTTTTCTTGCTGACGCGTATTCAGGATGAAGTCCACCGCTTTGCCATTACTTTTCATAGACAGTTGCGAGGAAAAAATACATTTTCTAGCAAATTGGATGGCATCAGTGGCTTAGGGCCAAAACGTAAGCAAAAATTACTGACGACTTTCAAAAATTTGAAGGCGATTGAAGAAGCTACGGTGCAGGAAGTTGCTGATGCAGGTGTACCTTATGATGTTGCAGAGCGCGTCAAATTAACTCTGAGCAAGCCCAAGCAGCCTGATGAAAACTGGGAATCATTGCAGGATAATGTGCCAGAACTTAAAAAATGAATGATAGGATTGTTTACACTTTTTATAAGATATGACTATAGATTTATCAAATAAAGAAATAAAAGTTTTTCAAAAACGGCTGCTGGACTGGTATGACAAGAACAAAAAACCATTACCCTGGCGAAAAAACACGCAAGCTTATAAGATCTGGATTTCTGAGATTATGGCCCAACAAACCCAAGTTGAAACAGTAATTCCTTACTACGAACGGTTTATGGAAAAATATCCCACCGTCATAGCTTTAGCCAATGCGGATGACGCAGAATTATTAAAGCTGTGGGAAGGTTTGGGCTATTATTCACGAGCGCGCAATCTGAAATTGGCAGCGCAGGAAATTGTGAGCATTTTTGAAGGGAATTTTCCAGAAAATTTGTCAGATATTCAGTCATTAAGGGGGATTGGCCCTTACACAGCGGCAGCTATCGCTTCCATTGCTTTTGGTCAGCCAGAACCTGCCATTGATGGAAATCTCATGCGCGTCACTAGCCGTATTTTTGAAATGACTGATGACATCTCACAGGCAAAATCGCGAAAAGCTTTTGATGAAGTTTTACGAAAGTTGATTTCTCATGAGCGACCGGGGGATTTTAATCAAGCCCTCATGGACTTAGGTTCTACCGTCTGTAAACCTAAGATTGCCCTTTGTGAAACCTGTCCACTAGCTGATTTTTGTCAAAGTCGAGCCAAGGGGACACAGCTGAATTTTCCAGTTAAAACTAAAAAATTGAAGCAAAGAGACTTGTATTTTTCAGCCTTTGCTTTGCAAAATTCACTTGGCGAATATTACTTAGAAAAGCGTCCAGCCAAAGGACTATTGGCAAATATGTGGACATTTCCGCTGACGGAATTGTCAGCCCAAGATTTTGAAAAAATAATTACTGACGGATCGATTAGTAAAAGTATTTCATTGCCCCCACTGCCAGAAAGTATTTCAAAACTTGAATACGTTGGAAATCTCACACATATTTTCTCGCATCAAAAATGGCATATTATTCTTATTAAGGCGCAGCCTGAAGAACAATTTCATGTGGCAGAAGATTACTTATCAGCAGACAAAAAATGGTTGAGTGATTTGTCAGTAATTCCTCTAGCCGGCCCTCAAGTTAAAATGTTTGAAATTATAGAGAAACAAAAGTAAAAAATCAGATAATCATCTGATTTTTTTGTTATAATAGTTTCAGAAAAAAGAGAGGACTTGCCTTATGTTAGAAATCGGAATTGATTTGGGAACTTCAAACAGCTTGATTGGCTATTTTGATCCAGAAACAGGGGAATCAAAACTCATTGCCAATCGCTTTGGTCATGTATTGACACCGAGTGTTGTCAGTGTTGATGAACAAAATAATGTAATTGTTGGCGAAATAGCTAAGGCAAGAAGAATCACGAATCCTACAGAAACCGTCAGTGCTTTTAAGCGTTTTATGGGTACAGAAATGGTCTATCTTTGCGGAAAAAAGTCTTTCACGCCAATTGAACTCTCGTCCTTTGTCTTGTCTGCCTTGAAAAAGGATGCCGAAGATTTTCTAAATGAGAAAATTGATCAAGTGGTTATTTCAGTTCCAGCCTATTTCAATGCTTTTCAACGTGAAGCTACGATTTCAGCAGCGAAACTTGCAGGTTTGACAGTTCGTCAGCTCATTTCAGAGCCGACTGCGGCTGCAATTGCCTATGGTTTAGAGAATACAGAAGCTGATCAAAGCTTTATGATTGTTGATTTGGGCGGGGGTACTTTTGATGTATCCTTAATTTCGCTTTTTGAACAAGTCGTTCAAGTCGAGGCCATTGGTGGTGATACCAAGCTAGGTGGCGAAGACTTTACTTTCGCACTTATTGACGCAGCCCTCAAAAAGGCTGATTTGACAAGGGACGCTGCAGACAAATTTTTACTTTCGGAACTTTATGATAAAGCGGAAAAAATGAAAAAGAAATTTTCAAATCCTCTTAACCTGTCCGCCGAATTTACCTTTGGATATCAAGACCAAACAATTAATTTCCAACTAACGATTGTTGAATTTCGTGAATTGGTTATGCCGCTCTTGGCAAAATTTCAAAGACCAACTCAACGAGTCATGACGGATAGCAATATGCACTTTTCCGAATTGGACAAATTGATTTTAGTTGGGGGAGCCAGTCGTCTGCCTCTTATTCATCAAACTTTTGAAAAAATTACTGGCTTGAAAGCTCAAAATGACCTCAATCCCGATGAAGCCATTGCCTTAGGGGCAATTACCCGCGCTCATATGCTCAATGATAAAAGCCGACAAGAATTGATTATGACTGATGTTATCGGTTTTTCTCTAGGTACTGGTGTGCATAATCCAGAAGATCCTAGTCATTCTATTTTTTCCCCAATTATTGAGCGAAATACGGTCATTCCAGCATCTCGGGAACTTCGCGTGCGCAAAATTAGCCCAGCTCAGAGAAATGTCAGAATTTCAATTTATCAAGGTGAAAATCCTTATACCAAAGATAATCTCAAATTGGGTGAAATTAACTATCCAGTAGCTCTTTTAGAACGTTCTGACACCATCACAGTTCGTTTTACCTATGACGAATCTGGTGTTTTAGAAGTGGAAGTGACTGATGACAAGCAAAAACATCACAAAAATCTAGTCATTCAAAACCGGCAGATTAAGCTTAGTGACAGCGAACTAGAAAAACTCAGAAAGAAAGTTGCGCATTTAAAAATAAATCCTCTAGAACAAGATGACAATCAGCTCATTCTGGCTCGCTTTGCGCAATTTTACCAAGAGTTTATAGGAGAACGCAGACAAATGGTTTTGAGAGAACAACAGTACTTTGTCAGCCAACTCAACTCAGGCAATCCAAGACGAGTTCACCAAGCGCAAGAACGAGCGGCTGAGCTATTTGAAATGCTAGAAACTTTGCTTTAGAAAGGGAAAAATGTGGGAAATATTAGAAATTAGTCCAACCAACAATCTTAAGGAAATTCGTAAAGCATATGCCCAAAAACTACGAAAGATTGACCCCACTAGTCAACCTCAGGATTTTCAATCTCTCAAGCGAGCTTTTGATTCAGCCATAGCTTGGGCAAAATCACAAAAAACTCCAGAGAATCAACCACCAGTTCTGAACTTTCCAAAAGAAAAAGTTTCACAAAACCAAGAAACCAGTAGAAAAGACCTAGACTGGAATTTACCTAACAAGTCCATCACTTCAGAAGGAAAGCATCCTAAAAACCACGAAAGCAGTGGAAAAGAGTTAGACTGGAACTTGCCTAACAAGTCCATCATCTCAGAAGGAGAGATGCCTAAAAATCAAGAAATAAGCCAAGAAGATCTAGATTGGGAACTCCCAATCAGCGAGACAATGTCAAATCAGACCGAGCGAATGTTACCTACTCTTAGTCAGCCCATCAAAAAAAATCAGAAACTTAAAAGCTCTTATAGAAAGTATGCGCTCAGTGAAAAAATAAATCTCTGTTGCCTTATTGCACTTTCCTTATTTTTCAGTGGCTATATGCTTTGGCAAGTTAATCATTTCTTTTTATATCCACCAGCGGATGGAATTTCAAGTAATATTGGAATATTAACTATTTTCTTCATCATTTTAGCGGTGCAAGTATTTCCTTTGGGGCGGTTTTCTAGATTGGTCTTTGTCCGTTTACGCAAGTACACTGATGTCATCGTTGGGATTATTATCCTTCTGTTTTTCAGTTTCCTTTTTGAGCTTTCTTTTTTTGCATTTAAAGACTTTGGGTCACTGTTTTGGCTAGGAAGACTTCTAGCCGTCAGCGTTCTTTTAGCTTTTGTCATTTTTATGATTCTAGTTGCTGCCGGTTATGCTAAAGGAGGGGAGAAACAACGTTCTTCAACTATCAAAAGTTTTTTAGTGATATTGATTGTAGTTATTCTGCATTTTATAACTATTTTTCTTGGAAGATAGTAAACGAAGAAAAAATGAACAAAAAATTCAGGCGGAAAGTCTGGATTTTTGTTATAATAGAAAGGATAATGATTGAGACTAGTCGATATAAAAAAGCTAGTAAAAACTTTGACGTGGTTTGTCAAAGATAAAATAAGGAGAAGTTGAATGACAACAATTGATTTTGTAGCTGAAGTTGACAAGCGCAAAGATGCGCTCATGGAGGATCTTTTTAGCCTCTTGCGGATCAATTCTGCCATGGATATGGAACACGCCGATGCTGAAAATCCTTTTGGCCCTGGCCCACGAAAAGCATTGGATGCTTTCTTGAAAATTGCTGAACGTGATGGTTATAAAACTAAAAATTATGATAACTACGTTGGTCATTTTGAATATGAAAATGGTGCAGCAGAAGACGCTGAAGTGCTTGGAATTATTGGTCACTTAGACGTTGTCCCTGCAGGTTCAGGTTGGGATTCAAATCCTTTTGAACCAGAAATCCGTAATGGAAACCTTTATGCGCGTGGGGCGTCTGATGATAAAGGCCCAACGGTTGCTTGCTACTATGCCCTTAACATCTTGAAAGAACTCAACGTTCCTTTGAGCAAAAAAATCCGCTTCATCGTTGGGACAAATGAAGAAACTGGTTGGGCAGATATGGATTACTACTTTGCAAATTGCGAATTGCCATTGCCTGACTTTGGTTTTTCACCAGATGCTGAGTTCCCAATTATCAATGGGGAAAAAGGAAATATTACTGAATACCTCCATTTCGCAGGGAAAAATGCTGGTGAAGTAGTGCTTCACAGTTTCAAAGCTGGTCTTGCTGAAAATATGGTTCCAGAATCTGCAACTGCAGTGATTTCTGGGGCTAAAGATTTGCAAGCTGCACTTGAAAAATTCGTAGCTAACCATGCAAGCAAAAATCTTCGTTTTGACCTCGAAGAAGCAGAAGGAAAAGCAACAATTACACTTTACGGTAAATCAGCACACGGTGCGATGCCAGAAAAAGGTGTGAACGGTGCGACTTACTTGACACTTTTCCTCAGCCAATATAACTTTGCTGACGGTGCAGCTGCTTTCATCAAAGTAGGTGCTGAAAAACTTCTTGAAGACCACGAAGGTGAAAAATTAGGAACAGCTTACGTTGATGAACTTATGGGCAACACTTCTATGAACGCAGGTGTGTGGTCATTTGATGAGAATTCTGAAGGTAAAATTGCCCTCAACTTCCGTTTCCCACAAGGTAACAGTCCTGAGCGTATGCAAGAAATCTTGGCTAAACTTGATGGTGTTGTTGAAGTGGAACTTTCAAAACATCTTCATACCCCTCACTATGTACCAATGTCAGATCCACTCGTGTCAACATTGATTGATGTTTATGAAAAACACACTGGTCTTAAAGGTTACGAAACAATCATCGGTGGCGGAACATTTGGGCGTCTCTTGGAACGTGGCGTGGCTTACGGTGCCATGTTTGAAGGCGAACCAGACTCAATGCACCAAGCCAACGAAATGAAGCCTGTGGAAAATATTTATAAAGCAGCCGTGATTTACGCTGAAGCAATTTACGAATTGGCAAAATAATGGTTTTTGGAACAGGTGTTGACAACGTGGAGTTGTCTCGAATCCAAAAAGCTTTAAACCGCTCGGAGCGTTTTGTGGAGCAAGTTTTGACTGAAAATGAACTTGAAAAATTCAACCAGTTCCAGTCGGAAGCTCGCAAAACAGAGTTTCTGGCGGGGCGTTGGGCGGCAAAAGAAGCTTTTTCCAAAGCGTATGGAACTGGAATCAGTAAGGCCCTTGGAATGCATGATCTTGAAGTTAAAAATGATCAGTTGGGAAAACCTTATTTCTCAAAACATCCTTTTGATGGCGAGGTTCATTTGTCCATTTCACATAGCAACTTAGAAGCGGTCGCTTTTGTAGTCCTCGAAAAAAATTAAGGAAGTGACGGTAACGTCACTTTCACTTTATCTTTAAACAAAAAATACGGAAGGCTTTAAAAAATGAAATCTTCTCCACATCGTCATACTTCAGCTCAGGTTGATTTAGAGGCGATAAAGAATAATGTTCAAAAATTTAAACAGCATATTGGGAGTAAACCAGAACTTTGGGCGGTGGTTAAGGCTAACGCTTATGGGCATGGTGCAGTTCCAGTAGCTCGAGCGGTCAAAGATTTAGTTGCAGGTTTTTGTGTGTCTAATCTTGATGAAGCCATTGAATTGCGACAAGCGCTTTTGACTCAGCCGATTTTGATTTTATCTGGAATTGTACCAGAGACAATCGGGATTGCGGCTAATCTCAACTTGACTGTGACAGCACCAAGTTTGGCTTGGTTGAAGTTGGTTGTACAAGAATCCATTGACTTCAGTCGGTTAAAAATACATATTGCTGTGGATTCGGGAATGGGACGGATTGGGGTTTGTGATGCTCAAGAAGCCAACGAAATGATTGCATTGGCAGACCAATATGGTATTGAATTTGAAGGAATATTTACTCATTTTGCTACGGCGGATGAGGCGGATGATCAAAAGTTCAAGGCTCAACAAGAAAAATTTGCCCAAATTATTGAGGAAATTTCACGGCGACCTCGCTATGTTCATTCAACCAATACAGCAGCGGCTTTATGGCATACTGAACAAGTTCAGGATATTGAACGCTTGGGTGTTTCCATGTATGGTTTAAATCCGAGTGGCAAGGTTTTGAATTTGCCTTTTGAAATTGAAGCAGCGCTCTCTTTGGTATCAGAATTGACCCATGTCAAAAAGGTGACCAAAGGAGCAACTTTGGGATACGGGGCAACTTATGAAGCGGAGCAAGAGACTTGGATTGGTACAGTTTCAATTGGTTATGCGGATGGTTGGACGCGAGAGATGCAAGGTTTCCATGTCTTAGTTGATGGGAAATTTTGTGAAATTGTTGGACGTGTTTCAATGGATCAGATGATGATTAAATTGGATCAAGAATATCCTTTAGGTACAACTGTTACTTTGATTGGTGAAAATCAAGGCAAGCTTATTACGGCTACGGATGTGGCAGAATGGCGCAAAACCATCAATTACGAAGTGCTGTGCCTGATTTCTGATCGAGTGGAGCGAGTTTATTTGTAAAATGAAAGAGATTGTATTTTTACAATCTCTTTTCTTGTGGCTTTCTCTAAAATTAAAAACCTCATTTTTATCTCATAAATACTTTACAAATCTCATAATTATGTTAGAATATAAGTAAGAGATAGATTAGACAAGAATAAAACAGATGAGATACAGATGAGGTGATTGTGATGATAAAGATTTATACAGTGACGTCTTGCAGCTCATGCAAAAAAGCAAAGGAATGGATGGAAAAGCATCGGCTGCCTTATGTTGAAATTGATTTGTTGACGGCTAATATTAAGCGGGAAGATTTCTTGGAAATTTTGGCGCTAACTGAGGATGGAACAGCGGATATTATTTCGCGGCGAAGTCATGCTTACAGGCGCTTAAATATTGACTTTGAGACAATTAGTTTGAATGAGTTGGTGCAATTGATGGAAGAAAACCGGACTCTTCTACGGCGCCCTTTAATTCTCGATGATCGACGTTTGCAAGTCGGCTACAATGATGATGAAATTCGTAAATTCTTACCTCGGCCCCTGCGTCGTGTAGAGGTAGAAACAGCTATGGAACGGGCAAAAGTTTATGATTATCAAGAAAGATTTGAACGGGTTTAATAAAAATTCAGTGAGTAATGACTGGATTTTTTTGCTTTTAAAACGGATGATTTGGAAATCGACAGCGGATAATGTAAAATGAAAGAAATGGTTTTCTAAAAATATAGCTTTATTTTCATGATTGGAGTTGAAAATAGCTGATATTCTCCAGAGAAAATACTGACGGATTTTTTGTCAGAGGAAAAAATGCTGACGTAACTTACGAAGGCGAATTTTGACCAGAGAAAATGCTGACGTAAATTTTTGTCAGTGTTTTAGTAAAAAACAGCGGTGCTGACGGTTTGATCAGTACATTTTGACAAGTAGAAATGAGGAAATTCATGATTGAATTCCAAGATGTGTCGAAAGCTTTTGCCAGTAAAAAAATTCTTGATCATGCTAATTTTACAATTGCTGACCAAGAATTTTTTGTCCTTGTTGGGCCAAGTGGAAGCGGAAAAACGACAACCTTGAAGATGATTAACCAGTTGATCACACACAGCGAGGGCAAGATTTTGATTGATCACGAAGAGGTGACGACGAAAAATCTGCGAAAACTGCGGCTTTCTATTGGTTATGTTTTGCAGCAGATTGCACTTTTTCCCAATCTGACAGTGGCTGAAAATATTGGCTTGATTCCTGAAATGAAGGGCTGGACGAAAGATAAAATTGTAGAAAGAACTAATGAATTGCTGGATTTGGTTGGTTTGGAGGCGAAAGATTACGCGCACCGCAAGCCCAATGAATTATCAGGTGGGGAGCAGCAGCGCGTGGGGATTTTGCGTGCGATTGCTACTAATCCGCAAATTGTTCTCATGGATGAACCATTTTCGGCGCTTGACCCGATTTCCAGACGACAGCTTCAGGTGTTTATCAAAAATTTGCAGAAAAAAATGAAGTTGACGATTATTTTTGTGACCCACGATCTTGACGAAGCGCTTTATCTGGCGGATCGAGTCGCAGTAATGAATGAGGGTTTGATTCAGCAGATTGCTAAACCAGAGGAAATTTATCAGCAGCCAGCTAATGATTTTGTTCGAGATTTCTTCAAAGAATATCACCAAAATTTAGCCAATGTCACTGTTGAAAATTTGATTTTAACGGAACCGATAAGCACTGAAAACACGCAAGAAGTTGCTGAAGATACGTCAATATCAGAAATCATCAACCGGCTAGCTCAAAAAGAAAATTTGAGTTATCAGGGTTTTGAGATTTCTGCTGAATCGATCGTTCGTTACATGGCTGGAGGTGCAAAATGAATCAGCTTATCCAAACTTTTCAAAACCAGCAAGGTCAATTTTGGCAAGCGCTTTTGGAACACATTCAGATTTCGTTGATTTCAATTTTTATTGCGATTCTGATTGCGATTCCTCTGGCGCTCTTGCTTCGACGTTATCCACGAGTGGCTGAGCCTGTGTTACAAATTACGGGCATTTTTCAGACGATTCCAAGTTTGGCGCTTTTGGGACTTTTGATTCCTTTTATCGGGATTGGAAGTTTGCCCGCAATTGTGGCGTTGGTTGTGTACGCGATTTTTCCTATTATCCAAAATACTTATACGGGATTAGAGCAGATTGAGCCATCGCTCATTGAGGCAGCGACAGCGTTTGGGATGAATCGTCGCGAACGTTTGATGAAGTTTGAACTTTCTTTAGCGATGCCATTTATCATGGCTGGGATTCGTACGAGTACGGTCATGGTTATTGGGACAGCGACACTTGCTGCACTGATTGGTGCAGGAGGTTTGGGAAATTTTATTCTTCTTGGAATCAATATGAATGATGTTTCTTTGATTTTGATTGGTGCGATTTCGTCAGCTTTATTGGCGGTTATCTTTAGTGGTCTCTTGAAATTTTTGGAGAAGGCGAAGATAAAAACAATCATTATTAGTTTTTTCATTGGATTGCTTGTTTTAGGAGGGTCGTATTACCAACCTCAAGCGGCTAAACATCCTGAAATTACAATTGCTGGAAAATTGGGCTCAGAGCCAGCCATTCTCATCAATATGTACAAAGATTTGATTGAGCATGATAGCAACATTCGCGTGAATCTCAAATCTAATTTTGGTGATACAACTTTTCTTTATAATGCTTTAAAAGCAGGAAAAATCGATATTTATCCAGAATATACGGGGACGATTACCAGCACTTTCTTGAAAACACCAACGGAGTCGACAGATCCAGCAGTGGTGTGGCAGAAAGCTGAGACAGGCATTAAAGCGTTGAATCAATTTGCCTACTTGTCACCGATGAAATTTCAGAATACTTATGCGTTGGCTGTTAAATCTGACTTTGCTAAAAAACATGGGTTGACAAGCATCTCTGATTTGAGCAAAGTTACAAACTTAACTGCTGGATTTGACGTTGAATTTGCCAATCGAACCGATGGAAATCTTGGCTTAAAACGCTTGTATGGCTTGGACTTGAATGTGAAAACCATGCAAACGAGCTTAATTTATAAGGCTTTGAATACGGGAGCGGTTGAGGTTGCGGAAGTTTATTCAACCGATAGCCAAATCAAACAATATGACTTGACAGTGCTAAAAGATGATAAAAATCTTTTTCCGCCTTATCAAGCAGCCCCTTTGATGAAAGAAAGTCTGTTGAAAAAATACCCAGAATTAAAGCGAATTCTTGGTAAACTTTCAGGAAAAATTACAGACCAACAAATGATTGAGATGAATTATGAGGTTAATGTGGAGCAAAAAAGTCCTGCTCAGGTTGCCCAGGATTATCTCAAAGCGCAAGATTTAATTTAAAAGTAGTCGCCCGCCATTTTGGTGGGTTTTTAAAAATCAAAAGTCAGAAGAAAGTCAGCTTATGATATAATGGATAGTATGAAATTGATAGATGGAAAAGCGCTCGCTGCGAAAATGCAGGCTGAGTTGAAAACAAAAGTTGATGAGTTAAAAGCAGCGGGCATTGTTCCGGGTTTGGTCGTGATTTTGATTGGTGAAAATCCTGCAAGCCAAGTCTATGTACGCAATAAAGAACGACAAGCCACAGCAATTGGTTTAAATTCGAGTGTGGTACGCTTGCCAGAAACAGTAAGTGAAGTAGAATTACTGGCCTTGATTGAGGAATACAACCAAGATGAAAAATGGCATGGAATTTTGGTACAGTTGCCTTTGCCTAAACATATTTCAGAAGAAAAAGTTTTATTGGCAATTGATCCTCAAAAAGATGTGGATGGTTTTCATCCAATGAATATGGGTCGACTTTGGGCAGGAAATCCCCTCATGATTCCTTCAACACCGGCGGGGATTATGGAGATGTTTCGGGAGTACAAGGTTGATTTGGCAGGTAAAAAAGCCGTGGTGATTGGTCGTTCGAATATCGTAGGAAAACCAATGGCCCAACTTTTGATGATGGCTGATGCGACAGTAACGATTGCCCATTCGCGGACGAAAAATTTGCGTGAATTGACGAAAACTGCCGATATTTTGGTGGTAGCGATTGGGCGTGACCGCATGATTAAAGCGGAGGATGTCAAAGAAGGCGCGGTCGTGATTGACGTGGGCATGAATCGGGATGAAGCTGGCAAATTACATGGCGATGTTGATTTTGAAGAAGTAAAAGAAGTGGCAAGCTTAATCACGCCTGTTCCTGGTGGTGTTGGCCCGATGACCATCACAATGCTTATGGAGCAAACGGTGCGTGCAGCCAGTCGAAAATTAGACGAAAGTTTGTAAAGGTTACTTCTGGTCAATTTTAGAGAAGAATAAATGGTAAGTTTGTTTGGTGGCTGGCGAGTTGTTTAGAGGTGTGTTTTGACGGAGATTTTTAAGAGATGACAGAGTATTTATCAGTATCAACTTTAACAAAATATTTAAAAGCCAAATTTGATCGCGATCCTTATCTGGAGCGGGTTTATTTGACAGGGGAAATCTCGAATTTTCGTAGACGACCTAACCATCAATATTTTGCGCTCAAGGATGAGGGAGCGGTGATTCAGGCGACCATGTGGGCGGGACAATTTCGCAAGCTGGATTTTGATTTGGAAGAAGGAATGAAAGTTCTTGCGGTGGGGCGGATTAGTATTTATCCGCCCTCTGGTTCATATTCAATCAATATCGAGAGTTTAGTTCCTGATGGAATCGGAGCTTTGGCGGTCAAATTTGAGCAATTGAAGAAAAAATTGATGGCTGAGGGCTTATTTGATAACAAATGGAAGCAAGCTTTGCCACAATTTTCAAAGAAAATAGCCGTGGTGACGAGTCCTTCTGGTGCGGTTATTCGTGATATTATCACTACGGCTCAGCGTCGCTTTCCCATGAGCGAAATTGTCCTTTATCCAACGAAAGTTCAAGGGAGTGGTGCTGCTGAGGAAATTGCTGAAAATATTAGGCGAGCTAATCGCAGAGGTGATTTTGATGTCCTGATTATTGGGCGGGGCGGTGGCTCCATCGAGGATTTGTGGGGTTTTAACGAGGAAGTTGTTGTTCGGGCGATTTTTGAGTCGAAAATTCCTGTGATTTCTTCGGTTGGACATGAAACGGATGTGACTTTGGCTGATTTTGCGGCGGATCACCGTGCTGCTACGCCTACAGCGGCTGCAGAATTAGCTACGCCAAATACTAAAATTGATTTGCTGGGTTGGACGGCTGATCAAGAGAAACGCTTGTTCAATCGCTTGTCGCATTTGATTACAATTCGGCGCGAGCGTTTGGAAAAATTGAGTACCGCGGTTGTTTTTAGACAGCCAGAGCGCCTCTATGATGGGCATTTGCAGAAGCTTGACCGTTTGACAGAGCGGCTGAATCAATTGACCGAAGTAAAAGTCAGCAATTTGAGTCATCGCTATGCACTCTCGAAAGAAAGATTGCTGCCAGCTTATGCTAAAATTGTAGAAAATCGTAAAAATAGGGTTGAACGGCTGTATCAATCTCTGCTTTTGCTAGATATTTCAAAGATAAAGGCGCGTGGTTTTTCGGTGCTTGTGGACGAAAAAGGGAAAATCGTGAAGTCGGTGGCTGATGTGAAAATGGGTGACAGACTTGATGTAGAGCTTGCTGACGGAAAAATAAAAGTAGAGGTGAAATAAAATGGCAACAAAAAAAGAAGTAAAATTTGAAGATAATCTGGCAGAATTGGAAGCCATTGTTCGCAAATTGGAGTCAGGAGATGTCGCTTTGGAGGATGCCATTGCGGAATTTCAAAAAGGGATGAAACTCTCAGAAAGTTTGAAAAAAACGCTTAACGAAGCGGAACAAACCTTGGTTAAAATCGTAAATAAGGACGACAGCGAGACCGAATTTTCCCCTGAGCAAAAAGAATATTAGAAAAAATGCTGACGTAATTATTTTTCACAAAATTTTCTTAGAGAAAATGCTGACGGATTTTTTTGTCAGAGAAAAATTGCTGATGTAAATTTTCTGAGGAGGTAAAGGGGCTGTTGAGCCCTTTTTTCACAAGAAATGTTAGAAGCGAAAAGGAAAAAAGTTATGGAATTTGTAGTAGCGATTGATTCTTTCAAGGGTTCAGCAAGTTCGCATGAGCTGAATCAAGCGGTCAAGAGTGGCATTGAACAAGTTTTGCCTGAAGCAAAGGTGCATACTTTTGCGATTGCTGATGGTGGCGAGGGGACAATTTCGGCGGTAGAAGCTGGAATTGGCGGTGTTCAAATTAAGGTTTCGACAGTGGATTTGTTAGGACGCCCGATTGTTGCAGAGTATTTGATGGCTGGTGATTTGGCAGTCATTGAGGCGGCCAAGGTAGTTGGCATTGATAAAATTACACCATCGGAACAGACGATTCAGGAGGCTTCTACTTTTGGTTTAGCGCAACTTTTTTTGGATGCTAAAGCGCGAGGAGCGCATGAAATTTTGCTAAGTTTAGGGGGTACAGGGACGTCTGACGGCGGACTAGGGCTTCTTGAGGGACTTGGAGGCTCTTTTGAGCAATTGCCTGACTTTTCGGGGGTGAAAATTACAGGACTTGCGGATGTCACAGCGGTTTATGCAGGAGAAAATGGTTATGCCAAAGTTTTTGGACAGCAAAAAGGAGGCACACCAGAGCTTTTGGAACAACAGGATCAAAAAGCGCAGCAAGTCGTTCAGCGAATTAAAAAGAATCAAAATATTGATTTACAAAAAATTGCAGGAACTGGTGCTGCTGGCGGACTTGGCGGAGCAATCGTTTTGCTTGCTGGTCAGCTTGTTTCAGGATTTGAAAAAATTGCGGCCCTTTTGGAAATCGAAGAAGTGATAAAAAAAGCGGACTTAGTCATCACAGGCGAAGGACGAATGGATTTTCAAACAGCGCAAGGCAAGGTACCTTTTGGAATGGCTAAGTTAGCAGCCAAATATCAGGTGCCAACCATCGCTTTTGTTGGGAGTTTGGGGGATAATTTGGGCGAAATGGAAGAGTTATTATTGGCGGCTTATTCGATTCAAAAAGGCCCCGGTTCTCTTGAAAAAGCCATGCAAAAAGAGCGTACATTAGAAAATCTCGAATTTTTGACCAAAAATGTCATTAAAACGCGCTATTATGGTGAGCAAGGGAGAGCTACTAGAGAAAATCTGGCTCAAAATAAATAAAGTTATATGTAATCACAGATAAAACTGTGATTTTTACTTTGATATCACCAGTTTGGTCAGCAAGAAATCAGCGTCAATAAGAGGAGGCAGTGACTTATATTCCGCTATCGAAAATCTGGCTGAATTTTGCTATAATAAGAGATAATGGACATGAAAATAAAAAAGTTAGATGAATTTTTGACGACATTCTATGAAAGCGCTACGTTTCCGAGGGGTTTGGCTCAATCTGCCCACTATTCCTTGTTGGCTGGCGGGAAACGGATTCGTCCTTTGCTCTTATTGGAATTGCTGGAAGCTTTTGGCTTAGAGCTTATGCCTGCGCATTTTCAAATCGCGGCGAGTGTGGAAATGATTCATACGGGATCACTGATTCACGACGATTTGCCGGCAATGGACAACGACGATTACCGGCGAGGGAAGCTGACCAATCATAAAAAATTTGATGAGGCAACAGCCATTTTAGCTGGAGATACTTTATTTTTCGATCCTTTTTATGTGATTTCAACCTGTGATTTGCCGGCAAAGATGATTGTTGACTTGACCCGTGAATTAGCTTTTGCATCGGGAGCTTACGGCATGGTTGCTGGGCAAATTTTGGATATGGCTGGTGAAGGGAAAACATTGAGTTTGGAAGAAATCGAACAAATTCATCGCTTGAAAACGGGACGTTTACTGACTTTTCCGTTTGTTGCAGCCGGGATTATTGCTGAAAAAACAGCGCAAGAGCTGGAAAAACTTCGGCAAATTGGTCAAGAATTAGGACTAGCTTTTCAGATTCGTGATGATATTTTGGATGTCACGGCTAGTTTTTCAGAGCTTGGAAAAACGCCTGGCAAAGATGTTTTAGAAGAAAAATCCACCTACGTGGCTCACTTAGGACTTGCTGGAGCAGAGAAAATGCTGACGCAAAAGTTGTCAGAGGTAGAAAAATCACTGACAGAAATGTCAATCCCTGATGATAGCCAAATATTAAAAATTATTAAGCGCTTGGAGCTTAACCATGCATAAATTAGCTGATGGATTTGTGCTAGGCAAATTAAATCTGCAAAACAAAGAAGCACTGGCTCAGATGTTCGCAAAAGCCAGCGACTATGCCCAACTAGAAAGTGGAATTTCTGATCCCAAAAAGGAAAGCCTTGCTGTGCTGACCGACCTACCATCAGGAAAAAGTCAAGAGGATAAGGAAGTTCTTGGAGTTTTTAATCCACAAGGGGAGCTTGTTGGAGTTGTTGACTTGGTGCGAGATTTTCCTCAAAAAAGCGAGTGGATGCTTGGTCTTTTGGAGCTTATCCCCGAAGCTCGTGGGAAGGGGTTAGGAAAAATCATCCATGCAGCACTCGTTAAAAAAGTTCTAGCTGGATCAGGAAAAAGCTTGAGAATCGGTGTACTTCAGGTCAATCTAGCAGCGCTAAACTTTTGGAAAAGCTTAGGCTATGAAAAAATCGGGCATACCCAACAAACATTTGGGGAAAAGGTGCAGGAAATTGAAATATTGCGCTTAAATTTAAAGTAAAATAAATATAATGGAGTGACAAAAGCAAAGTTTTTACGTATAACAGAGCAGGAACTGCCCTTAGTAATCAAAAGACTTTGGTAATGAAAGGAAAAGTTCTACAATAGATGAAAGAAAGAATTGATGTACTTGCCACAAATCAGGGCTTATTTGAAACACGAGAGCAAGCGAAACGGGGAGTTATGGCTGGCTTGGTTGTGGATAGCAAATCGGGCGAGCGTTTTGATAAGCCAGGACAAAAAATTGAAGAAGATACAGAGTTGCGACTCAAAGGCGAAAAATTAAAATACGTCAGTCGCGGCGGTCTAAAATTAGAAAAAGCTTTGAGTACTTTTGGCATAGCAATTCAAGACAAAACTTGCCTAGATATTGGAAGTTCAACGGGTGGCTTTACAGATGTTATGCTTCAATCTGGAGCAAAATTGGTCTATGCACTTGATGTAGGAACAAATCAATTAGCTTGGAAAATTCGTTCAGATGAGCGGGTTGTTGTAATGGAACAATTCAATTTCCGCAACGCACAGTTGAGCGATTTTGCTAGTGGTCAACCAGAATTTACCAGTATTGACGTCAGTTTTATTTCTTTAGATTTAATTTTGCCTCCGCTTTACGACATCTTAGCTGAAAATGGCGTAGTTGTTGCCTTGATAAAACCTCAATTTGAGGCTGGTCGTGAACAAGTCGGCAAAAATGGAATCATCAAGGATCCTAAAGTCCACAAGATGACCATTGAAAAAGTCATAGCAACAGCCCGGAAAATTGGCTTTTCAATTCAAAACCTCACGTTCTCGCCAATCAAAGGTGGTGCAGGTAATGTTGAATTTCTCGTCCAACTGGTCAAAGACGGAAATGGGACAATTGCTCATAATCTCAGTGTTGAAGCTGTTTTACAAGAAGAAAGTGAAAAATTATGAAAAGAGAAGAACGCCTCGATTACATTGCCCGATTCATCAAAGAAAATGAAATCAAAACTCAAGAAGAACTCGTTAGCCATTTGCTCGAACAAGGCGTGGATGTGACGCAAGCAACAATTTCGCGTGATATCAAAACACTTGCCTTGATTAAAGTACCCGCAGAAACGGGTGGTTATCGCTATGATTTGCCCAAAGATAGAAAAGCAGTACAGTCAAATCTCCATAAAGCGCTCGCTTTTGATGCCATTACAGGCACAAAAATCAAAGATAATATGCTCTGGATTCGAGCTAATCCTGGGACAACGAGCCTGGTAAAAAACTATCTCTTAGAGGAATATGGTGATGATATTTTCTCTTTAGTCATTGATGATGACAGTGCGCTGGTTATTTTTGAAGAAAGAGATCAAGCTGAAAATCTTTATCAGTTGCTGATGGAATTTTAAAAATAGCGAAGTCTGTCAGTAAAAACGCAGAGCAAGCTGTCAGTCTACTGACAGTTTTATCTGTCATTTTTATTTTTTGGAAAGGAAATTTTGATGTTACAGGAAATTTCAATCAAAAATTTTGCAATTATTGAAGAAATTAATCTTTCATTTGAAAGTGGAATGACCATTCTGACGGGGGAAACCGGAGCAGGAAAATCAATTATTATTGATGCCATGAGTCTGCTTTTGGGCGGACGAGCTTCTAGTGATTTTGTTCGGCATGGTGCAGCTAAGGCGGAGATTGAAGGTCTATTCTTTTTTGAAAAAACGGCAGAGCTCAACGCTATTTTGTTAGAATTGGGCTTTGAAGACTTAGAATCAGAAATTATTTTACGGCGGGAGATTTTTGCGAATGGGCGCTCGGTTTGCCGAATCAATGGGCAAATGGTCAATCTAAGTATTTTGCGGCAAGTTGGCGAATTTTTAGTTGATATTCACGGACAACATGATAGTCAAGAATTGATGAATCCAAAGAGCCATTTGCGTTTGCTAGATGAGTTTGGCGATGATGATTTTAACAAAATTAAAGAAAATTATCGCCTAAAATTTGAAACCTTTAAAAACCTGCGTCAACAATTGACTTTACGCCAAAAAAATGCGCAAGAATTTGCTCAAAGAATCGAAATTCTTCAATTTCAAGCTGAGGAAATCGAAGCCGCAGCGATTAATTTTGAAGAAGACGAAAAATTACCAAAACGCCGTGAAAAACTCAATAATATCAAAAATATTGCTGAAAGTCTGCAGACTGCCTTCTTGGCACTTGACGATGATGATAGCGATTATTCTAGCCTTAACAACATTCGCACAAGTATGAGTGAGTTGGACGCAATCAGTGATTTTGATCCAGAATATCAAGAGCTTGCTGATAAAACGGCGGAAAGCTATTATGTTTTGGAAGATGTTGCCAACCAAATGCAGCGAATAATGAGTGATTTAGAATTTAATCCTGCAGAACTTTTGCAAATTGAAGATCGAATCATGACCTTGAACACTCTGTGCAAAAAGTACGGGCCAACTTTAGCTGATGTCTTGACCTATCTGGAAAAGGTTCAACTTGAACTCTCCGAATTAACTGGTTCAGATAATGATTCAGAGAACTTGGAGAAAACAGTCAAATTGGCGCAAGTCGAGCTGATTGAAGCAAGCAAAAAGCTTAATCAAGGGCGCCACGCAATTGCCGAAGCGCTAGAAGAAGACATCAAACACGAGCTTTCTGAACTTTATATGGAAAAAGCAGATTTTAAAGTTCAGTTTGAAGCGGCAAAATTTTCAGCTCAAGGCAATGAACACGTTGAATTTTTCATTCAAACAAATCCCGGAGAAGGTTTCAAAGCATTGGCTAAGACAGCCTCAGGGGGAGAGTTGTCTCGGTTGATGTTAGCGATTAAATCTAGTTTTTCTCGTCGGGAAAACAAAACCTCAATTGTTTTTGATGAAGTTGATACAGGTGTTTCAGGACGTGTGGCCCAAGCGATTGCCAATAAAATCTACAAAATCGCTAGAAGTGGACAAGTGCTTGCGATTTCGCATCTCCCACAAGTCGTTGCTATTGCAGACACTCAATTTTATATCGAAAAAAGTTCTGACAATGACATCACGACCTCGACAGTGCGTAAGTTAGCACGCGACGAACGAATCAAAGAAGTGGCGAAAATGCTTGCTGGAGAAGATTTGACCCAAGAAGCACTGGCTCAGGCAAAACGCCTGTTGACGAAATAGAAAATGGTTGAAAAAAGCCAGAGAAAATGCTGACGTAAATTTTGTATCAAAAAAAATCAGTCACAACTTTTCGTCAGTAAAAAAGTCACAGAGAAAATGCTGACGAAATCATAAGTTATAGAAAAAATACTGACGTCAGTGTTAAATGGCAAAAAGAGCAAAGTGAAGGAGAAAAATGATAAAAGCATATTTCAAATATTGGAAAAAAACAGGAGATTTCAAAAGTTTTTCTAGTCGTTCAGACTATTGGTGGGTTTTCTTAGTAAATTTCATTATTTTTACCCTCATTAGCATTATTCACTTTTTTACCCTGATTCCACAAGCGGCAAAAATTTTGAATGAGGCGGGCAGCTCAGCTCAAGCGGAATTGATGCAAAAAATTGTCGATTTGTCTACAAAGCCTACGGGAAGTGCTTTTGTAGTCGTTGTTGTTACTTTTTTGGCTGGAGCGATTATTTTAATACCCAATATGAGCCTGACCGCACGCCGTTTGCGTGATGCGGGATTTCCGTGGTGGTTCTCACTTGTTTTTGGATTAGCTGCTTTTCAAGAACTCGTAGCAATTTTTTGGAATACAGGTAACTTTGCTCGTTTGGGGCTTATTGCCAATCTCATCAATTTGGTGGTTTACATTCTCTGTCTTTTCCCTGCAAAATATGGAGAAGACGAGGCGGATGATTCTCGCCAATATGAATAAAGGAGGAAAAAATGATTGAAGCTTATAAAAATTTTTGGAAAGATTCGTTTTCTTTTAGAGGACGCACCGAGCGAAAAACTTTTTGGCCGGCAATGTTCGTTCATCTGATTCTTTTAGCTGTTCTTTTAAATTTCTATCATTTTTTTACCACTTTAAACACGCTATACTTGCCGCTGTTTTGGCAGGCGCTTGGCACATTTTGTATTTATCTTTTCGGAATTTATATCGTGGTGAGTTTTTTGCCTTATTTGGCAATAACAGTACGGCGTTTGAGAGATGCAGATTTTCCATGGGCGCTCATTTTCTTAAATCTAGTTTTTTTGGTCGGGCCTCTGGTTTTGCTGGGATTGAATCTGGTACCAAGTTCGTCAAAGAGAGTTAATGATGAATCAACAGAAAATAGAAACACTGTTTTCAATAAAAAAATAGAAGAAAGAAACAAGATTTCTTTTTCTCAAGCTTTAGCCCATTATTTTCAAGGTTACTTTTCATTTGGTGGACGGAGCAGCCGACGGAGCTTTTGGTTTGTACAATTTTGTTGGTGGGGAATTTTTGCGCTCTTAAAGATGCTGGTTTTCCTCGCTCCGCACTTTGATTGGCTCCTTTTTGGACAGGTTTCTATCGGAACAAGCTTGATGAAGTTATTCTTAATTTTATTCTTATTAGGAACAATTCTTCCGCAGTTCGCACTGATGACACGCCGCTTGCGTGATGCAGGGCTCTCTGAGATTGGAAGTCTGATTTTATTGACAACAAGTACAAGTTTACTTCTTTTTCAAAAAATATTGAGTCGTACCTTGAGCCAAGCCTATGTGGGTCACCGTTATGATTTGGTGGAGTACCTTCTCTTTTTATTCTTGGGAGTCGTGCTTATTGCTTTAATTATTGCGTGCTTGAGCAAAGCGGATGAATTACGAACTTCCGAGAAAAGTATTCTATTTAATAAAATGGACTGATTATTTCAGTCTATTTTTAGTAAGCCTTGTTATAATCAAGACAATCTTTGTTTACAGTACTTGTAAAGTAGCTTGACAGGATAAAGTTCGAAAAATTCAAAAAATCAGCAAATAAAGCCCTCTTAGAAATAAAAAAAGACAAATTTATTTACATCGTCATGTAAACTACTACAAAAATAATGAAAAAGTGATATAATAAACTATAAGTATCAAGGAGGACGGCAAGTTTGCCAAATACGACATCATTTAAACACGATACAGTTTTATTACATGAAACTGTTGATATGCTCGAAGTCAAACCCGATGGGATTTACGTGGATGCGACTTTAGGTGGCGCAGGACATAGTGAGTATCTCCTCGGTAAACTTACAACAGGTCATTTATATGCTTTTGATCAAGATGAAAAAGCGCATGAAAATGCCAAAATTCGTCTGAGCGAGCAGTTGGCTGAAAATAAAGTCACTTTGATTAAGAGTAATTTTCGCTATCTCAAATCAGCGCTTGCTGAGCTGGGAGTGACGAAAATTGATGGAATTCTTTATGATTTAGGAGTATCCAGTCCCCAATTTGACGATAGCCAACGTGGATTTTCTTATAAAAAAGAAGCCCGTTTGGATATGCGGATGGATCAAACGCAGCATTTATCGGCTTATGAAGTAGTCAATGATTATCCTTATGAAAGTCTGGTAAGAATTTTCTTTCGGTATGGTGAGGATAAGTTTTCTAAGCAAATTGCACGAAAAATTGAGCAAGCCAGAAAAATAAAACCTATTGAAACGACGCTTGAACTTGCTGATTTGATTAAGTCAGCTCTGCCTCAAAAAGAGCTCAAGAAAAAGGGGCATCCAGCCAAACGGATTTTTCAAGCCATTCGAATTGAAGTCAATGACGAATTGGGAGCGGCTGAAGAATCTATTGAGGCAGCAATTGACTTACTAAAAGTGGAAGGGCGCATTTCAGTGATTACCTTTCATTCATTGGAAGACCGTCTGACTAAAAATATTTTCAAAGAATACAGTACAGTTAATGTTCCTAAAGGTCTGCCAATGCTTCCTAAAGAGATGGAAGCAAAACTCAAATTAGTCAATCGTAAACCAGTACTGGCTAGTGCTGAAGAACTTGAATTTAACAACCGTGCGCACAGCGCAAAATTACGTGTTGCCGAAAAACAACGGGACACTGACTTAAATAACTAAACAAAAGAGTAAGAGCTGAACTCAGAGAATAACTTGGCTTGGTCAGTCTTTGTCAGAATTTTGATAAAGAACGGCAAGTCAACAGCTTAAAGGTAATGGAGGAGAACAATGGCAGCACAGCCGAAAGAATACTTTGATATAGAAACTGCGGCGAAAAAGGATTCTTATCTGATTGATACAGATTCACTTGCACCAGAAGTTCTAGCGAGTAAGTTTAAAAAATTTAGCGGCGTTGAGAAGGTTTTCTATTTGGCAATGGTCGTTTCTGCTTTAGTGTTGGCTGTCGGGCTACTTTATGTCAAGACAAAAACCCTTGAAGTTCAAGGAAGTACGATGAATTACAAGTCAAAAATTAGTCAACAAACGACCAAAAAAGCTGAATATGATCAACAAATTTTAGATTTAACCGCGGGAACTCGCGTAGTAGATTCAGCAAATCAAGCTGGAATGACTCAAAATCCTTCTAATGTATTGAAAGCAACGAAATGATAAAATTTTTAAAAAAATTATTTTCTCTTCCAGTAAGGAAAATATCACGGAATGCCAGAAAGACTAAACTTCGTCCAGAAACAAATCGTAAACACGTAGGTAAGAGCCTCTTTTTCCTAGCTATCGCTCTGTTTACGATTTTTATATTTCGTTTTGTTTGGTTGATTACGGATAACCATGTCGGGGATACTAATCTCAAAGTCATGGCAACAAGAAATTACCAAGATACCGTGGCAGTACAAGCCAAACGAGGAACAATCTTCGACCGTACTGGCGCACCAATTGCAGTTGATTCAAGTACCTATACGATTTATGTTGTCCTTGATAAGACGCAGGTAGATACCAACGGAAATCCACTTTACGTCAGAAAAAGTGAATTTGGCAAGCTTGAAGATTTTCTTAATAGTAAGTTAGGAATTGACCGTTCTTTGATTGAAAAACAGTTAAATTCTAAATTTAAGCAAGTTCAATTTGGAGCAAAAGGTTCAAATATCAGTTTGCAACAAATGAAAGATTTGCAAAAAGCAGCCGATGATCAAAAGCTGGTTGGTATTGGTTTCACTGCTGATTTATCTCGTTCTTATCCTTTCGGCAATTTTGCTTCACAATTTATCGGAGTCGCTAGTCCTAAAGATAAAAAAGGTGTACAAGTTCTGGAAGGAAATATGGGCTTGGAAAAAGCCTTCAACAGTACGCTGAGTGGGACAAACGGTGTTGAAACTTATCAAAAAGATATTTATGGGCGTCCAATTCCGGGGACTACGAAAGTCGACAAAGTTGTTAAAAACGGAAAAGATGTCTATACGACGCTAGATGCACAGCTGCAAACCAATCTTGAAAAATTGATGGATTCTGCGGTTCAACAAACGGGCGCGCAACAAATTTCGGGAACTTTGGTTGATGCTAAAACGGGTGACATTTTGGCAACGAGTCAACGACCAACTTATACCGCAGCAACAATCAATACAGACAAAGATCAGAAGTATTTTACTTGGAATAGTTTGTTGTCACAGTCGGCGTTTGAGCCAGGATCAACTTTTAAAACCTTCCTCATGGCTTCGGCTTTGGATAGTGGAAAAGTAGACCTTAATGCTACCTACCAACGGAAGTTGCAAGTTTATGATACGCCCATCAATGACTGGGACGTTACGGAAAACAAAAGCTACACCTTACCAGAAACAGTGACCTATGCTCAAGGTTTTGCGATGTCTTCTAATATCGGAATGAGCCGAATTGAGATGGATATGGGGTATAATCTGTGGGAAGGTTATTTGAACAAGTTCAAATTTGGCTTGAAAACACGGGCTGGTTTGGACGGTGAAAATCCGGGGGCTTTGCCTGCTGATAATGGCGTTTCGCAAATCCAATCGGCTTTTGGTCAAGGGGTTGCGGTGACGCCGATTCAATTGATTCGGGCATGGACATCCGTAGCTGGAAACGGAACGATGTTAGAGCCTCATATTGTTAACAAGGTGGTTGATCCTAATAACAACACGAGCTTGGTTGCTCAGCCAGAGGTTATTGGTCGTCCTGTTTCTAATTCATCTGTGGAGGAAGTGCGCAAGTTGATGCTGACGGTTAATACGGATCCAGTGTATGGAACTTCTTATTCCTCTTCGGGAGATCCTGACCAAAATCTTGGACCAGGGCCTTTGTTTATGGTCAATGGTCAGCCTGCAGCGGTGAAGACAGGTACTGCGCAGATTGCGGCAAAAACGGGTGGTTATATGACCGGGGCGCAGGATTATCTTTATTCTGCGGTGGTGATGTATCCAGCAGATAAACCAGAGTTTATTTTCTATATGACGGTAAAAATTCCTTCGGAACCGTGGACTTTGAAATATATTGCACGAGTTGCCAATCCTTTGTTGACACGGGCTGAAAGCTTGAAAGATGAAATCGATGCTTCCAGAACGAGTGAGGATAAGGCGGGCAAGGTTACTGTTGAGAATTACAAGGATGCTGATCCAGGGAATACAGCGGATAGCTTACGTCGGACTGTTTTGAGCCCTGTAATTTTGGGAACGGGAGCTAAGGTGACCGCTCAATCCATTGCCGCAGGTGAAAAAGTAGCTGCCAATACACGCATTTTACTTTTGACTAATGACAAGGATCAAGTCATGCCGGATATGTACGAGTGGTCGAAAGCTGAGGTTGAGCAATTGGCAAATTGGTACGGTTTGAAAGTGACTTATGAAGGTTCGGGAAATCAAGTCGAGAGCCAGTCGCTTGCGGCTGCGACCAATGTCAAAAAGGGTCAAAGTTTAACTGTGAAATTGGGGAGTTGAGTAATCAGCTCCCTTCGCAGTGTTGTTTTGAAGGAATTTCAAAACCATTTAACTTTAAAAAATTAGGAGAAGAAGATGTTATTGAATGAAATAGTGGTCGCGGTTATCGCAATGCTTTTGACAATCGTTGCGATTCCTCGCTTCATTATGTTCTTCCATAAGAAAAAATTGGGTGGACAACCAACGCTTGAAGAGGTAAAACAGCACGCGAGTAAGGCGGGAACGCCGACAATGGGAGGTTTTGTTTTCGTCACTGTCGCTTTATTCGTTTCGCTTGTGAGCGCACTTTTGTTAGGGCAGGCGAGCGCACCTTTCATTATTGCTTGGTGGGTGCTTGCAATGTATGCAGTTATTGGCTTTTTTGATGATTTCTTGAAAATTTTCAAAAAGAAAAATGAAGGGCTGACGGCTGTTCAAAAATTAGTGGCTCAGATTGTCATTGGGCTGGTTTCATATCTGATTTACACGAGCGCACCGCATTTTAAACCCGTGCCACGTTTTGGAAATTTCATTCCGGAGCATATGATTCCAAAGGCTTCACCAAGTTTTGAAGTCAATCATTTGATTCTTTTTGGACGTGATTTTGATTTAGGCATCTTTTTCTTGATTTTTATCATTATTTGGCTGGTCGGTTGGTCAAACGCGGTCAATTTGACGGATGGGATTGATGGCTTGGCTTCAATTACGGTGGCGATTTCGCTGACGGCTTATGCGATTATTGCTGCGGTTCATCATCAGTATGATGTTTTAGTGATTATTGTTGCCGTGATTGGTGCTTTGATTGGTTTCTTTGTGTTCAATCATAAGCCAGCGAAGATTTTCATGGGGGATGTCGGTTCTCTTGCGCTGGGCGGCTTTTTGGCAATCATTTCTATTTTGCTTCATGCGGAATGGACTTTGCTTTTGATTGGTGCTGTCTATGTGATTGAAACTTTGTCTGTGATGATTCAAGTCACTTATTTCAAACGCACGGGTGGTAAACGTATTTTCCGGATGACGCCAATTCATCATCATTTTGAATTGGGTGGTTTTTCTGGGAAAGCAAAAGGTTGGTCAGAGTGGAAGATTGATATTGTCTTTTGGCTATTTACGGCTGTTTTGTCGGCAATTGCTTTGGGAATTTATTTCGCCTTTTAATGACGAATGGAACAGTAAAATAATGTGAAAGCCGCCTGTGGGCGGCTTTTTTTTGTGGAGAAAATGCTGACGTAATTGAAGTGAGCCAGAAAAAATGCTGACGTAAATTTTCGTCAGTATTTTCTCTGATAAAATTTTAGAAAACCTTAAGTTCTGCTTGGGTTGGTCTTAAGTTTAAAACTCTATAATCATTTTATGAAATAAAAGAAAGGAAAAATCAGGATGATTTTAAAATTTTTTAAAGGAAAAACAGTCATTTTTGTTTCTTTGTTAACCCTGATTGCTGGCGGTGTAGGAGGATTTTTCATTGGTAAAAATCAAGCGACGAGTTCGCAGCCGACTAGTCCGCAACAAATGCAAAATCGGTTTGGCGGTAATGGAAAAGCGCCCGATTCACCAAATGGTGGTACGGATGCCAATGCAGGTGCGTCAGCAAATTCGGGAAGCTCGAGCAGCAATGATTCGAATACGTCAGCAAATTCGGCAAGTGCAAGCGTTTAAAAAAGACGTCAGCATTTTTTCAAAAGGAATAATTTTTAATCAGTAGAAATGAGGAAATAAATGGATTTTATCAGACGAGCATGGCTTTTTACTAAAGCGAAAATTGGTCGGACGGTGCTTTTGATTGTGGCATTTTCAGCGATTTTGATTTTTGTGCTTTCGGGCTTGATTATCAACAGTGCGGCAAATGTTTCCATCGACAACGCCAAAAAAGCAGCTGGAGCAACAGTTTCACTGTCGGTCAATATGCAAAATGTCATCAAGCAGGCGCAATCTAGCGCCAGTACAAGTAGCTCAAGTGATTCAAGCACGAGCGATAGTGGCGCAGGCAAACGTTTCAACATTGATATGCCAACGATTTCTGAAAGCACGGCCGAAAAAATTGCCAAACTTGATGGCGTCAAAGCTTACAGCTTCACCTATCAGGCTTCTGCATCGGCTAACTCCGGCATTGAAAAAGTGTCGTCAAGTGGCAGCTCAAGCAGTTCAAGCAATGCACAAGGACAAGGTGGCCCTGGCGGTGATATGGCTGGTGGCATGGGTGGCTCCCAAGAAGACTTCACAATCTCTGGGACAAATGACCTAGCAAACAACACAAACTTCACAAGCTCCTACAAAATCGCGTCTGGACGCGCAATCAAGGCTTCTGACGAAGGCACAAACAATGTCGTCATCGAAAAAACGCTGGCCAGCCAAAACGATCTGAAAGTCGGTTCGACTTTCACGCTTAAAGACAGCAACGACAAGACTTACACGATGACAGTGGTCGGCATCTTCACAACGACAAGCTCGAGCACAGAAAATTCGATTCAGTACATGAACACCATGTATACAGCACTTTCCGTGGCCAATGCGATGAAAGCAACGACGGGCAAGATTTCCACCGCGACTTACAGCATGACCAATCCAGCCAATGCCGATACTTTTGTTAAAGCAGCCAATAAATTAGTAGACAGCGACACTTTCCAAGTGGCCAAAAATGACCAAGCTTATCAAAATGTCAAATCTTCTCTGAACAATGTAGCAAGTTTTGCTCGCAACATTGTGATTATTGTGGCGGTTGCTGGGGCCATCATTTTGGCGCTGATTATCATGCTCATGGTGCGCGAGCGCCGCTTTGAAATCGGTGTGCTGATGAGTCTTGGCGAGTCCAAACTCAAAATCATTGGCCAATTTTTCTTTGAATTATTCATGGTCATGGTGGTATCAGTCGGCATCGCCTCAGCCGCAGGTAATGTGGTCGGCAACGTTGTGGGTCAACAAGTCTTGAAACAACAAACGACTCAAACCACTTCAAGCGCAGCAAATAATGGCGCCCCAGCAGCACCAGGTGGCAACACCAACAGTCAACGTCCTTCTGGAAATGGTGGCGGCTTTATGGGTCGCGCTGGCGGTGCGATGGGCATTGGACAATCGCAAGCTCAAGCTAAAGCCCTTGAAAAATTGAACATCAAAACCTCATTTAGTGAAATCATGATGCTCGTTGCTATCGCCATTTTGATCACCCTGATTGCCGTAGGACTGGCAAGTATTGGCATCTTGCGCCTCAATCCTAAACAAGTTTTGACCAATTGATAAAAAGGGCAGAGAAATTACTGACGGAAGTGCCGTCAGAGCAAAAAAGCCCTCGCCTCAGTGCATTTGACAGAGAAAATGCTGACGCAAAATTCCGTCAGTAAATATTCTGCTCAATCACTTCCCAAAATCATGAAAAGGAGCAAAAATGACCCTAAAAGTTGAAAATTTGACCTATTATTACACCAATCCTGACGATTATCTGTTCAAAGACGTCACAGAAACTTTTGAAAAAGGCACCATGTATGCCATTCTGGGACAATCTGGTTCAGGAAAAACCACCTTTCTCTCCCTCTTGGCAGGGCTAGATACTGCAAAATCAGGGACGATGACTTATGACGATAGAATCATCAAATCTAGCAATTTGACCAATTACCGCAAAAAAACCGTCAGCACCGTCTTTCAAGCCTACAATTTGCTGACCTATATGTCAGCTTACGATAATGTCAAAACGGCGATTAAAATTTCGTCAGTAAAATTTCCTGACGAAAAAGTTGCCATCGAAGAAGCCTTGGCAAAAGTAGGGCTGACGCAAGATTTAATTTACAAATCCGTCAGTAAATTATCCGGAGGTCAGCAGCAACGAGTAGCAATCGCACGGGCGCTGGTGCTTAATCATGACATCATTATTGCTGACGAGCCGACAGGAAATCTGGACGAGAACACCACCACGCAAATCGTTGAACTTTTTCAAAAAATTGCCCACGACGACAACAAAATCGTGATTATCGTCACCCACGAAACCGACGTCGCCAAGGCCTCAGACCTCGTTTACACCCTCAAACATCGCAAATTTCAACGCACCTCTTAAAAAATAAAAAACCATTCAAATTTGAATGGTTTTTATTAAAAAATTCAACCCCAGCTCTTTTCTAGCTCGTCAACAAAAAATTTTCAAATTTCAATAAATATTGATAGTCTTTAACCCCTCTCCTATGCTATAATAAAAACAGCGAAAGCGATTACAAAAACGGCTAAAAGGAGGCAAATAATGTCAGAAACTTCATACATTATGGCGATTGACCAAGGCACAACAAGCTCGCGGGCCATCATCTATGACAAAGCAGGAAAACACAAGGGCAGCGCTCAAAAAGAATTCACCCAGTATTTTCCCCAAGAAGGTTGGGTAGAGCATGACGCAAATGAAATATGGAACTCCGTCCAATCCGTCATCGCAGGAGCCTTCATCGAATCCGGTCTGAAACCCTCCCAAATCGCAGGGATTGGGATCACCAACCAGCGTGAAACCACTATTATTTGGGACAAGAAAACAGGCCAGCCCATTTATCATGCCATTGTCTGGCAATCTCGTCAATCCTCAGAAATCGCCAATGACCTAAAAAAAGCAGGTCACGAAGCCCTATTTCATAATAAAACCGGTCTGGTCATCGATTCATACTTTTCCGCCACAAAAATTCGCTGGATTTTAAACCATGTCAAAGGCGCACAAGAACGCGCTGAAAAAGGAGAACTTCTTTTTGGAACCATTGACAGTTGGCTCTTGTGGAAATTGACCGACGGAGAAGTCCATGTCACCGACTATTCCAATGCTAGTCGTACCATGCTCTATAATATCCATGAACTAAAATGGGACGAAGAAATCCTAGAAATCCTCAACATTCCCAAAGCCCTCCTCCCTCAAGTCAAATCAAATTCAGAAATCTACGGCGTCACAAAAAGCTTCCATTTCTTTGGTGCTGAAGTTCCCATTTCTGGCATGGCTGGTGACCAGCAAGCCGCCCTATTTGGTCAAATGGCCTTTGAAGCAGGAATGATCAAAAACACCTACGGGACAGGCTCATTCATTGTGATGAACACAGGAGAACAAGCCCAAATTTCCAAAAATAAGCTCTTAACCACCATCGCTTATGGCATCAACGGAAAAGTTTATTATGCCTTAGAAGGAAGCATTTTTGTTGCAGGCTCCTCAATCCAGTGGCTACGGGACGGCCTAAAAATGCTCGAAAAATCCAGTGATTCAGAGGCAGCTGCCCGACAATCAACCAATCACAACGAGGTCTACGTCGTTCCTGCTTTTGTTGGACTTGGCGCACCTTACTGGGATCAAGAAGCGCGTGGTGCCATGTTTGGATTGACACGTGGTACAACCAAAGAAGACATCATCAAAGCCACCCTTCAATCCATCGCTTATCAAGTTCGGGACGTCATTGGGACAATGAAAGAAGATTCAGGAATTGATATCCCCGTCCTCAAAGTTGACGGCGGAGCAGCCAATAACGAATACCTGATGCAATTCCAAGCCGACATTTTAAACATTCCTCTTCAACGAGCAAGTGATTTGGAAACAACCGCACTTGGCGCAGCCTTCCTTGCCGGCCTAGCCGTAGGATTTTGGAAAGACCTCGAAGAACTCAAGGAATCTTACGAAGCAGGAAAGATTTTCCAAGTCCAGATGTCCAACGAACAACGTGAACGGCTGTATAATGGCTGGGAAAAAGCAGTGAATGCCACCCGAGCATTCAAGTAGCATAAGCTAAAGGAGAAAAAAATGGCTTTTTCTAAAAAAACAAGACAAGAATCAATAAACAATATCCAAACTTCTGAGTTAGACCTCCTAATTATCGGTGGAGGCATCACGGGTGCGGGTCTTAGCCTACAGGCAGCAGCCTCCGGAATGAAAGTGGCTCTCTTAGAAATGCAAGACTTCTCCGAAGGCACCTCCTCACGCTCCACCAAACTTGTTCACGGTGGTATTCGTTATCTGAAAAATTTTGACGTAGAAGTTGTTTCAGATACCGTTTCTGAACGTGCCATCGTTCAAGCTATCGCTCCCCACATTCCAAAGCCAGACCCAATGTTGTTGCCTATCTATGATGACGAAGGGCCCACAACATTTGATATGTTCTCAGTCAAAATTGCAATGGACTTGTATGATCGACTAGCAGACATTGACGAAAACTCACCTTACGCCAATACCACGATTTCAAAAGAAGAAGTCCTTCGCCGTGAACCGATGATTAAGCAAGAAGGATTACAAGGCGCTGGAGTTTACCTCGACTTTCGAAACAACGATGCGCGACTAGTCATCGATAATATCAAAAAAGCGGTGGAAATCGGTGCACAAGCCATCAGTAAGATGAAAGTGATTGATTTTCTTTACACCGACAGACAAATTTCAGGAGTCCGTGCGCGTGATTTACTTACCAACGAAGTCATCGAAGTCAAAGCAAAATTAGTCGTTAACACCAGTGGCCCTTGGGTAGATAAAATTCGCTATCTCAACTTTACCAGAGCGATTGTTCCCAAAATGCGCCCCACCAAAGGCGTACACCTTGTTGTTGATGCTGCCAAGCTCCCAGTTCCCCAACCGACATATTTTGACACAGGAAAGCACGATAAACGCATGGTTTTTGCAATTCCTCGTGAAAATAAAACCTACTTTGGGACGACAGACACAGACTATCACGGAGATTTTATTGATCCTAAAGTTACGAAAGAAGACGTCAATTACTTGCTTGATGTCATCAACTTTCGTTATCCAAAAGCTCACCTAAAGCTAGAAGATATCGAAGCCTCATGGGCTGGTTTGCGCCCACTATTAAATAACAATTCAGGCTCAGATTATAACGGTGGAAACAATGGTGCAATATCTGAAAAGAGCTTTGATGCCGTTGTTGATGCTGTCTTGCGCTATCAAAATAAAACAGCGACCAAAGCTGAAGTTGAGCATATCTTGAATCACATGGACGCCAGCTTATCTGAAAAAGGGACAGATCCTTCCACAATTTCCAGAGGCAGTTCCTTGGAGCGCGAATCAGATGGTTTGATTACATTAGCAGGTGGTAAAATTACAGATTATCGTAAAATGGCAGCTGGAGCAATGGACATGATTCATCAATTACTTAAAGACGAGTACAATCTAACCTTTGAAAAAATTGATTCCAAGCACTACCAAATCTCAGGCGGTGAATTTGACCCCACTCAAGTAACGGAAACCATTTCTGAAAATATGAAAGCGGGTCTTGCTGCTGGTCTGAGCAAAGAAGAAGCCAATTATATTGCCGATTTTTATGGCATGAACTCACTAAAAATCTTTAGCTACGCTGCTGAAATGGCTGCTTACGATGGACTAAGCTTAGCCGAGTCAGCGCGCTTACGCTATGCTCTTGAAGACGAAATGATTCTAACACCCGTTGATTATCTCCTTCGGCGCACAAATCACCTCTTATTCATGCGTGAAGGAGTAGAAGCAATCAAACACCCCGTTCTAGAAGTCATGGCAAAATTTTTAGGTTGGTCTGATTTACAAAAGGCAGAGCAAGAAAAAGCCCTTGAACTGGCCCTCCGTGAATCCGACTTATCCGACCTAAAAGGTTAATAGGCTCAAAAAGATCATCACCTGTCCACTTCACGCAGGTGATTGATTTTTTAAATAAAAAGGAGCACTGTATTATTAAGTCATCAGGCTTTCGATGAAAAAGCCAGATAAAACGCCTTGTTTAGAAGCGTTTACATCAAATGAATGAAAAATTTAATATTTTTTATTATAATAGGAATTATGGAAAAAGACTATCTCAAAACGCGATTCGCTCCGGAAGAATTTGAAGAACTCAAAAAAAGATTGGTTAAGTACGAATGCGCACTTGATGTCGTATATACGCAATTTTCGAATTTAAATACATATTATAACAACTTTGAAGCGGTCAATCCGATTGAACATATCAAACATCGACTCAAATCCCCAGAAAGCATTGCAGGAAAACTCAAGAAAAAAGGACTGCCTATTACAGCGGAGCAGGCCGATGAGCATCTTTCTGACATTGCTGGTATTCGAGTAATTTGCTCTTATGCCAAAAATATCTATGAAATCGTTGAGATTATAAAAAATCAAGAAGCTTTCACAGTAGTCAGTCAAAAAGACTATCTCAAAGACGCCAAAAAAACAGGTTATCGGAGTTACCACATGATTTTGGAGGTTAACCTCGGTCATCTTTTTGGCGAACAAAGTTGCCGTGTTGAAGTGCAGCTCCGCACCTCAGCGATGGATTTTTGGGCAAGTCTGGAACACAAAGTACGCTACAAATACGACGGAAAAATACCTCAACAGTTGAGCAATGAGCTTCAAAATTGTGCCGAACAAATCCATGCCCTTGATGAAAGAATGTATTTGATTCACAAAGTTGTAGATATGATTAATCAGTCCGAAGTTGACATTGATCAAATTGGCTACTAAATCAATTTGTTTATTCTTTTTTCTGATTTCAATCCTAAAAAATCAGAGAAAAGAGCTTGTCAAATTTTAAAATATTTGCTATACTAGACAAGTATGTGTTTGCATACTAATAAAACTGTTCATCCGCTGGGTCAAAGCTACTTAATGATGGACAAGAGGAGAAAAAAATGAACCTTATCGAATCTATCAACGCTGCACAATTGCGTTCTGATATCCCTGACTTCCGCCCTGGTGACACTGTACGTGTTCACGCAAAAGTTGTCGAAGGAACTCGCGAACGTATCCAGCTTTTTGAAGGCGTTGTTATCGCTCGTAAAAACTCAGGAATCAACGAAACTTACACTGTTCGTAAAATCTCAAACGGTGTTGGTGTAGAACGTATCTTCCCAGTTCACACTCCACGTGTTGAAAAAATCGAAGTTATCCGTCACGGTAAAGTACGTCGTGCGAAACTTTATTACCTCCGTGCACTCACAGGTAAAAAAGCTCGTATCGCTGAACGTCACGTTACTAAATAAGACGTTAAACCGCTCTGTTGAGCGGTTTTTTTATAGCAAAATTGAGTTCTTTTTTTCAATTTATGCAAACTATAATATTGCTTTGATTTTTATAAAAATAAAGCTAAAATAGAAGTAGTAATAAAAATACGCGAGGGAAACGATGATGGAAAAAGGATATCATAAAATATTAGTTGCTATAGATGGTTCAAGTCAGTCTTATCAAGCGCTTCAAGAAGCGGTGGAACTTGCTGAACATCACCAAGCGCTCTTAAAAATCGTCTATGTTTTAAATGATAAATTAGCCAATATTCCTGTTCAGGTGAACTCGAAAGTCATTTACCAAACGGTTCAAGAGCATTCGGATCATGTGATTGAAGAAGTTCAAACAAGAATGGCAGACCAAAAGGTGACCTATGAAATCTTGCGATTGACAGGGACACCTAAAAAGGAGCTTGTTAATTTTTCTAAAGAAAATGATATTGATTTACTTTTGATTGGGTCAACTGGTCTGGATGCTTTGGATCGATTTATCTTAGGGTCTACGACGCAGTATGTGGTCAACCATGCCACGTGCAATCTCATTGTTGTAAAATAAAAGCACCAAAAAGCACCTACCTTAAGTTAGAAGTAGGTGCTTTTACTGAGAGGGGTACTCGCCCATTATGATCTCCTTAGACTAATTTTTCCAGATTATAAACTGCTTCTTCAATCGTGTTACCCGCACCATAAACGCTTAAGTCTTTAGCGAGATGTGCTTTGAAAATATTTTCTGAGGTATCCAACGTTACAGTATATTGAAAAAATTTATTTTTGTTAGTGAATGTCATAATCATTCTCCTTTCTTTATTAAACATCGACGAAAGGCCTATAACACTTATAACGAAATTCCACTTTAAATTCTATCACAAACTGATTTAATCGCCAAAAGAAACGCTTCACAAAAAAGATGAGGCAAAATTAAATTTTTAAAAAAGAATTAAGCATTTCAGTGGACTTTCTAATCAAATTATCATAAAATAAAATAAAGGAGGCGTTTACAATGAGAGATGAGTACAAAAAGATTTTAGTTACTGTAGATGGTTCGGATCATGCAAAAGAAGCTGTTCATGAAGCCATTGCAATCGCCAAGCGAAATGAGACTTCGCTCACTATTCTTCATGTCAAAGATGAAACGAGGGTTAGCGGTAGTCCTTATGCTCTTGCTCAAACTTTAGAAGAGTTGGAACAGGAATCACAAGCGATTATCGCTGATATCAAACGTTTGGTCGCCGACCAAGTAGAGTATGACTTCCAATATTATGCAGGAAATCCAAAGAAAGAAATCGTTAAATTTTCTAAAGACTTTGAAATGGATTTGATTGTTATTGGTTCAAACAGTAAGGGGCTCTTGGATAGGATGTTGGTAGGTTCGACAACGACTTACGTAATCAACCATGCTCCTTGCAATGTCATGGTCGTCAAGTAATTAAAAAATCTTAGCTTTGGCTAAGATTTTTTTTACAATTTTTGTTTTTTGTCCATAAACTCCAAGTCGTTTAAATAAATTCTAAAAATGAATAATGTTATAATTAGAATACAAAATAAGGTGGACGAAAGGAGCGAATAAATGGCAGCAAAGCAAGAACTTATCAATTATGTCGCTAATCAAACGAATCTTTCCAAAGTCAATACTAACAAAGTCATCAATGCATTGCTAGAAGCAATTACTCATTATATTTCGCAAGGGGATGTCGTTCATCTGAACAATTTTGGAACATTTGAGGTCAAAAAGCGTGCGGCACGTTTGAGTCATGATGTTAACTCTGGTAAAAAAATTATATTATCTGAACAAAAGGTACCTATTTTTAAGGCAGGTAAAGCTTTGAAAATAGCGGCTCAACAAACAAACACACCCGAAGAAGAAGCTGAACCGAGCTTTTGTTTGTCTACTGAAGAAAGTCCGAAAGCTTTTACGGAGTAAAGATTAAAAATAACTCAATTCTTTGAACAGTTAGCCTGATTATGTGATCAGGCTTTTTTTATTAGTTGATAAGTTCTACTAATAAGTCGGCAATTTGAGCGGGGGTTTCTTTTTGATTTCTTCTTAGCCAAGATTGAGTTGTTCCAAAAATAGCATTAGCATAGTAGGTTGCAGCGTAAACCTTGCCTAATTTTCCTAAGGCACTTCGTTTGGAATGCGGAAAAATTGAGTTTTGAAAGAGCTCTTTGAGTTTTTGTAACATGAATTGGTGGATTTCTTTGCTCCCATTTTCGGAGAGTAAGGCGGCATAGATTTGGTTGCGACTTAAAAATTCAAAGGTTTCTAACATGGTGGCGTGCAGGTTACCATTATTTTTTTCGAAAACATATTGGATAGTTTCAAAAAGGCGTTGCTGATAGGCTTCAATCATGTCGTACTTGTCTTGATAATGGGTGTAAAAACTGCTCCGACTGATTTTAGCAAGCTTTACTAACTCGGTGGTTGAAATCTGATCAAAAGATTTTTCACCAAGAAGTTGAATCATCGCATCGCGTAATTGAATTTTTGTGCGGTCTTTTCTAGTATCATTGGCCATTTGGGCAGGTCTCCTCATTCTATAATAAATGTAAGTGTTTCAATTAGACAGATGTGATTTATCTGTCTAAAAAAGACACTTTATCAATTGTTAAATTTCTCAAAAAGTTTATAATACATATTATAACAATTTTTGGACGCTGTGTCCATAAAGGGAGGAGAAATATGTTAAAAAAAGAATGGCAAGCGATTTTTAAACACAAGTTTTTCATTATAGTAATTATTGCTTTAGCACTTGTACCAGCGATATATAACTATATTTTCTTGGGATCAATGTGGGATCCATATGGGAAATTAAATGATTTACCTGTTGCCGTTGTAAATTTGGACAAGTCGTCTGAATTGGAGGGGGAAAAAGTGAAACTCGGGGACGATGTGATCTCTGAGATGAAGAAAACAAAAGCTTTGGATTATCACTTTGTATCAGAAAAGACAGCATCAAAAGGGATTGAAAATGGGGATTATTATATGGTCGTCACTTTCCCAGAGGATTTTTCCGAAAATGCGGCTAGTCTGATGAATAAAAACCCTAAAACGGTGCAATTAGATTATCAAACTTCACGTGGACATAATTATATTTCTTCTAAAATGAGTGAGAGTGCAATCAATCAACTCAAAGCTGAAGTTTCTAAAAATGTGACGGAAAAGTATACCAAGGCTATTTTTGAAAAAGTCAGTGATATGAAATCAGGAATGAAAGATGCGGCTGATGGTTCTGAAAAATTAGCTGATGGTACAAAATCAGCCTTGTCTGGATCAAATGAACTTTCTAGTAATTTGAAGACTTTGGCTTCATCAAGTCTGACCTTTACTGATGGGGCAGATAGCTTGAATGTGGGCTTGAGCAAATACACGAATGGTGTTGAGCAGGCTGCTTCTGGAAGCAAACAATTGTCATCAGGTCTTGATTCTGCAGCTGATGGCTCTAAAAAATTGTCTGAGGGTGCGAACCAAGCGGCTTCTGGGGGTAAACAATTATCATCAGGTCTTGATTCTGCAGCTGATGGTAGTAAGAAATTGTCTGCTGGCGTTAATGAATCAGTTGATGGGAGCAAAAAATTAACTGATGGAGCAACACAGTTTTCAGCTGGAGCGGCTGAATTAGCCAGTGGAACTCAAACTTTGGCAGATAAATCTAAAGATTTATCAAATGGAATTTCCCAAATTTCCCAAAGTACAGCAGCAGTACAACAACTGCAAGAGGGAAGTCAAAACTTGAGTAACGGATTGAATGAATTGAATGCAGCCGTTACGAGCGCAGCAACACCAGCTGAATTGCAACAAATACAGGCTGGTTTGACAGCTTTGGATGCAGGCTTGAAAAGTTTAGCTAATGCACCAGCTTCTCCAGCTGCTCAAGATTTGAATGCTCAAATGCAAACTTTGACAAAGGTGGCCCAAACGACTACTGACCCCAATACACAGGCACAATTAGTGACTTCTCTAGCCGCAATGGGTCAAGATTTGCAACAGATGCAAGCTGAACAAAAACAAGCTTTGGATAATTTGAGTGCTGCGCAACCTGCAGTTGCTGGAGCTAATAATGTGGTGGGAGGATTTGCTAATCTTCAAACGAAAACACCTGATTTGGCTCAAGGCGCGACAGATTTGACTTCTGGTTTGACTCAATTTAATAGTCAATTTTCAGCTGGGGCAGGGCAATTAACGTCTGGCTTTAACCAATTTGTTGCTGGAGTCAATGATGCAAATGATGGCGCTCAACAATTGGCGAATAAATCTAAAGAGTTGCAAAAAGGTAGTGAATCTTTGACCAATGGTTTGGGTCAACTTCAAACAGGTAGTTCTAGTTTGACTTCTGGTTTGACTCAGTTGCAAACGGGTAGTCAATCACTGAACAGTGGTTTGGAGCAACTTCAAACGGGTAGTTCTAGTTTGAATTCGGGATTGTCTCAACTTCAAACAGGTGGTTTGAGCTTGGTTTCTGGTCTTTCACAATTGCAAGATAATAGTTCAGCTTTAACTTCAGGTTCTGGACAATTGGCTGATGGTGCTAAACAGATTGCGTCTGGTTCTGGACAATTATCTGATGGTAGCCTGACATTGACAAATGGTTTAGGGACTTTGAATACTGGTGCTGCCAGTCTCTCAACAGCTCTAGGTGATGCTGACAAAACTTTGGCTGAAACAAATAGCAACACAAAAAATGCCAAAAAATTAGCAGCTCCACTCAAAACAAAACATACTGATCATGATAATGTTCCGGTCAATGGTGCAGGGATGACGCCTTATATGATTAACGTAGCGCTCTTTATCGGTGCTTTGGCGACAAATGTCGTGATTGGCATTGGCTTCTCTGGTGAAAAATGGAAAACTGGTCGAGAATTTATGCTGGCGAAGATTGGTACAAATGGTGTTGTGGCACTTTTGCAAGCCTTCATCGTTTGTGGAGCAGTTGCCTTACTGGGCTTGAATCCAAATTATTGGGCAAGAACTTTATTCGCTGTAATCTTGATTAGCTTTGCTTATATGGCGATTAACACCTTCTTCTTAACAGCATTAGGTAAAGTCGGAGAATTTTTGATGATTATCCTTCTTGTCTTGCAATTAGCAACAAGTGCAGGGACTTATCCTTTGCAATTGGCGCCAAAAATTTTCCAAGTAATCAGTCCTTGGTTGCCAATGACTTATGGCTTGAAGATGTTGCGTGAAACAATTGGATTGACGGGAGCGATTGTTCCTTTTGCCCTCTTGTTTGTCGTAATCATTGCCTTGTTCACCTTTATGTTAAGCTTCTTCAAACGCTTTTCACGCTTTGCTTAAGAGAAATTACTGACGTAAATTTACGTCAGTATTTTTTTATGTAGAAATTTTAGCAATAATTTGGTAAAATAAGTTTGTAAAAAGAATTTGACAATTTGGCAGTTGCTTGAAGGAGATACAGATGGCAGATAAATACACAGAAGAAGAAATTAACGCAATCAAGGACAAAATTCTTGGGGCGCTTGAAAATGTCATTGACCCAGAGCTTGGTATTGATATCATCAATCTCGGTTTGGTTTACGAGATCAGCTTTGAAGACAATGGTTTCACCGAAATTAAAATGACCTTGACGACAATGGGTTGTCCTTTAGCGGACTTATTGACCGAACAAATTCACGATGCCCTCAAAGAGGTTGAGGAAGTCGGCGAAATCAAAGTTAATTTGGTCTGGTACCCTGCTTGGACCGTGGATAAAATGTCCCGCTATGCGCGTATTGCGTTGGGAATCCGTTAAAAAAGAAATTCGTCTTACTGACGGATTTTTTTCGTAGAGAAATCACTGACGAAATCTCCTGGCAGCAGAAAAAATGCTGACGAAAGTTTACGTCAGCATTTTCTCTGACTCAAGTAGCAAATTTAAGTTAAAAATAAGCCTTTAGTCCGAGAACAAGCAAACATTTTTTTGATACAATAAGAGTATGAATAAAAAACTGAAAGCCGTCATCATTATTGAAATTTTTATTGTGCTAGGATTGATTTTTCGTGTCGTGCATACGCCCCATTTATGGATTTTTCTTGTTTTAACCGTAATTTTTGGCGTACTGGCTACTCGTTCACGCTCACGAGCTTGGCGCATCTTGAGTTTTATCTTCGGAGCAATTTCGGGGATGATTCTCTTTACAGTGAGCTGGTTTTGGCTAGCGATTATTTTTCCAGCTATTATGTGCATCATTTTTTGGAAAAATAATCCACGTGAGCAAGAAAGACAAGTCAATTTTGCCCACAATCTTTTTCAAAATCAAGCTGCTGAAACTTACAGTCAGACCAGTCAAAACAACGGAAATGATGTCATTGATCTTGACGATGTTGTTTTCAAACCAACAGGAAACAGCCTTTCTATCAAAAAAATGGCAGGAAATACCAAAATTATCGTTCCTGAGGATGTCGCCGTTGCCCTCGATTTGACAACGAACACCGGACTCATCAAGATTTTTAACGAAGCAACACAAATCAACGCCAGCAATGTCCACTATTTCAGTGAAAACCTTGACGAAGCACCAAAACGGATAAAAATTACCATCCGCGTAGACACAGGAAATATTGAGGTCGTGCAAGGATGAAAAAATCAATCTTCACCACCTTTTTAGCTGTTTTTAGTATCATTCTCGTCATGTATGTCCTACTTTTCACCCTGATGACAAGTGGACAAGCCTTCAATATTCTTCCCCTGAATTTGGGACAGTATCGTGGAAATATTTACGGGATTTGGATTTTAATATCAGTTGCAGGACTGCTTGCGCTGATTTTTACCTTGTTTAATCACCTTGAAAACATGACCATTCAACAACGTTTTCAAAAAGATATCCAACGCCTTGAAGAAAATCAAGCACCAAAAGCACCAGAATTACAAGCGGTTCACGAAAAAATCATGAAGATGTCCGCTGAGCTCCAAGAATTATCTAAACAAAAATCAGCAGACAAGGCCGAAATCATTGAAACAGAGCGCAAACGGATTTCCCGCGAACTTCACGATTCGGTCAGTCAAGAGTTGTTTGCCGCGACCATGATTTTATCCTCTGTTGCAGGTTCCACCCAAAGCCTAAGTAAAGAGCAAATTGAAACTCAAACTCAACTCGTTTTGAAAGTTTTGCATTCAGCGCAAAATGAGATGCGGGCGCTCTTACTTCATTTACGTCCCGTAGAACTAGACGGGAAACGTTTGTCTGAAGGGTTATCAGCACTCACTGACGAGTTGCAAGCGAAAATATCAGCAAATATCACCGTCAAACTGGCAGATATTGAAACGAGTCGTAACATCGAGGATAATCTTTTTCGTATGGCTCAAGAAATTCTCTCAAATACCCTGCGTCATGCCCAAGCTGACCACATCGAAGTGGCCTTGCGTGAAACATCGGGAAGTATTATCTTGAAAATTGCCGATGATGGGGTCGGTTTTGACACTTCAACAAGCGACAAAACAGCCAGTTATGGTTTAGCAAATATCAAAGAACGTGCGCTTTTATTGGGCGGAGATGCAAAAGTCATTTCTGCACCAAATGCTGGCACGACAGTAGAAATTATCATTCCCAAAGCAGCAACGCTTTAAAATTAAATCAAAAAATGAGAAATGTAGAGGAACAAATGGATAAAATTAAACTTCTGATTGTAGATGATCACCAGATGGTTCGACTTGGTTTGTCAAGTTTTATGAATATTCAACCCGACATTGAAGTTGTTGGTGAAGCTGCTGATGGAGAATCAGGATTTTTGAAAGCTGAAAAGCTCAACCCTGACGTGATTTTGATGGACTTGGTCATGGATCGTTTGGATGGCATTGGCGCCACCCAAAAAATTCTGGCCAAAAATCCCGATCGTAAAATTTTGATTTTAACTAGCTTTATTGATGATGAAAAAGTCTTTCCAGCCCTAGCAGCAGGTGCCAAAGGCTATATTTTGAAAACCTCTCAAGCTGCTGAAATTGCCTCAGCAATTCGCAAAGTAGCCAATGGTGAAGATGTCCTTTCTGACGCAGTCAGAGAAAAAATTGCCCAACAAAAGCACCGCAAACATGAGCTTTATGATGACTTATCCAAACGTGAACTCGAAGTTTTAAAAGTTCTCGCTACAGGTTTATCGAACCAAGAAATTGCGGATGAACTCTTTATCAGCCTAAAAACGGTCAAAACACACGTTTCTAATATTTTCAACAAACTTGAAGTTTCCGACCGAACCCAAGCCACGATTTACGCCATTCAGCATAATTTGGTCTAATAAGAGCCAAAAAGAATAACAATTTATGATATAATTTAAGAGAACAAAATAAATTTAGAATGAAAAATCATGGACAAATTATTAGAAAAAGCAAAGAAAATAAAAATTATTTTCTTTGATATTGACGATACACTGCGCCTGAAAGATCCAGCATTCATGCCTGAATCAATCAATGAAGTGTTTGAGAAATTGCGTGAAAAAGGGATTATGACTGGGATCGCAACCGGTCGAAATCTTTTTGGTGTGGTTCCTGAAGTGCGAGCGCTCAAGCCAGACTTTTACGTCGCGATTAACGGAGCTTATGTCGAAAATGCGCAGACTGAAGAAGTGATTTTTAAAAACACCTTCTCCAAAACGCTCATTGCTGAGATTATCAGCTGGCTTGAAACACAAAAGAGTGAGTATTCTTTTGTTTCAAGCGATAGTCTGCGCATTTCTAAGTGGACAGATGTGGCTGCAGAAGCAATCGGCCCAATTTATGCAGAACTTGCCGAAAGCCCTGATTATTACAAAACACATGATGTCTATCAAATGTTGACTGTTTCTGATCACGACGATCAGCTAGTTTTGCCTGAACATCTGAAAGATAAAATTCGCATGGTGCGCTGGCATCCGTACAGCTCGGACATTGTTCCTCAAGAAGGGTCCAAAGCGATTGGCTGTGAAAAAGTTTTAGATTTACTAGGCTTGACAGCAGAGAATATGATGAATTTTGGTGACGGACTCAACGATCGTGAACTCTTTGATTTTGCTGGCCTATCGGTAGCAATGGAAGTTTCTCATCCAGAAATTTTGGAAAAAGCAGATTATGTTACTGATCGTGTTGAAAACGACGGAATTTTGAAAGCTCTACAATTTTTAAAAATTATTGATTAAATAAAACCTAAAACTTACAAGAATGTAAGTTCATCCTCAAGCATTTATTGCTAAAATAGATTTAGAAAGAAAGGAGGGCAAATGACTGGGGCTTACTAAGTCATTTGTCCACTGAAATAATTATGACATACCCACAACTTGACTTGACAAACGCTAAAGGTACAACAGCAATCATCAACACAAATCACGGCAAAATGACTGTAAAACTTTTTGATGAGCTTGCGCCAAAAACAGTGAAAAACTTTATTGAACTTAGTAAACAAGGCTATTATGATGGTATTATTTTCCATCGTATTATCAAAGATTTCATGATTCAAGGCGGAGACCCAACAGGGACAGGAATGGGTGGTAGCTCAATTTACGGTGAAAAATTCGAAGATGAATTTTCAATGGATCTTTTCAACTTGCGCGGTGCTTTGTCAATGGCCAATGCAGGTCCAAACACCAACGGCAGCCAATTCTTCATCGTTCAAAACAAAAATCTCCCTTATCCAAAAGATTCTCTCGTTCAAGGGGGCTGGCCAGAAGAAGTGGCGGAAGTTTATACTCAAGGCGGCACACCACACCTTGACGGTCGTCACACTGTTTTTGGTCAATTAGCCACAGCAGAAAGCTATGAAGTGCTAGATGCCATTGCTGGCGTTCGAGTTGGGGCACAAGATAAACCAGTTGACGATGTTGTCATTGAATCAATTGAACTTATCGAGAAATAAAATGAAAGTTAAACGTCCAAAAATCGGCGACATCGTCGAAGTAGAAATTATCGGAATGCAAGATTACGGTGCTTTTGTTAAATTTCATCTCCCGCCGGTAACACCAAGTGCTGAGCATTTGAGTGGCGCAGATGTGGCTGAGGATGGAAAAATCGAGCAAAAAGGTTTGATTCATATCTCAGAAATCCAATCTGGCTATGTCAAAAGCATTCATGATATTGTGAAAACGGGGCAAAAAGTTAACGCTCAAATCATTGATATCGATGAATATAATGGCAAGATTAGTTTATCTATTCGGAGTTTGGAGAAAAATCCGCAAGTTCATCATATTTATCGCAAAAAACATTTTACCGACCCTAGAGATAAGATTGGCTTCAAAAGTTTGGCTAATTTGCTTGGACAGTGGGTTGAAGAAAACGAGGCTTATCTAAAAGAGCAGAAAAAATAGCCAAAAGTGAGGATTTTCTTTGAATGATAATGTATTAAGATACACCAAAAGAGTTTTTAATATCATCACCCTGCTTGGCTTTGTGGCGACAATTGTTGGTGGGGTCTATCTTTGGCGGCTTGGTGCCTTTCAAAATCAAGAGATTTTACAACAATTGATTGTCGCCCACCGGTTTTTAGGGCCGCTGATTTTCCTGTGTATGCAAGTATTGCAGGTGATTGTGCCTATTATCCCTGGGGGCATCACAATGGCAGCAGGCGTGATGATTTTTGGACCAGTTTGGGGCTTTGTCTATAATTATCTGGGCATTGCTGCTGGCTCTTTCATTCTGTTTCACTTTGGTCGTAAATATGGTTCGGCGCTGGCTAAAACTTTTGTCAAAGAAAAGACGTATAATAAGTACATGACTTGGTTTGACAAGGGACAAAAACGTTTTAATATTATTTTTGTCCTCTTGATTCTATCGCCAGTGGCGCCAGATGATGCCCTTGTTTTGATTGCAAGTCAGACAAAAATGAGTTGGAAATTTTTGATTTGGACAATTATTTTGTGTAAACCACTTCCTATTTTGCTTTACTCTTACTTGTTAATCTTTGGCGGAAGTTTTATTGGACATTTCTTGTAAAATACTGAAACGGTTTTCAGTATTTTTTTATGGAAATTTTCGTCAAGAAGCCCCTAAAAAAGCAAAAAAAATGTATAATAGAATGGATTTATAATTTCTAGCGAGAACGTAAAAATTCTGCGAAGTTTAAAGACGAGAAACTGACTGGAGCTAGTTTTGAAAAATAAGAAAACAAATAGATTTTCATTTGATTCACGTATTGATTACGGGTTGATTTTGCCCGCTTTTATGCTAATTTTGATTGGCTTATATGCCCTCTATGTTGCGGTGACGCATGATCACCCTGACCAAGCAACACAAATGCTTGTGGGGCAAGGAACCTGGATTGTTGTCGGAATTTTTCTGGCTTTTATTGTCATGCATTTGGATTCACGTTTTTTGTGGACATTGACGCCTGTTTTTTATGGTTTGGGCTTAGTTTTGATGGTGCTACCGATTTTCTTCTATAATGAGGCGACTTACCTTTCAACAGGGGCGAAAAACTGGCTGGCTTTTGGTGGGCGAAATCTTTTTCAGCCTTCTGAATTTATGAAAATTGCTTATATTCTTTTTTCGGCCCGGATTGTCGTGACTTTCCAAAATAAACTTAAAAATCGAATTTTGAAAGATGATTTTCGTCTGATTGGGCTGTTAATTTTGGCTACGGTACCTGTTGCGGTGCTGGTTGCTTTGCAACATGACTTTGGGACTTTCTTGGTGTTTGCGGCAATTTTTGCTGGGATTGTGCTGGTTTCGGGAGTTTCTTGGAAAATTCTTGGCCCTGCCTTTTTGGCGGTGGTTGCTGTCGGAGCTGGTGTTATTGCTTTGGTCGCGTCACCAGAAGGGCAAAAATTTTTGGAAAGCACGAGTTTTGCTCAGTATCAGGTCAATCGGTTTATCGCTTGGCTTCATCCTTTTGAGAATGCTCAAACCTTTAGTTTACAACAGGCGCGCTCTTTGATTTCGGTCGGAATTGGTGGACTTTGGGGGCATGGACTTGGGGTTGCTAATATCAATGTGCCGGTTCGTGAATCGGATATGATTTTTACAGTCATTGCTGAGGATTTTGGTTTTGTTGGTTCTGCTTTCTTGATTTTCCTTTATTTCATGTTGATTTATCGGATGATTCGAGTGACTTTCAAATCAAATAATCAGTTTTACACGTATATCTCAACGGGAATTATCATGATGATTCTCTTCCACGTTTTTGAAAATATTGGTGCGGCCATTGGGGTTGTACCTTTGACTGGGATTCCGCTGCCTTTTATCTCTCAAGGGGGATCGGCTTTGATGTCAAATATCATCGGCTTGGGCTTGGTCTTGTCAATGAAATACAACCAGTTGCCTGATTTCGCTCGTGTTCGCGCACAAAGTCAAGTTAAAATGAATAAACCTGTTCAATCAAAAGTTACTCCTAACAATAGTCGAAAAACGCGCGCAAAAAATAAACGTTAAAATCTGCGGACTTTTTGAGAGATTGTGCTAAAATGAAAGTGTAATCTAATCAGAATGAGGAGTGGCTTAAAAATGAAATATGCAGTAAGATATGATTCACGTGGTGGGAATACAAAAGCAGTTGCGGATGTTATCGCCAAAAAGCTAGGTGTTAAAGCCCTTCGGACATTTGAACCTCTTGATGAAGAAGTGGATGTTCTGTTCGTGGGTGGTGGGGTTTGGTTCAATGCCCCAAGTAAAGCACTGAAAGAGTTTCTTGCAGATTTAGAGGCATCCAAAGTTAAAGAGATTGTTGCTTTTGGAACGGCTGAGTTCTCGGCGGCAACGATTAAAAAAATTGGTCTTGTTGCCCGCGCCAAAGGCATCAAGTTTAATGAACACTCCTTGCTTTTAAAGTTGGGCTATCAAGGATTTTCACTCTTTGCCCCTGCTGGCGGTGACCTCAAAGCTGACCAAATCAAAAAAGTTGAAGAATTTACTGACGTAATTATTAAAAAATAAGAGAAATCACTGACGGAAAGTCAAAAAGAAGGTTGAAAGACTCAATTTTCTTCTTGCTTTTACGTCAGTGATTTTTCTTTTTGGTTCAGGGAGGTTTTGCTTGTTAACATTTGATGTTAAGCGTTTCCGAATTTTGCAATTTGATGAACGAAGTGGTAGAATGAAAACGAGAAAAAGTCTCAGATAAAATGATTGCCTGAAACGACAACCTTTAATAAAAAGGAGAGAAAAAATGCGTGCAGCACGTTTTTATGATCGTGGAGATATCCGCGTGGAAGAAATCGACGAACCAGAGGTAAAAGCTGGTCAAGTTGGTATTGATGTCGCTTGGTGCGGAATTTGTGGGACAGACCTTCATGAATTTTTAGATGGCCCTATTTTTTGTCCATCAGCCGAACACCCTAATCCGATAACAAAAGAAGTCCCACCCGTTACACTTGGGCATGAAATGTCAGGTGTTGTAAGTAGTGTTGGAGCTGGTGTCACTTCGGTGAAAGTTGGAGACCACATTGTCGTAGAACCTTATATTGTTCCGGAAGGAACTGATACGAGTGAAAATGGACACTATAATCTTTCTGAAGGGTCAAACTTTATTGGTCTTGGCGGGAATGGTGGTGGACTTGCCGAAAAGATTGCTGTGGATGAGCGTTGGGTACATAAGATTCCTGATGATCTCCCCCTTGATGAAGCTGCTTTGATTGAACCACTCTCTGTAGGTTATCATGCGGTAGAGCGTGCCAATCTTGCTGCAAATAGTACCGTTCTTGTTGTTGGAGCAGGTCCAATTGGCCTTTTGACAGCTGCTGTTGCTAAGGCCCAAGGTCACACGGTAATTATCAGTGAACCAAGCAGCCTTCGTCGTCAAAAAGCCCAAGAAGTGGAAGTTGCTGATTATTTCTTTAACCCGATAGAAGACAACATTCTTGAAAAAGTACATGAAATCAATGCTGCAGGCGTTGACGCGGCCTTTGAATGTACTTCTGTTCAAGCAGGATTTGATGCGTGTCTGGATGCGATTCGTATGGGTGGAACAATTGTGGTTGTTGCGATTTGGGGCAAGCCTGCCAGTGTTGATATGGCAAAATTGGTCATCAAAGAAGCCAATTTGCTAGGAACGATTGCTTACAATAATACCCATCCCAAAACGATTGATCTTGTGGCAACAGGCAAGATTAAATTAAGTCAATTTATTACAAGCAAGATTGGTTTGGATGATTTGATTGATAAAGGTTTTGATACATTGATTCACCATAATGAAACAGCGGTCAAAATTCTTGTTTCACCAACAGAAAAAAGTTTATAAAAATTTATCCATATCTAAAAGGAGAGAAAAAATGTCTAAAGTTGCAGTAGTTACTGGTGCGGGTCAAGGGATTGGCTTTGCCATTGCTAAACGTTTGTACAATGACGGATTTAAAGTTGCCATTGTGGATTACAATGAGGAAACTGCTCAAAAAGCAGCCGCTGAATTGGGCGAAAATGCTTTTGCGGTCAAAGCTGATGTGTCTGATCGTGAACAAGTGATTGCAGCCCTTGATGCTGTTGTTGAAAAATTCGGTGATTTGGATGTCATGATTAACAATGCTGGTGTCGCACCAACAACACCAATTGAAACCATCACACCTGAACAATTCCATAAAGTTTACGAAATCAACGTCGGCGGTGTGCTTTGGGGAACCCAAGCTGCCACAGCTATTTTCCGTAAATTGGGCCATGCTGGTAAAATCATCAATGCCGCTTCACAAGCTGGTGTTGTCGGAAATCCAAACCTCATGCTTTACAGCTCATCTAAGTTTGCTATCCGCGGGATGACTCAAATCACCGCTCGTGATTTGGCTGAGGAAGGAATTACAGTCAATGCTTACGCACCTGGTATCGTTAAAACGCCAATGATGTTCGACATCGCTCACCAAGTCGGCAAAAATGCTGGTAAAGATGACGAATGGGGGATGCAAACATTTGCCAAAGACATCGCGCTTAAACGTTTGTCAGAACCAGAAGATGTGGCTAACGCCGTGGCCTTCCTTGCTGGAAGCGACTCTAACTACATCACTGGGCAAACGCTTATCGTAGATGGCGGAATGCAATTCCATTAAAATTAAAAAAAGCTGTCAAGTTTTTGCCTTGACAGCTCTTTTTAAAATATGTTATACTGAAGTCAATCATATGAACGAGGTAAGGTCTATTGAAAATCTAAGTGACGAACTTTAAAAACAGTCGAGAATCGAGTGTTTTTGTTGTGTTCACAACTTAGAAAAGATAGGCTTTTGTGATTTTTTTAATTCGGCGCTTTGTCGAAATTTAAAAGCTCAGACGCTTTTCACCTAAGTTGTGAAAGGCGTTTTTATTATAAAGGAGAACTTTCATGAATCAAAAACAAAAAGAAATGCAAGCAAGATTAGAACAAATTAAGAAAAACAAACCGCAATTTGCTGGAAAAAATGCTGACGGAATGTCTGCAGTGAAAGCAACCAAGCAAAATCAACACGGGGCAAAAATCAATGCGCCAAGGAAAGCGGGAATTTGAGTTAAATAACTCAAGCAAATTTCTTAATGCTCAGAAGTAAGAGGAGAAAGAAATGTCAAACATTGAATTTAAAGATTTAACATTTGGATATGATGAAAATTTAATTTTTGATCATGCCCAAATCAATATTGATGACCGCTGGAAACTGGGTCTTGTCGGTCGAAATGGTCGTGGAAAATCCACACTCTTGAAGATTTTACGAGGCAAAATTAAAACAGAAAATACAATCATCAGTCAGAAAAACTTTACATATTTTCCACAAATACTGACGGAAACGAGAGAAAATGCTGACGTAAGTTCCAAAAGCTCAGAGAAAATGCTGACGGATTTGTCAAACCTGACTTTTTATCTTTTGGATGACTTGTCCGAGCAAGAGTTAGAACAATGGAAGCTCGAACGAGAACTTAGTCTGCTCCATGTTGATTTAGAGGTGCTTTGGCGACCTTTTTCAGCCCTTTCTGGTGGTGAGCAAACCAAGTGTTTGCTGGCACTTTTGTTCTTGGATGAGACAAATTTTCCATTGATTGATGAACCGACGAATCATTTGGATATCGAAAGCCGAACGCAAGTTGCCAACTATCTCAAACGTAAATCTGGCTTTATTGTTGTCTCGCATGACCGTGGCTTTTTAGATGCCGTCTGTGACCACACCTTAGCCATTGAGCGGCGTCAGCTCAAGCTCTATCAAGGAAATTTCTCAGTCTATGAGCAAGAGAAAAAACGGCGAGATGACTTTGAAATCCTTCAAAACGACAAATTACAAAAAGATATTTCCAGATTGAAACAAACCGCACTAGAAAAACGTGATTGGAGCAATCAACGTGAAAATGTAGCGGGCGCGACATTTGTGGATAAAAAAGTAGCCAAAAAACAAAATCAGCGTGCCAAATCAATGGAAAAAAGATTGACCAAAACGCTTTCTGAAAAAGAAGAATTGCTCCAAAACATTGAGAAAATTGAATCCTTGACCCTAAATTTTCAACCGTTGCACCATAAAACCTTGCTGCAATTTGAAAATTTTGCTCTCGCATTTTCGGACAAATTGCTTTTTCAAGAGATTAATTTTAATCTGAAAAAGGGACAAATTGTAGCGCTCACTGGTGCCAATGGTCGTGGGAAATCCAGCATTCTCAAGGCTTTACAAGGCAAGTTTGAGGGACAACAAAAAGGAAGCGTACAAATGGCCCAAGGCATTCACGTCTCCTATGTCCGTCAAATCTATGATAATCGTGGCTTACTCAAAGATTTTGCTCAAGAAAATCAACTTGATTACGAAACTTTTCTGGCCAACTTACGAAAGCTCGGTATGGAGCGTCATGTTTTTGATCAAACGATTGAAACCATGAGCCAAGGGCAGCAAAAAAAGGTTGAATTGGCTCGCAGTCTTTCAGAGAATGCCCAACTTTACCTCTGGGATGAACCACTCAACTACTTGGATGTTTTTAATCATGACCAAATTGTGCAACTCCTCAAAACCATTCAACCGACTATGCTAATTGTCGAACACGACCAAAGTTTTATCTCAGAAGTAGCCACCGCCACAATCCATCTTCAAGCCCCAAATTAATAAAATTAAAGTTGAGTGATTTCACTCAACTTTTTTAGAATACTATCTGCTATAATGGTTTAATGAATGTAAAAAAACAAATTTTTAAAGGGACATTATATGCTATTGTCGCGGGCTGTATGTGGGGAATTTCGGGCATCTTTGGCCAACTTTTTTTCCGCGATTATCACGGAAGTCCACTGTGGATTACCTCAACACGTTTGGTGATTGCGGGCGTGATTTTGCTGACGATGTCTTTCAGTCGTGATCGTAAACATTTTTTTGATGTCTGGAAATCAAAGAAAAATATGCCTGTTCTTTTTCTCTATGTCTTTGGTGGCGTTTTTTCTGTCCAATATTTTTATTATACTGCGATTCAATTGTCTAATAGTGCTACGGCGACAATTTTACAGTATACAGCACCCGTTTTTATTATGCTTTATTTACTCATTTTTCGCAGACAGTTACCAAAACCTAAATCCGTCCTCTTTGTCATTTTGGCAATGGCAGGTGTTTTTTTGTTGATTACTAATGGAGACATGAGCCATTTAGCAATTAGCCCTCTGGCCATCCTTTCTGGCTTACTTTCAGCTGTTGCAGTGGTGGTTTACTCGATTGTACCTCGTCCTTTACTCGACAAATATGGGGCGCTTAACATGACAGGTTGGGGGATGATGCTTGCAGGAATTGCCAGCAATATTTTCTATCCTATTTGGCACATTACTTTTCATGTGGAGCCGTTGGCCATTTGTTATGTACTGACGATTTCTATCGTCGGAACAGCGCTAGCTTTTCTCTTTCTTTTGCGTGCCTTCCAATTGATTTCTCCGCTTGTAGTCTCCGTTGCAACTGCAACAGAACCCTTGACCTCTGTTTTTGTCAGCATCCCATTGTTTGGATTAAAGTTAACTGGGATTGCGCTTTTTGCGATTGTCCTTGTCATCGTATCGGTCATTTTGTTGTCGCGGTCTGAGCAGGGGTAATTTATGGAAAAAATTTACTTACCGATTACCGTTAAAAGAAACACGGCTGTATGGCTAGGTTTTTGGATTTTTGAACTTTTCATTGGAGCTTATCTTTTTTGGATGTTAAAAAGTTTTCGGATACTCGATTTTGGTTTGTATCTTTGGCTGACAATAATGTTAGTGACTGTGGTTGCTTTATATCTGGTTTATTTTCTGATTCGTCACAGTCGGGCAAACTTGCTGATTTTGGACGAAAATGAAATTTGCTTACGGGCATTTCCACAGGAAGTGAGTGTAAAATGGACGGACATTTCCGCCATTTTCATGGAGAAAAAATCTATTTTTATTGCTGTCGAAATACCAGAGACGGCGGTATTCAAAAAAACACATTGGTTTGAAAAATTTAGCATCAAAGCCAAAATCAAGGAGAAATACGGCTTACATCTAGTTATGAGCATTCCAGGGATTTTGTTGGATGAGTCAGTTATCGAGCTGGCGATAATCTTGGAAGAAATTTGGGCAGAAAAGAATGCCGGAAGCAACAAAAGCTTGCTCACCGAAAAGCTGCTGGAGGAAATCACTCCCGTCAAAAAGAAGAAGCGTCCCTTGCAGAGAGTACTGCTTTATGTAGGCATCCTTTTTGTCAGTTTTTTTGGACGACAGGCTATGGAGAAGTTTAAAAGCGCCTTTTTTGTGCAAGACCGCAAGGTTTACTACGTGGTTAATCAAGACACGAAAAAAATGGAATTTGCCTTTGCCACTGATGGATTGAAATATAACGTTGACCCATTTGCTGAGATTGTCCGCGATGATTCTCTAAATCATTCGAAAAAACCGCAGATGACTAAGCGAGAATTTGACAGAGTTCAAGATTTGTCTTATCAAAAAAAGCTTGAAATAGGACAGGGTTTTACTTGGGTTCCTGTCAAACAGCCTGTTCTTTGGCGCCTAGAATTTGATTTTAAAAAATCAGAGCAAATCGAGCAGACAGGATTTTTGACGCTGACTAAACTTCACAAAGCTTTGTTCAAAGATTACTTTGAAGGACAAATGTCCAAAGACAAAAAGCCGGCAATACCTGTCAAGATTTACGAAGCTCAATGAGTGGACAGTTGAGCCATTATTTTCTCAATGGAAAGTTATTGTTTCCGATTTGACAGGCCGTAATCAACGAAAAGAAATTGCTGGAGAATGAAGTTTAAATTGAATTTCGAGTTATGGGATATGGTATAATGAGTAACATGGACTACGAAAATTATATTTGGGATTTAGGCGGAACTTTGCTGGATAATTATGAAAGTTCTAGCCATGCTTTTGCGGCAACGCTCTGGGAGTTAGCAGAGCGCGTGGTTTTGCACGAGGAAGTTTACAATGCTTTAAAAATTTCAACAGCGTGTGCTGTGGAGAAATTCGCAAGCGATATTCCCAATTTTTTGGTTGAATACAAGCGTCTGGAAGCAGAAGTTTTGGAAAAACCTATTCTTTTTGACGGGGCACAAGAAGTGCTGAGTACAATCGCAGCTGCGGGGCGAAAAAATTTCATGATTTCGCATCGCAATAATCAGGTGCTGACGATTTTATCGGCGGCAAAAATTGAGCCTTATTTTACAGAAGTTGTCACTAGCGATAACGGCTTTCCGCGCAAACCAGCACCCGTTTCGATTCAATATTTATTGGAAAAATATGCCTTGGATCCTCAAAAAACGGTGATGATTGGCGATAGAGCGCTTGACATTGAGGCTGGTCTCGCAGCGGGAGTGGCGACAATCTTTTTTGACAGTTCCGTCAGTGATTTTTCTGCGGATCAAAAATCCGTCAGTAAGATTAAAGCTGATCATACCATTCACGGTCTTCGAGAGATGCTTTAAGTCCCTTACACTTTTAAAATGAACAAGAAAAGTAAGTTTCAATGAAATTTACTTTTTTATCTCCTTGTTTTCTTTGAAAAGTCAGTGAAAACCAGCGATGATTTGGCGTGTAAGGTCGCCAAAATGTGCAATTTGTGGTATAATAGTAATAAGTTTTTCATAGAAATGAGAGTTAACTTTGAACGAAGAAAATAAAGATTTAGAAATGCTTGCTGAGGAATATGATGCCAGTCAGATTCAAGTCCTTGAAGGGCTTGAGGCTGTTCGGATGCGTCCAGGGATGTATATTGGTTCAACATCAAAAGAAGGCTTGCACCATTTAGTTTGGGAGATTGTAGATAACTCAATTGACGAAGCACTTGCAGGATTTGCTAGTCATATTGAGGTTTTTATTGAGCCTGATAATTCGATTACGGTTGTTGACGATGGTCGGGGGATTCCTGTTGATATTCAAGAGAAAACTGGGCGTCCTGCAGTGGAAACAGTCTTCACAGTCTTGCACGCTGGTGGTAAATTTGGCGGTGGCGGTTACAAGGTTTCAGGGGGCTTGCACGGTGTTGGTTCATCTGTTGTTAATGCTTTGTCTACAACGCTGGATGTGACCGTTCACAAAGACGGCCAAAAATATTATCAAGAATATCACCGTGGACTCGTCGGAGATGATTTGAAAGTCATTGGCGATACAGATCGTCGAGGGACAACGGTTCACTTTGTGCCAGATCCTGAGATTTTCACAGAAACAACAGAGTTTGATTACGAAAAACTCTTGTTGCGTGTCCGTGAACTAGCCTTTTTGAACCGTGGCTTGCGGATTTCACTGACGGATAAACGAGAAGAGCATGAGAAAAATCAAGCCACTTTCTTTTATGAAGGTGGGATTCAATCTTATGTCGAATACCTCAATGAAAACAAAACCGTTATTTTTGAGCCAGCGATTTTTACTGAGGGAGAAATGGATGGCATCACAGTTGAAGTAGCGATGCAATATACGGATACTTATCATTCTGTGGTCATGTCGTTTGCCAATAATATCAACACGCATGAAGGCGGAACGCACGAACAAGGTTTTCGGACAGCTCTGACTCGGGTCATCAATAATTACGCGAAGCAAAACAAAATTCTGAAAGAAAATGAAGATAATCTGACAGGTGATGATGTGCGCGAAGGGTTGACGGCCGTGATTTCGGTCAAACACCCTAACCCACAATTTGAAGGTCAAACCAAGACAAAACTTGGAAATTCAGAAGTCACAGGGATTGTCAACAAACTGTTTGCTGAAGCTTTGAGTACTTTCATGTTGGAGAATCCCCAAGTTGCACGCAAGATTGTTGAAAAAGGAATTTTGGCCAGCAAGGCGCGGATTGCAGCCAAACGTGCGCGTGAAGTAACTCGGAAAAAATCTGGTTTGGAAATTTCGAACTTACCAGGTAAATTGGCGGACTGCTCATCGAATAAACCAGAGCAAACGGAACTTTTCATCGTCGAAGGAGACTCGGCCGGTGGTTCTGCAAAATCTGGTCGAAATCGTGAGTTTCAAGCAATTTTACCGATTCGTGGTAAGATTTTGAACGTGGAAAAAGCAACCATGGACAAAATCCTCGCCAATGAAGAAATTCGCTCGCTCTTTACAGCAATGGGAACGGGATTTGGCGCAGATTACAATTTGGACAAGGCCCGCTATCACAAGTTGGTGATTATGACCGATGCCGACGTTGACGGAGCTCACATTCGCACGCTCCTGCTCACTTTGTTCTACCGTTATATGCGACCAGTGGTTGAAGCAGGCTACGTTTACATTGCTCAACCACCAATCTACGGAATCAAAGTCGGCTCGGAAACTAAAGAATACATTCAACCGGGCGAAAATCAAGAAAAAGATTTGCAAGAAGCCTTGGCACGTTGGGCGCAAGGGCGTACAAAACCAACGGTTCAGCGTTATAAAGGACTTGGAGAAATGGACGATCATCAACTTTGGGAAACCACAATGGATCCTGAACATCGCCTCATGGCGCGTGTTTCTGTTGAAGATGCCGCAGAAGCAGACAAAATTTTTGATATGCTTATGGGAGATCGCGTTGAGCCACGTCGTGAATTTATCGAAGCAAATGCGCAATATTCGACCATTGACGCCTAATATAGTAAAAACCCTTGTATATCAAGGGTTTTTCTTATAGTTTTTATAAATCCAAGGAAAAAGGGGCAGAAAAGGGGCAGTTTATTTTATATTATTCAAAGCATCAATAACTTCAGCTCTTGTTTTCTTGGTTACGTGATTGTATATCTTTAATGTTGTGTTAGCATTTGAATGCCCCACACGTTCCATTATTGATTTCAAAGGTAGATTGAGTTCAGCTAATAAAGAGACGTGAGAATGTCTAAAAATATGACTGGATAGAGTTTTATCAATATTGCAATTTTTTTGTAGTATTTTTAGCTTTCTATTAAATGCTGATATACTAAGCGGAATACCTCTTCGAGAAAGAAAGATATAATCATTTGAAAGAACATGACCGTGTAACGCTTTATTATATATTTTAGTCTCTTCGAGTATATCAATAGCTCTTTGAGGTAAATCAACTACTCGATTACTTGCAATTGTTTTGGTACTAGTTTTTGTAATACTTTTTGTTGTCTGATCATATACTCCAAGTGTACCATTGACATCAATGCTCGCTCCATCAAAATCTCTCCATTGTAGAGCTTGTAGTTCACCATATCTTAAACCAGTAAGCCATAAGAATTCGATGATTCTTGCGTGAAGCTGAGTTGTTTGTTTTTGATTAAGAAAGTTAATAATTTTAATGATCTCATCCTTCTCTAAAAACTTGCTATCCATTTTTTTCTTGTAATTTTCTTCCTCATCCTTTTTTCTTCGTATTTTTATAATACTAACAGGATTTTTGGAAATATATTTTCGTTCTACAGCATAGTTCAGCATATTATTTAAAGTATTTTTTATTTGAGTTGAATAGGAATAAGATAGATTACCAAAAGTATAAATCTCATCTAAGAAATTTAAAAATATATTTCTATCTAAATTTTTCACTAAAGTTTCTTTTGGAATTGATGAAAATACTTTCTTCATAACTTTTTTAGTGGCTATGGAACTCCAGGGCTTGACAGTTGTTTTATATCTTGCGAACCATTCTTCATAAAGCTCATAAAGGGTTATTTTGATAGTTACATTATCCGTATTGGTAAGATTATTGATTTTCTCATTGAGCAACTCCAAGGCTTGTTTTTTAGCTTGTGCAGTATCTTTTTCAAGAGTAACTGAAACTTTCTTGGTTTTTTCTGTGTATGGGTCAGCGTAGCGTTCGCAGTATTTAAACTTACCATTTTTTAATTTTTCTACCCACATTTGATTTTTACTCCATTTCTTGTTAAAATGAGTACAGTAAAAGGCACTATATTTTAGTGTATTCTACTGTATTTGAGATTAAATCCGCCCCCAGTCGCCAAACTTGGGCGGATTTTTTGTTTTTAGTTAATGAATGTCGTGTTCTTTACTTTCCAATCCTCGAGTTTGATTGATAACCAAAAGCCATAAATTCCTAAGGTAATAATTGAAAGAAGCAACCATTTTATCCAGTTCCCGAAGAGACCAATTGCAGAACCGCTGAATCTCATGCGATGACCATCAACAACCGTGTGATTGATTTTCCAACCATAAACCATACATAACGCCCAAGGATAACAGATACCGAAAGTTACTGCAGTGATAATTGCACCTAAAATATTCCATCCGATAAAACTCAATAAACCTCCGTCGAAGAATGATTGACGCCCCCATTTAGTTGCAGGACCATATTCATTATTCATAAATTTCTCCCTAAACACCTAGCTTTTAACGAGAATCAAGATATTGCTCGTAGTTTTTTAATTTATATTCGTCCAGAAGATAAAAAGTTTTTATAAATTTCTGCAATGATACGATTAACCAAATTTTCCCATTTATAGTCAATATTACAGGCATCCATTATTCGATAAATGTTCCAATGTTGAGGTTCTTCATCAGTTGCATCTAAATATAGATAGACCTGCTCCTCGACTTCCTCTTTATCCCATTCTTTAATCTTTGATTTGAGGATGATGATTTTTGCCAATTTATCCGGGCATTCAGTTATCTCGATAAACCGTGTCATATCCTCGACAGTTCCGCCGCTTTCTTCAAAAAGTTGCCAAAGATATAGAATTGCTTCTTTGTCAGCTTTTCTTTCGCAAGGGTTATTCCAATCATTTTCGGAACAACGAATACAATCTTTGTTTTTGACGTGAATATATTCGTGACAAGCCCCGAAAACAGAAACTCTGTCCATGTCTAATATCCCAAAACCATTTTTATAAGAGATGTAGGCGCCAGCCCCGGATAATTTTCCAGTTTTTAGTTCGATTCCTAATTTTTCAATCTCAGTGATGATTTTTTCTAGCAGCTCCTTTGCTGTCATAAATCACCGTCCCCTCTTTTATTGTTTTTTAATCTGATAATTTATGAGCAAATAACCTACGGATCAATTCTTTATCTTCTTCAGGGATTGGTTTCCCTCCTAATGATAGAACGCTATCCCAATCAAAATCTTTTGGTTTATTAGCAATTTCAGCCAAATCAATAGCTCTATCTACAGGATTAGTCTCGTCACGACCAAGGAGATAGTCAACAGAAACCCCAAAATAATCAGCAGCTTTTTCCAAATTTGCACCATTTGGTATTTTTTTCTTCCATGCATATAGAGAATTGGTACCCATTCCTAATGCTATTTCCACTTCTGAAACGGTCATTTTACGTTTTTCAGCAAGTTCTTTTATGCGGTCATAAACCGTCATTTCTGCACCTCCAAAAAGATACAAAAAATATTTTTAAACTTTTAACGAGTTTTAGGGTTGACAACTAGCAAAAAGTTTAGTAAAATATGTTTTGTAAGATAAAAACTTAGATAAAAGTTTAGAAAACACCTCATTACAAACAACGTTTAATAAGCTGGCAGGCGGTTTAACTATGTTTATTTGAGCGTTTTAACTATGCCTTTATTCTAAACTAAAGTTTAGAATAAGTCAAGAGTGAACTAGCAAAAAATCTAACTTTTTATCTAACTTTTAAAGTTAGGAGGATAAAAATGTCAGAAGTTGAACAAAGTTTTGATTCTCAGCGAAAGAAAATTGTTGAGTATTTGGAGCGAGAAGGTAAAGGAAATAAAGATGTTATTTGGGCTTATGAGAACATCAAAGAGCCACCTTACAAATTCGCCAATACAGATATCAGCAAGATTTTGAACGGACGAGATATCAAATATACGAAATCGAAAAAGTGGTTTATCACATTTCTCGTTAAATATTTTGATTTAGACTAAGAAAGGATTCTAAAAAATGAATCAATTAATTACAATCACACAAAATGAAAATAATGACCAAGTAGTAAGCGGTCGTGAACTACATGGATTTTTAGAAGTCAAAACTCCTTATCATATTTGGTTTGAAAGAATGGCAGAATATGGATTTACTGAAAACGTTGATTTTATAGGTTTTGAACAAAAAAGTTCAAAACTAGGCGGTCGTCCAAGTGTTGACCATGCGTTAAAAATTGACATGGCAAAAGAAATTTCCATGATTCAACGTAATGAAAAAGGGAAACAAGCACGTCAATATTTTATTGAAGTCGAGAAAGAGCATAAACAACAGCTTTTACCTCAAACTCCAGAACAACAAATAATTTTGTTAGCCCAAGGTAACGTGAACTTGAATAAAAAAGTTGAACAAATTCAAGATGAGGTAACCGATTTAAAAGAACGCTTCGGGCTTCCATCAAATAAAGCTAAAGTCCTGAATAAAAAAATTGGTCATAAAGTCTATATGTTCACTGGAGGCAAAGATTCAAACGCTCATAAGAAAATGGGCGGGAAAGTTTTCAAAGAATTCTACAAAGATTTGAACAACCGTTTCGACGTCGTGAAATATAGCGATATCCCGCTCAGTCGCTACGACGAGGCGCTTGAATATCTTGATATGTGGCAACCGAGCTTTAATACTACGCTTGAAATTCGAGCTTTGAATTCGCAAACTAGTTTTGATTTGGATTAGAAAGGAAATCTCATGGTCGATTACAAAAAGATTGATTCTGATTATTGGTTCAATGATGAAAAGTTAGCCGAATCATTTGGGGTCAAAAAAGATACTGTGATGATAAAAGTTAGGAAATTTGAAAAAGTAGCTCCTCAGTACGTAATTAATCTAGGGAAACGCATTACGTTTGTACCGGCTTTTGTAGCTTGGGATAGATTTGAAAAAAAGTATAAAGGCGCAGCACGAAAACCTAAATTCGAGTATGAGGAGTTATCGTGACTTACACATTTGTGGTCGACCCTGAAACGGGTGAAATCTTGTTTGACCTGGTACACGACTTAATCACACAAAACATTAGAGCAATCAAGCTCATTGCTAAGAAATTAAATGCGGTGCTCCGCTAGAAAAGAGAAAAGATGAGCATAAATTTTGAAGAAATAGAATCAATTGTTGTAGAAACAGATGAAAAAAACTCCATAACCATTGCGACAATCACTGCAGATACAGTGAAACCAGAGCAAGGTTATAGAGTTAGAATTAAGCCTAAAATTAAAAATTAGCCTTTAGGCGGAAATGGATCATTGCCATAGCTGTTACGTTCACGGATTCGTCCGTTACGGCCGTGGATAAACATTTCAGAGTTTTGATTTTGAGAAATCTGAATTGCTTTGTTAATAGCTTCGGCTTGAGTTCTGAAGTTTGCAGTAGCTTTAGAGTTTCCCGCTCCTTTAACATTCCAACCACCGTTACTATCTGGGACAACATGTTGATTTTTACCTGGCATATAGTCTCCTTTCATTAATATTTTGAAAGCCAGGAGGATGTTAGTTGGTATTAACGGGTTTGTCCTGAATTTCATTAACTATATTATACTGCTACAAATTATTTTAGTCAACTTAAAACACTATATATAGCGTTTAATTATATAAAAAATAAGAAAGGGGTACTAAATGTTGTGGTCTAAGATAAAAAATAAACTTGATGAAAAAAACATGACTGAGTATCAACTTGGAAAAATAACAGGGCTCGGTCCACAACAAATTCATCAACTTAAAAAAAGAAACTCTGAAAATCCACGCTGGTTAACGATGATAAAAATAGCCGATGCGCTAGACATCAGCTTAGATGAATTTAGAGAGAAAGGAAAATAAAATGCAAACAATAATCAGAAACGGGCGAGAAGTCCGGTTGATCCCCACACCATTTGGTCATAAACTCCAAGAGGTAGAGGTTGATTATAAATCACTTTACGAACAAGCAGTAGCACAAGGCGCTCGATCTTCGCAAGAACACGCTGAAGCTTGTGCCCAGGTGCGCTATTGGTACCAGCGTGCGATGGAGAACGAAACTTATCGTGAAGCGTGGGAACAAGACCACAATCTTGACCGCTTTGAGTTTATTACAAATGCAAAATAAAAAAGCCCGCACGGGAATGCGAGCTAAGACGTGATGTGTCTTAAATTAACACTTAGATTATATCACGTTTCAACAAAAATCAGAAACGGAGAACATTAAATGTCAAATCAAATCACTAAAACGCAACAAACGCTGAAAAGCCCAGAGGTTAAAGCGAAGTTCGAAGAAGTTCTAGGAAAAAAAGCAGATGGATTCGTCGCAAGTTTACTGTCAGTAGTTGGTAATTCCAATTTAAAAACAGTAGAAGCAAATAGCGTTATGACTGCAGCAATGAAAGCAGCTACTCTTGATTTACCAATTGAACCAAGCCTTGGATTTGCTTATGTAATTCCTTATGGGAGAGAAGCGCAATTTCAAATTGGATATAAAGGGTTTATTCAATTAGCTTTACGAAGTGGCCAATTGACTGGACTTAATTGCGGAATTGTATATGAAAGTCAATTTGTAAGCTATGATCCACTTTTTGAAGAGTTAGAACTTGATTTTACTCAGCAAGCAAGTGGAGATGCAGTTGGATATTTTGCAAGCATGAAATTAGCTAACGGATTTAAAAAAGTTACTTATTGGTCAAAAGAGCAAGTTTTGGCTCATAAGAAAAAGTTCGTCAAATCAGCTAATGGTCCATGGCGTGACCACTTTGATGCAATGGCTCAAAAAACAGTTTTAAAAGCCATGCTTACTAAATACGCTCCAGCATCTATTGAATCAAAAATGATTCAAACGGCAATCACAGAAGATGATAGTGAACGTTTTGAAAACGCTAAAGATGTTACACCAGATGAGCCAGTTATTTCAATTGATGAACCAGTGACTTCTGAAGTTTCACAGAATGAATCTTCTGCAGAAAGCCAGGAACAATTTCCAGAAGATGAAGTGGAAGAATTGTTCCCAATTGGTAAAAGTTGATGAAAAAAAGATTAAGTTTTTCAAGTTTAAAAGCATTCTCTGATTGTGAAGCCGAAGCTGTTGCGGTTATGGCTGAAGAGTGGGATAGACAAGCCACTTTCTCTCCATCAACAATTGAAGCTATGAATGCAGGAAGCTATGTTCATAAATATTTTGAAAGCAATAAGGCTTTAGAGGAGTTTAAATCAGAGCATGAATCAGACATGTTCACTAAAAAAGGAAGTTTGAAGTCTCAATTTCAAATTGCTGAGAAAATGGTTCAAACGCTTGATAAGGATCCATTATTTAAAACAATCTACCAAGGAGTTAAAGAACTTGAAATCTTCGGAAAAATTCAAGGAATTGAATTTCACGGCTTCCTAGATTGTTTGAATCTCGAGCGAAATATATTTATTGATATCAAAACAATCAGAGGTTCTATCAGAGATAAGGAATGGTCAGAAACTGAATACCGAAGAGTGAGCTGGATTAAAGCAAGAAAATATCTGTGGCAAATGGCTATCTATCAAGAAATACTAAGGCAGTCTGACGATGAAAAAATCGGAAAAAATATTAGTCCAGTTATTTACGCGGTAACTAAAGAAACTTTTCCAGATAGTGCTGGAATTACTATTCCGCAAGATTGGTTGGATGATTCGCTTGATGAGGTTTGCGAATTTACTGATAAATATATTGAAGTATTGAATGGAAGAGTTCCAGTAAGATGTGAACAATGTAACTATTGCAAAGCAACAAAACGAAATATTCAAACGATTTCGTATTCAGATTTAATTTAAACCTATGAGCAATGCTGCAGCTCTTAAAGAAATTGCAGAATGGATTAATGAAAACACGGAGAAAAAATAATGAGTATTATAACCACAGTTGTTCAAGTTAATGATAAAAATACTAGAACAGTCAATACACAAAAAGGTGAAAAGCAAGTAATTAGCACCCCTATTATTAAAGATTCAACTGGGAAATGGGTCTATGCATCGGCATTTATCAACTTCAAAGTTGAGCCAGGAGATATTCTAACAATAAGTGGGCGAATTGAGCAAAAAGAAGATGGTCAGTATTTGAATAATAATTTTGCATTTCCTACCGTTGAACGTTTGTATAAACCAAAAGGGGCTGCTTCAAATTCATATCCAGCCAAAGATATTCCAAACATTGGAGAAGATATGGAAATCAATGACGAAGACCTACCATTTTAATTAAACCGAAGCTGGAGGGTGGCGTAACGAGCCGTAAAGTCAATGAGTAGATGCACAGCATAACACTCATCGCCAGCTTTTAATTTGAAAAATAAAACTTGAAAATAAATATTGAAGAAAGGAGAAAGTGTGGAGCAAAGCACAAAATTCTTCAATCAAATCCCAGTTCCAATTGTGGAAGCTGATGATTTAAATGATTTTGAAAAACTTCTTTTTAGTGAAATATATACTATGTCAAATTCTTACGGAAGTATTTTTCCATCAAATGGATATCTTGCCAAAAGGTACGGAAAAACAAAAGTTACAATTTCAAATACCCTGAGTAAGCTGCAGGATAAAGGATATATAAACCTCGAATATCAATATTCTGGTAGAGAAATCGAAAAAAGATTTATCTACCCCTGTTTAAATAAACTTAATGGGGGTATTAAAGAAAATTTTAATACCCCTAAAAGAAATCTTTATGAGGGTATTAAAGAAAACTTTAAAGATAATATATCATCTAATAAATCAATTAATATATCAAATAATAATATATCGGACAAGTCCGATAAAGAGTTTGATTTAGAAACTAGATTTAACAATCTTTGGAAAACATATCCTAACAAAAAAGGAAAACCGAAAGCTCTATTAGCTTATAAAAGAGCTGTAAAATCTGGAACGACAGACGAAGAGATTAAAACGGGTCTTGAAAACTATTTGGAAGAAATAAGAGTTAAAAATACCCAACAAAACTATATAAAACATGGTAGCACATGGTTTAACGGTAAGGGTTGGGAAGATGACTATGATTTAACGCCTATTCAAGGATTTAAAAATAACAAAGTCGTCAAAGGAGCACCAGAATGGTCAGAACCAAAAACGCTCAAAGACCGAAAATACATGACAGATGAGGAAGTGGAGGCACTACTTAATGGCTTGGAAAATACCTGAGAGTGCTTTTGATAAAGAACTTGCGAAGTATTACTTGAGCTTTGTTCCAGGAGTCACTTACCAGCAGTTTGTACGATATGTGCGTTGGGCCCACGAAAAAGAAATTGTAATGAGCCCAGCGACTTTTATCGCATCGGTTAAGAAAATCGATAACGAGGCAGCAACCGAAATAATGATTTATGGAGAAGCGAGTGAAATTTGAAATAGCAATGAATCCGATGGCAAGCCCAAGGCCTAGATTTAGTAGTAGAGGCGGATTTACAAAAGCTTATATGCCCAAGGAATACATGGCTTGGAAAGCTCAGCTCTTATTCAAGTGGAAATTACTGAAATTGAAACAGGAAGTTTCAGGAAGGCCACTATTTGTTAAATTGGGATTTTATCTTGAGCCACCGATAGCGCTAGTAAAAGTAAAAAAGAATCAAGCAGCGCTTGAAGCAGAAAGAATTCCAGTAGTTAAAAAGCCGGACATTGATAATTTGCAGAAATCTGTACTTGATGCGCTAAACAAGCACGCATGGCCAGACGACAACCAAATCAGTGATATTTACGCAAAGAAGCGTTACAGCTTGCGACCACGGATTGAAATTGAAGTTGAAGAAGTAGAGTGGCTTTAATTCATGAAAATTACGGTTACATTGAGCGCTTAAACTGTTTCATGGATAATTTATCACGAACAAGCTAAAGGCGCTTAGAAGCTAAAATATGAGGTAGAAAAATGACAGTAGAAGATTTATTAAAAACGATAAAAGCCCCAGCTAAAATTACTTTTTTAGATCAAGAAGGGAATGAGCTTATTATTTTTGAATATGGAAATAACAGGAGTGTTTTTAATGCCGCTTTCTTATGGAGAAAAGTAACTACACTTACTGCTAAAGATAATAATGAATTTGAAGCTATTTTAGAGGATGTAAAAAATGAAACTGAAAACTGAGATCAGGCATATTCCAGACACGGACTGGCTAGCTATCACAGAGCAATCAACTGGCCCTTATCAAAACTACATCGGCCGAGCACCAAAAGCTTTGATAAAAGGACCAGTGCTTAATTATGACGTACTTGGAGCCTCAGCGCCAGTTCAAATTAACGGCCATACCGTTCACAGATTTTTGGTTGGCTGGAGAGTTAAGGAAACTGAAAAATAATAAAAAACGTTTGAAACGAGGTTAATTATGGCAGCATTTGACACGCTAACGCTTCTGGCGCTTTATGAGAATGTAAAGCAGGGTTATTTATCAGGTCGGAGAAACTCTGTCTGGATTGACGTTCCAGGCGATACAAAAGGCGTTAGGAACTCGAAGCAGCAGCAGGTACAAATTTACCGAGATATTTGTTCGCTTTACAATCAGGGCAGGCCCATGAGTTACCCACATCTTTTTAAATTACTGGAGCGGAAATTGAAAGAAACGATTATCGTTTTGGATTGAGAGGACGGAGAATGAGCGACCCATGCTACAAAGATATAACCTGTCCCTATTGCCGTCATAGTAGCTCACAACCAACAGCATGGATCGATGATGCGAGGTGTCCGCGCTGCGAAAAATGGATGATTCACAAAGAGCATAATCTTTTAGAAGATGAACTTAAATCTTTGGAAGAAGAATATAAAACTAGACGTAAAAAAATCTATAAAAAATATGAAACTAAGCCAGTTTTTAAAATGGAGAGAATTAAATGACTAAAAAAGAAAAAACGCTCCTTGCGATATTGCTGATTGTCAGCTTTGTCGTTGGTGCGGTAATTGGAGGGTGATGGATGAAACTAAGCAAAATTGAAACAAAGTATGAAGAAAATGACTATGGTTTTCCTCTCTATGATGCAGAGCAAATGCAAGAATTCATGGTTGAAAATGTGCGTCGTGCCCTTACTTTATATGGAGCGAAAGTATGTGGATTCCATTTAGAGCAATTGGAAAAAGAAGAAATTGAAAAAATTATTCAAGAATCATTCGCGGAGGAGAAAAATGACTAAGATGTTTGAAGAAGTTTATGCACCAGCAACAGAACCTGTGACTATTGCAAATAATGCAAATCAGGCTTTGCGCCAAAACCATCGTGAATGGCGAGAAGCTTTTCATGCGGTAAAAGCGCAAAATAAAGAACTCAGAGATGAAATTAAAGAGTTTGAACGAGAAAATCAACGATTGGTAGCTGAAAATTTGAGCATTAAAACATTGTTAGAAGAAGATAAAAAGCAATCTAAAGTTGAGCATATGGATTATTGTAAACCGCAAGCCCTTCCAGTCGTGCCTGAGTGTGTGGGGAAATGGATTGAATGTGTAAAAGGAAAAAGTAAAAATGCGTTAGCTTTACTAGATGATGAGGATATGCCAGACGATGTGAATGAGTGGCTTTTCTTTCAAAGAAATGATGATAATATCAACTTGATTCTTCGTGCATGGCTTTACGGCTACACAGTCGAAAAACCGAAAACACCAGTCAGCCCTTGTCCTGTATGTGGCTACAAGGATGTCAGTTCTAACTTTTGCTCAATTTGCGGGCATAAAAATGAGTATGTGGAGGACGGAGAGTGAAAATGGACATGACTAAAAAGCAACTCATCAAATTAGCTGTTGGCTATGTAATCATAATGGCTGCAATTATTGCAGCGGCGATTTTATCTTTGTAGATGGAGGATGGAAATGAAAACACACGAATTAAAATTAGACATCAAGTATTTTGATGATGTCGAATCAGGTAAGAAGAACTTTGAAATTCGTAAAAATGACCGTGATTTTCAAGTTGGAGATATTTTAGAACTGAAAAAAATTAGTTGGTTAGAAAAATTATTGGTTCCAATTCGTTTTGCAATATCTATCATGACTAACAAACGTCAGACATATCTTGATAAGGATGATAGCCCTTGCGTTAAAAGCAAAGCTGACACAATCAAAGTGAAAATCAATTATGTTTTATCTGCTGATGAAATCAACGAAGGAATTGATTTTATGAGCGGGGATGATACAGCCCACACAGTAATTAACGGTCAAGTGCTTATCTTGTCTGAAATTGAGGAAGTTCTGAAGGACTACTTCCATACAGACCACTTACCTGACGGTTACATGGTTCTTGGAATCGAGGTGATTAAATGACAGAAACAGCCAAAGACAACCTAAAGGAATATCTTGCGCCCTATAGAGACGAAGAAGTTCAAAAAATTAGAGATGAAAAAATTCAGCTAGTGACTGCTACAGAATTTGTGGGACTTCATCAAGAAAAATTAGCTGCGGAAAGAGAAGTCGAAAAGCTCAAAGCAGACAGCGAAGCCTTGAAAAAGGCACTGATAGAAATCAGAGCAAATATCGAAGAACATAACCAAATTTATGATTTGAGCGTAGATACTGCATTACTTTTAGAAGGAATTGACGGAATAGCATTTGATGCACTCTCAGTGATTGGAGGCGGTGATGAGCTGTAATCAATGTAAAAGTGAATATTATATGAAGGTTGTGCAATATGCTAGACCATTGCTACAACCACTTACACCAGAACAAGCAGTTATGGATAACTTGCATGAAATGACAGGTAAAAGATTTTATAGAATTTATCCAAGCTTTTGTCCAATGTGCGGTGAAAAACTTGAAGGGAGCGGCGATGGATAATAAAAGAATTTCTGAAATCGTTTACGAAGAAATGATGAAGCAAGATGCAAACAGATATCGTGATATGAGGAAAATTCTCACAATTCCGAAAAGCATTGCGGAACAAGCTGATAAATATTTGAGAATGGATTGGGAATTTCGGGATATTTATTCCAAAACTGGCAAGTGTTCAGATGAGTTTTATGATTTTATTAATTGTGAAGACAATAATCAAAGAAATTCTAAATTAATAATCGCCTACCTCGCAGGCAAAGCCCTCGGAGTTGATTTAGTGAAAGTGGTGGAGGGATGATTGAATACGCAATATATAAAGGCGAAAAATTTATAGCAGAAGGAACAGCTGACGAACTTGCTAAATTACTAAATGTTAAACCTACAACTATTAAATGGTGGTCAAGGCCAGTTAATTCAAGGCGCGATAAAGGTAATAGGAAGATAGCAGTTAAGTTATGACCGACAAACTAATATCGCTGGAATGACTGGTGGGGATGATGAAAGGAGGTACTGCAATGGCAACAACTTCGAATAGAATTAAAGAACTACGGAAAAAAAGGGGGATAACCCTTGTAGAACTTGCAGAAAAAATAGGAATAAAAAAATCTACCATATCAAGCTATGAAACAAGAGGAATTAATCCTAATGCAGAAAAAGCTCAAATTCTTGCAGATTTTTTCGATGTAGATGTAAAATATCTACTTGGCTATACTGATATGCCAGTTCGATACGAGGGCGCTCAAGATTTTGACTTAGATTGGATTATTAAAACTTATATTCAAGCAAATGAATCAGAGAAAGAATTTATAAAAAGTGCTATTAAATTAGTTGGCGATAGACTTAACTTGGAGGGATTGAATGAAACAATATTGGGTAATTGAAAATCATTTGGACGGAGGAATCTATCTGATGCCAGAAGATACTCCAGGAGAAGAATTAGAAGAAGCCGAAGATACTTGTGATATTTGTGGAGACAATGATTTAATTATTGGTCAGTTTTCAAACTGGCAACAACTGAAAAAACGGATGACTGATGATGAAAATTATTGTCCATATTCTGATGAATATTTGCAATCAGTATTTGAGGAGGACAACCAATGAAACTAATGTGTAAGCTGTTCGGGCATGATTTAAGATTCAATTGTCTGTATAATATTCACCCATATTGCAGGAGATGTGGGCTGCAAGTAAGATGGCTTGATATTTGGCTTGATAAACACATGGATTGAGGTGGAGAAAAATGAAGAAGATAAGTAGTGCAATTGGTTATATCATCGCCTGGATATTAATTATTCTGGTCTGTCTGCTTTTATTTTCAGCATTACTGTTATTACTAAAAATGTTGTGGTTTGGATATTAGGAGAATAAAATGACATTAATTGATGAAATTAAATCATCTCAAAAAGAATCGCATGAAAAATGGTTTGAGAGATGGTACAAAAAAGCAAATTTAGAAAATAATATCAGGATTTCAGCCGAAAAAGGATATACAGGTTTTAGAATTCAAGTAAGTGATCAGTGTGATAGTTATTTAAGGTTGAGACTAGGGAATAAAGAAACAACTTCTCTTTTAAAAGAAAAGCTCGGTGATGGTTTTGCCATAGCATTTAGAGAAATCCATGGAGAGAATTTTTTAGGAATTAAGACTTATAAATCATTCATTCAAATTTTATGGTAAACAAAAAAAGCCCGCTGGGAACGGGCTTCGGCAAGATTGCATCTAATCTTATTATACCACAGGAGGCTTTTGAATTGGCGGATAGATTAGATATGTTATTAAGTGATTACATGACAGGTATGCTTCAAGTTAAAATCAATTCGAGAGAACGCTGGATCACTCGTGAAAAACATGAGGAAAGAATCGGAAGCGGTGGGAGTAGTTCAAACACCGCACCACAAGAGCGCAACTATTTGATTAAGGAGGCTGATAAGGAACTTGGCAGACTTAATGATCAGAAGCAAACACTCGATGAGTTGATGGAAGTGATACACGGAACAAAAGTAAAAGAAATTATAATCGCTCGTTTTAAATATCGTTTGTCGTGGTCAAAAGTTGGACAAAGGATATTCTTAGATGAAGATGCTGCAAGAAAACAATATGCATCATTTAAAAAAACACTGAGAGATGGATTATGGAGAAGTACTTTGGGCTGATTTTACTTTCCGTTTTTAACCCGTTTTTTGCCCGTTTATATCCGAATTTAAGTGCGATAATGGTAGCATGAAGTTATCAACGAAAGCGCAAAATTACAATTTATTCGGTTGGACATACTTCGTTGTTGTGGCTGCATGGTCAAGGGGTTAAGACACTGCACTTTTAATGCAGAGGCGTGAGTTCGAATCTCACTCAGTCACATAATGGGTTGATAATAATATTCCCATGGTTTGAATCCATAAAAACAGCTTGGTAACTTGCGACTGTACAGTGATTGTCGTTACATTCACAACGGGGTTATTTAAAACATAGCAGGCTTGGAGTTATTTATCACTAACGTATAAATAACAAGTGGCGAGTTTATACTTAATGCTAGTAGCAAGCACGGTACGGGAACGTAGGCGCTCAGGGTTCGATTCCCTGACTTGCTATTATTATTTTATTACAGGTTGCCCAATGGGCAGCCTTTTATTGTTGGAGAAAGGAGCGAGTAGTAGTACTAGTAGCAATGGGATAAGTCCTGCTAGAAAAGATGGATTTAAAATTGTAAAACATGCTGTGACAAGAACTGAAGGTGGCGGACATCTAAAAGCTGAGACTGTATTCTCATCCCCTTCTGCCAGAGGAATGGAGGGTAGAATTTCAATACCTACACGAAATATCCAAAAGATTAGTTATAAGAATAATAAACTAAAAATTACAACAAAAGATGGAAAAAGTACGGTTCTTAAAAGATAAAATATTAGTTGTTTAAAGAATAAAATAAAAAAGTCGTCAGAAATGGCGGCTTTTTGCGATGATTGGAGGTTAAGAAATATGGAGCAAAATGGAGCGAACAGTAAATATTATACGGACCCAAAGATTATATCAAGCGTATTGATCATGCGGAATGTAGAAAGAAAAACAGTTCGTGAAATTGCGAAGCTTGCTTCACTTTCTCAAACCACAGTAACCAAAATCATAAATGATTATAGTTTAACAGAAAGTTTCGCTGAAATAGTCCAAAAATATCTTGCGGACAATATGGGAGAAGCTGCTGCAGGTATTCTTGATTTAGCACGACATGGAGAAAATGAAAGGGTCAGGCTTGATGCTTGGAAAATGATTTTGGGCTTAGGGGGTGTGACAATTGTCGAAAAGCAAGAAGTTACTAGTACTATAAATATTAGTCAAAGGAGTCAGGAGATACAAGAACGGATTAAAGAGAGGTTGAAAAATGGATAATAACTTCGACTTCTATATGGATTTAGTGGTAGATAATCCTATTCAATTCGGCATAGAGTGTGGTTTTGAAGACCTGGAAGAAATCCACAATGAATGGATCAGGTCTTTTTTGTTTTCTGAGGAAGATGAAACGCTCTTGGCTCATCGCGGGTCATATAAAACTACTTGTCTTTCGATTGCAATTGCGATTCTGTTGGTTATGTTTCCTGATCAGGCGATTATCTTCATGAGAAAGACCGACACGGATGTTACGGAAATTGTGGTGCAGGTTCAGAAGTTATTGCAGTCAAATATCTTCCAAGATTTTGCCATTGCCTTATGGGATGTAGAATCTGGTATTGAATTTACAAAAGCTACCAATACAGAAATTGATACAAACCTCAAGAAAACAAGCAAGGGGACTTCTCAACTCCTTGCTTTGGGGATTGGTGCCAGCATAACTGGTAAGCACGCGGACATTGTTATCACCGATGACATTGTCAATCTGAAAGACCGAGTAAGCCGGGCAGAACGTGAGCGGACAAAAACCCAGTACCAGGAACTGCAGAATGTTAAAAATCGTGGTGGCCGTTTCATTAACACAGGAACTCCCTGGCACAAGGAAGATGCAATCTCTAAGATGCCAAACGTCAAACGCTATGATTGCTATGAAACAGGATTGATTAGTAAAGAACAGTTAGAGCATTTGAGGCAAGCCATGATTCCTAGTTTATTTGCTGCTAACTATGAACTGAAACATATTGCAGATAAAGATGCCATGTTTAGCGCTCCAACCTATATTGATGACGTTGGCAAAATAGCCAATGGAACAGCACACATTGATGCGGCTTACGGCGGGAGTGACTCGACGGTGTATACTGCCAAGAAAGATAATGTGATGTTTGGCAAAAAATGGGACAAGCACGTTGACGATTGCTTGAATGAGATTGAACTTATCCACAAAGAACTGAAGCTTGGGACAATCCATGTGGAAAACAATGGGGATAAAGGTTATCTTGCTAAAGAAATTAAAAAACGTGGTATCCCAGTCAAAGAATATCACGAGTCACAAAATAAATTCATTAAAATTGCTACCTATTTGCGTGCTGAGTGGTCAAAAATTCAATGGTTAGATACTACTGATCCAGATTATATGGCTCAGGTATTGGACTACACTGAGAATGCTGAACACGACGACGCGCCCGATAGCGCAGCAAGTTTAATTAGACAAACTACTAAAAAAGGAGGTTGGTTGATTTAATGGCTACGAACATTTTACTAAGCAATGACCCTTCTACTATCGCAAGTGGAATTAAGCGAGCGATTGCTAATGATTTGAAGGATGATAAAAAGAAGCGTGCCAAAGAAGGCGTTGATTATTATAATTATAAGCATGACATTTTAGACAATCGAATCTTTTACATTGACGATAATAACAATTTAAAAGAAGACAAGTACGCTACAAATATCAAAATTCCCAATGCTTTTTTGAATGAATTGATTGACCAGAAAGTTCAATATCTTTTATCGAATCCGGTTGAGATTGAATGTGATGACGAGCAATTGGTTAAATATCTAAAGGATTATTACGACGAGGATTTCCAACTTTTCTTAAATGATTTACTAACCAATGGAAGTCAAAAAGGCTTTGAATACGTCTATCCTCGGACGACTCCACAAGATGTTATTGTGTTTCAAGTCCTGGATGGTTTGAAAATCATTCCGATTTACGATGATATGAACGTTGTTCAGCGTGTTTTAAGATATTATTCTAATGACATTCTCAAAGACGGCAAGGTGGTTACTATCAAGACTGCCGAACTTTATGATGATAAACAAGTCATGACTTTCGAAGCTTCCGAAAAAGATGATTATAAATTCATCGGTTCGCAGCCTCATATTCTTGGAACGAATGGAGAGGAGATTGGCGGTCGCTCTTACAACACAATCCCACTCTATCGCTATCAGAACAACCAACAGGAACGAACAGATTTAGAACCAATCAAAGCGCTTATTGATGACTACGACTTGATGAACTCTTACCTATCAAATAATTTACAGTCTTTCTCTGATGCCATTTATGTGGTTAGAGGATTTGACGGAGACTCTTTAGATAAGCTTCAGGTTAATCTTCGGAATAAAAAAGTTGTAGGTGTTGGAGATGATGGTGGAGTTGATGTAAAAGTTGTCAATATTCCAGTTGAAGGTCGAAAGACCAAGATGGAAATTGACAGTGAAAACATTTATCGTTTTGGATTCGGTTTTGATAGCTCACAAGTCGGTGATGGCAATGTGACGAACGTTGTCATCAAGTCACGATACACACGGCTAGACATGAAAGCCAATAAGACAGAGGTTCGGTTGAGAGCTTTCTTAAAGTGGTCGCTTGATTTAGTTATTGCGGACATCAACCGAAAAAACGGGACTTCCTTCACGAGCAATCAGGTTGAGTTTGTAATCACCCGTGAAATGATGGTGAATGAAAATGACCTTGCAACCAACGAGAAGACTAAAGCAGATACTAAAGTATCAAATGTTAATGCGATACTTGCGGCCGCTCCCGTTATCGGCGATGATGACACCTTGCAGCTTATCTGCGAAGAGTTTGAGTTAGATTGGGAAGAAGTGAAAGGAAAACTTTCTACTTCTGATTATAAAGATGTGACTCAAGGTACAGAACCGCCAGAGGAATAAAACCTATGGATGAAAAAAAGCAAGCATTAGAAAACTTCAAAAAAGCGCTCAAAGCTGGAATGCCTGATTCTGAAAAAGATTTAGCAAAACTCAGTAATGAGCTGTCAAATCTTTACCGGAAATACCTTAAGGATTTAAAAGCACAACTCAAAACTTGGCTTGAGCTTTATGACCAGATGAGTTTTTCGGACCAATTACAAGTTGAGCGATTATTAAACGTCGCTAACGTCATCAATGAACTGGTTGGAGAGCCCGGGATAAATATTCAACAATCCATTAAAGGCCATATCTTAAAGCAAGGGACTGATGCATATAATAGCGTGTGGTATGAGCTGGAACAAAGCAATAATATTCTTCTTGACTTTGATGTTTTAGACCCTCATTATTTAGAAACAATTATGGAGCAACCGGTCGCAGGTAAGCGACTTTCAAAACGTTTGGGAGATAGCGTTAATCAGTTGGCCAAAGCTTCAAATAATGCCATTTCTCGTGGTTTTATGATGGGTAAAAACTATGCGGATATTGCCAGAGACATTTCAACCGAAACGCAAGCGAGTTATAAGCGAGCTGTTAGAATTGCCAGAACCGAAAGCGGACGAGTGAGCAGTATTTCTACTCAAAAAGGTTACAAAGAAGCCACAGATAAAGGAATTGACCTAAAGAAGATGTGGCTAGCGACTTTGGATGGCCGCACTCGTGAGGATCATCAGCACGTTGATGGACAGATTCGAGAAGTTGATAAGATGTTTCAAGTTGGCGGATATGATGCATTAGGCCCACATCAAGTGGGTGTACCAAGTGAAGATATTAACTGCCGATGTACCACTCGCCCTATTGTCCACGGTATTATGCCAACGGTTCGGAGAAATAATATCACTGGGAAAGTCGGAAAATGGCAGAGTTATGATGAATGGGTGAAAATAAAAAATAAAAACTAGAGCGTTTGTCACAAGACAGGCGCTTTTCTTATGCTCAAGGGAGGGCAAAATAATGAAATTCGAAGAAGTATTACCGCTAATCAAAGAAGGTAAAAAAGCCTTGCGCACTGGCTGGAATGGCCGTGGGATGTTTGTTGTAAGGCAAAAGGGGTATCCTCAAGGCATCAACTGCAATAAACAAACTGCTGATGCATGGGATTTGAATGAAGGTGATTTATTTATCGTTCATCCATATTTACAAATTAAAAACTCTGACGGAACACACGCAATGTGGGTGCCAAGCATTGGAGATATCTTTGCTGAAGATTGGCAAATTGTAGAAAAATAATTTTTAAACCCTTGGGATTCCGCGGGTTTTTCTTATGCCCTGAATATGGCTTAAAACTGTTCAAATTCGACTAGACACGTCGTAAAAAGTGCAAGCACTACAAGATGCCACCTTGTAAAAAGCGTAGGTGTGAGGAGGAAGAAAATGACATTTGAAGAGTATCTGAAATCTCTGGGACTAGAGGATGAGCAAGTGACGTCCATTACTGCAGGAATGGCTGAAAATAAGTTCTACCTAGCAAGCGAAGAGAACTTGGAGAAACGTTATCAAAAGGCTGTTGGACAGCTCAACGAAGTCAAAGGACAGCTTAAAGAACGTGATGAGCGCATCACAGAACTTGAAGCATCTGCTGAAGAGATTCAAAAAACTTTAGAGTCTAATCAATCTGAATTAGAAAAACTTGAAGAACTTCAAAGTCAAGTTGAAACACTGACAAGCGAAAATAGCTCAATCAAGCGCACTACTAAGCTTGAAAAAATGCTGACTAAAGCTGGTGTTAATGACATTGACTATATTCTCAACTATAAAATGCGGGGTGGAGAAGATTTAGAAGTTGGAGAAGATGGAGAGTTTACCAATTTCGATGATACGCTCAATGAGTTGAAAGAAAGCTATCCTAAATACTTCAAACCTGAAGAGCCTGTAGTTGAAGAAAAACAGAACGATTGGACACCTTTAGGGAATGCTCCTAAAGATGGAAAAGAAATTACCATTGATCCATTTGAGGAAAAAATGGCCAAATACACCAAATAGGAGGAATTAACTTTGGATGACAAAGAAAAACAACCCGTGACGGTTGCTGAATTGAAAGACGCTGGGATTGACAAGCTTCTTTCTGACGTTACTGATGCAATTAACAACGAAGATGATGCAAATGTAGTTAAAGCTTTACAAGACCTCACAGACGGACTTAAAAAGCTTGAACCACAAAATGATGAAGCAGCAGATGATAAAGGGAAACCTGACCCATTCGCTGATAAAGTCGCAAAATATGCACCACCAGCAAAATAAGGAAGGTAAAAAAATATGACAACTAATAACAACCAACAAGATGCTCAACGCTTTGAACCTCAGTATAAAGGAATTCTAAAAGCGGTATTTAATGCTAAAGCAGCTTTCTCAGGCGCTTTTGCACCAATTCAAGCAATGGACGGGATTACTTCGACAACCAAGGCTTTTTCTGTAAAAACAAATGCAACGCCTGTTGTAATTGGCACTTACAGTAAAGATGCTAATGTCGGATTTGGAACCGGCACAGGGAATTCTTCACGTTTTGGCAATCGTACTGAAGTGATTTATGCTGATACAGACGTTGATTTCAGCTATGAAATGGCGATTCACGAAGGCATTGATATCTCTACTGTGAATAAAGGGCTTAATGATGCAGTCGCTGACCGCTTAGAAGCCCAATCAGTGGCGCAAGTTCGTTACATGAACCAAAAGAACGGCAAATTCTTATCTGACAATGCAAGCGAAACTCTTGCAATGGTAAAAGGTGATAAAACTGATTACACACAAGATAATATCAACACTTTGTTCAATGAAGCTTCTAAAAAATTTGCTAATAATGAAATTGATGCAGATAAAACAGCTTATCTTGCACCGGATTTATACAATGCTGTTGTTGATTTGACTAATGCAACCTCACTAAAAGGTGCAACTGTCAGTCTTGATAACAACACTGTTCCAAAATACAAAGGGTTCAAACTTGAAGAAACTCCTGATAAATACTTTGTTTCTGGCGAAGTCGCATACTTCACCGCTGACCAAGTGGCTATTCCTTTTGTTGGGATTGCAACAGCTCGTACAATTGATTCCGAAGACTTCGATGGTAAAGCTTTGCAAGGCCACGCTAAAGGTGGCCAATTCATGCTTGATGACAATAAAAAAGCTGTGCTTAAAGCAACTGCTCCTGCCAAACCCTAATCGCCCCCTTGTACCGCAAGGGGTAACGGGTAACGAAGATGGCACAGGAGCAGTTGATTTAGCTTGGGATGCTGATTCTACCGGTAAGACAAAGGCGTATGTCGTCCATGCATCACCAGCTAATGAATCTGATCCGCATAAAGCCATTTTCATGTACTACACAGAAAACCCAAGTTATCGCTTCACGCCATCTAATTTACAACCTCATCAACCAGGCGATGTTCTTCGCTATTGGGTTCAAGCGTTCGATGAAGTTGGTGTAGGTGCTGATGAAACTGAAAAAGCTGAATATTTGAATGTCAACGCTTACGGTTCTGAATGGTCTAGCGTTGTAGAGATGACAATGAAAAAATAGAGAGGTGTTAGATTATGATCATTACATTAGATGACGCCCAGTTAATAAATCCGTCTATTGACCAATCGGCATTAGATGGATTAGAACAATCAATTCGAGCATTGACTCATAATAAGTTTCAAAATCTCAACATCCGCTTCTATCAATTCAAAGTCACGAACGAGGATACGCTAGAATTTAACGAAGCACTAGCTTATCTTCGTCCTAATGACACGATTGAAATTAGTAATACTTGGAGTCAGACGGGCTCAGGATTGAATCAGGATATAGGGGTCAATGATGGCTTGTGTGTGATTGAAGAAATCAACGATAAAACGATTAAACTCAAAGATGCAACGCTGTTTAACGGCAGCTTCCAAAGTGCTTTCATCACTAAGATATCCTATCCGCCTGACGTTGTTGAGGGGGTCAAAAAACTGCTCCAATATGATGTATCTATGGGAGATAAGCTTGGCATTAAGTCCGAAAGCATTTCTCGGATGAGCGTAACTTATTACGATGTTAATTCGAATGAATCAATCAATGGCTATCCTGCCAGCTTATTTGGATTTATTAAAAAATACAAGAAAATGAGGTGGTGAAATGTACCCAACTCAGAATCTTGTGATTAGAAAAAAGGAACGGACCCCTGATGGACTCGGGGGTTTTAATGTTGATTTTGTAGATTTCATAACTCTCAAAGGTTATATTGATTTGGCATCGGGTACAGACCAAGCAGTCAATCAAAATGCAATCGTTGAAGAATCGACGCATTACGCCATTATTCCTAAATATGTGAGCGGAATAAAAAAAGATATGGAATTGGTAGATGAACAAGGGAAAATATACGCGATTACTTACGTTGATGATCCGATGGGTATTCATCACCACCTTGAACTTTATCTAACTTTCAAAAAGGAGGAAGATAATGGCCAAAAATGAGTTTAAAATTGAAACGAATGCGGCCGCTATCAATAAGGCGATCTTGCAAGCGGCTGAACGAGCACTTGAATCCGCTAGCCTTCATATGGTAGGAGAAGTTAAAGATAGAGCCCCTGTTGATTCAGGAGAGTTAAGGCGAAGCATTACTCGCAAAGTTGGGGCTACTGGGAGTAGAATGACGGCTAAAGTCGGAAGCGGACTTCAGTATGCGATTTATCAAGAATTTGGAACGGGTGAATTTGCGGAAAATGGCGCAGGACGAAAGGGCGGCTGGGTCTATGAAGGTCCAGACGGTAAAACGCATTTTACAAGAGGAACAAAACCTAAGAAATTCTTGCGCAGCGCTTTTCGAGAGAATAAGAAAAACATCAAATCAATTATCAATGCAGAAATGGGGAAATTAAATGGATAAACTCATAAATTATCTCACGCTTATCTTGCAGGGAATCCATTCCGAAACTTATTATGATAGGAATAACAGCGAAAAAGTCACTTATCCTTACTGCACTTTTGATGTTGATACTAGCTTTGAGGAAGATAGAAATCAAGAGACGGTTTCGATTGACTTAGATATTTTTGACTTAAACCCAAGTTATAAAAATATCTTTGATATTGAAACAAAAATTAAACAAGAACTTGCTTACAAGCGTGGCCTTAATGAATATTTTGGTGCAACTTGGAGATATGTTCGAGCAAATAACATTCCAACGGGTCAAAATGGACTGCTTAGACGGTCTTTGCAGTTGGAAATTACAATAGATTGGAGAACATTGTAATGGCATTACCAAAAGTGGGATTTACTCCCGATAGTCCACAGAATTTCATTGTGGATGCAGGAGTGATTGTCCGAGATTTTAAATTTGATAAAACAAAAGGTTTTTCAGGCACACCTATCGGTGCGACTTCTGGAGGAACTAAGGTAGAAATTGACATCAAGAAACGTTTAATGGACGTCGATGGTGCCTATATTACGCCAGTAAAAGGATTGGAAGTAACAGAAAGCTTTACGGCTAAAATGTCCTCAAAACTCAAAGAGTTTAGCCCGGAGACGATTGCTTTAATCTCTGGCGGGACAGCTCGTGCCGCAACAGAAGACGAAGCACCAGATGGCTATCAAATCATTGAATTTGAACGCCAGGTAAAAGATGGTGATTACATCGATAACGTTGCGATTTATGGCTTCCAGCGGGGAACAGGAAAAGAGATCATTGTTGTGCTCGATAATTGCCTTGTGACAAGTACATTTGGGCTTGACACAAAAGACAAGGATGAAGCGACAAGTGACCTTGAGTTTACGGCTCATGCCACGCCAGATCAAATGCTGGCAGGAGAAATGCCTTGCCGAATTTTCTACCCTTCTACCACACCCTAAGGCTCCCCAGTTGGTAACTGGGGTTTTAAATGCGGATGGTTCAGTAAAAGTGGATTGGGAGCAAGTAGAGGGAGCAGAAGCTTATTTAACGCATTATGCCGACGCTAATGAATTAGACCCGCATAAAGCGGTATATATGGGGTATTCAGAAACAAACTCATGGACTTTGGACGCCAAGGATGTTCCGACGCTATCTGTGGGGGATAAAATTCTAATCTATGTCCAAGCGTACAAACAAAAAGGCATTGGCGCAAGCGATGTAGACAAAGCCCGCTATTTGCACGATGGGCCTTTTACGGGTTCGTCTTGGAGTGATCCGGTAGTATTGACAAAAGCTTAAAAGCTTACTTTGAAAGGAAAATAAAATAAATGACTTTAGAATTACGAGAACTTAACGGCGGCGATTTGGAGCAATTGCTCACGATTTTTGCGAAACTTGACATCATCGATGAACTGACGGCTATTTTTGAACATCCAGAAAATCTCTCGCTTGAGGGTGCAGATGTTGAAAAAACTGGAATTAGTGTTTTTGCGAAATTGGCTAAAAAAGCTATCACGAACATCAAACCAATCAAAAAAGAGCTGGATGAACTCCTTGCTTCTTTGTCGGGTCTGACTGTTGAAGAAATCAACAAGGTTCGCTTGCTCGATTATTTGAACGGGGTAAAAGCCATTTTTGCGGACGGGCGGATTACTGATTTTTTCGGTTCTATGCGTTCTTAGAAAATAGCCCCGACGGCTATTACAAGTTTAAAGATTTATTTTTCAGAAGATATAGCAATCCACAAGCTTTACTTAAGAGTTTTTCTTTGAGTAAAGCAGTGGATTTTTATTTTTACGTCCAATCTGAAGAACAAGAAGAACGGATTTACCAACAATACCTTCACACCGACATGACAGTTAGCTTTGTGGAATTCAAAAAAGCGCTTGGCTATAAGCCTTTGAGACAAAGCAAGCAAGAGAAAAAAGAAGCAGTCACTCAAGAGGAGGAAATCAAACGCCTGAAAAGAGCGAGTCAATTTATCAATTTTAATGGGGAAGGAGGAAAAGAATGAACGAATTATTCAAAATTCTGGGTACGATCGCAATTGACGGAAGTGATGTAGATAACGAACTGAATAAAGCGGTCGGCTCTGCCGAAAGTTCCGGCGGAAAATTTAAGTCCATTTTACAAGGGATTGGAATGGGTATCGGGAATATGATTGTTCAAGGTGCTCAAAAAATTGCATCTTTTGCTGGTGAAGCAATGAATGCCAGTGACGCCCTCAATAAATACACTTCCACCATGAAATTTGCAGGTTTTAAAGATGCAGATATCAACAGGTCACGTAACGTTTTCAAAAAATACGCAGACGACACGGTCTACGATTTAGAAACGATTACAAATACTGGAGCGCAGTTAGCAGCAAATGGGATTAAAAACTTCCAAAGTTTGACCCTTTCGGCTGGTAACTTGAATGCAGTTGCCGGGGGAAATGCGGACACTTTCAAATCAGTAGCAATGGTAATGACTCAAACAGCGGGAGCTGGTAAATTAACCACTGAAAACTGGAATCAAATGGCGGATGCAATTCCCGGAGCTTCTGGAATGCTCCAGAAAGCCATGAAAGACAATGGGGCTTACACGGGTAATTTCCGCGATGCTATGGCTGCCGGACAAATTACCGCTGACGAATTTAACCAAGCTATTGAGGAATTGGGAAATAAACCAGTGGCGGTTGAAGCGGCTAAAAGCACCAAGACCTTCGAGGGCGCTATCGGGAATATGCAGGCCTCAGTTGTTACGGGGTTAAATAATGTCATTGACGCTCTCGGTAAAGGCGGAATGACCAATGCCATCACTCAATTTGGATCAGGAGTAGAAGGAGCTTTTAACAAGGTTGTCACATGGGTCAATCAGGGTAAAAAGCTTATCGGAGAATTTCAAGACCGTTTAAAAGAAAATGGAGCGATCGATTCCTTCAAACAGCTTTTTAGCTCTGTTCAGATAGCCATTGGGACAGTGAAAGATATTATCGGTCAATTGTGGCAAAGTTTTACTGGTGGAACTTCATCTAAGGATATGATGAAGGGCTTAGCTGATGCCGCTAAGACTTTATCTGATAAATTAACCAATGCAGTAAATAATGTAGGAGCATTCCTAACCAAGATTAGCAATAATGGTTCTGTTCAAAAATTTGCGGACACGATTAAAGCTGTTGGGGTTGCGCTTTTCACTGGAGTTGCAGCGCTTAAAGGCTATCAAATAGCCCTGGCTGCAATGAAAGTTGTTCAAACTGTCCAACTTGCCTTTTTCGCCTTTTTTAACGTTTTACAAAATGGTGGAACAGTACTCAAAGCTGCTCAAGTGGCATTGAAACTATTTAATGTCACTCTTATGGCCAATCCGATACCGATTATCATAACTGCGATTGCAGCACTTGTGGCAGGTTTAATTTATTTCTTCACCCAAACCAAAACAGGTCAAGCCATCTGGCAAAACTTCATGAATTGGCTGAAATCTGCGTGGCAAGCCATAGCGCAGTTTTTTAGTAATCTTTGGGATGGAATTGTAGATACCTTTAACACTGTTGTAAATTCTTTAAAAGAGGTTTGGGAAAGTGTTACCTCATTTTTCAGTGGACTGTGGGATGATATTACAAATATTTTTACAACAGCTGTTAATTCTATATCAAATTTTGTTGTTCCTATTTTCAATTCTATTGCTTCAGGAATTCAAATGGCAATGAATATTATTTGGTCAGTCATCCAGATTGTTTGGCAATTGATTAAAGCGACTTTTGAACTTGTAGTGGGAGGAATTGTTGCTTATATAAAATGGGCTGGAGATATCTGGGTTTCCATCATAAGGACGGCAATGGATGCTATACATGGCATAATAACAAGCGTTTGGAATGCTATCAAACCATTTGTAATGTCAGTAGTTAACGGAATCAAAAATATTATTACAACGGTTTGGAACGCAATTGCCACCAGCATCACTACAGTGATGACTACGGTTAGTAATCAGATTTCTGCCATATGGAACGCCATAAGAAACGTATTTAGCGCGGTGGTGGGATGGATAAGTTCATTCATCGCACGAGAAGTGGAAAATTGGAAGAATGTTATTAATACTGTGATGAACGCAATTCTAGCGGTGATTGTTCCAATTTGGAATAGCGTTAAAAATACAATCGCAACGGCAGTAAACGCCATTAAGAATGTGATTACATCAGTTTTTAATGCTGTAAAATCTACTGTCACAAGTATTTTTAATTCAGTGAGAGAAATAATTTCATCTGTATGGAATAGTATAAAGACTACGATTTCTAATGTAGTCAATGCAATAAAATCCGGTGTCTCATCTGGATTTAATACAGTGAGAAATACCGCTTCAAGTATATTTAGTGCAGTAAGCAGTAGCATTTCAAGTATTTGGAACGGAATTAAAAATGCTATTTCAAATACTGTTAACAGCATTAAAGGCACAGTATCAAACGTCTTTAATGCTATAAAAAACGCCATGGAAGCACCAATCAGAGGGGCTCAGAGTGTCATCAGTGGAATTATCGACACAATAAAAAGATTGTTTAATTTTAAAATCAACTTCCCTGACATCACCATCCCGAAGATTCCAATGCCTCACTTTAAAATTAGTGGTGATTTTAATCCATTAAAAGGTAAAATTCCATCAATTGGAGTAGACTGGTACGCTAAAGGCGGAATTATGGATGGCGCAACTATTTTTGGGATGAATGGGAACAATCTTCAAGTGGGCGGCGAAGCTGGACGTGAAGCTATCTTACCATTGACTGATAAAGTCCTTAGACAAATCGGGATAGGCGCAAGAGATGCTTCTGGTGGAGCTGGAGATGGAGATGGGCTTGTGTTCAATCAGTACAACTACAGTCCTGAAAACATTGATGCACGTACAGCGTCGAAATATGCCAAGAGAGACGGCAAGGATATGTTGCGCACATTACGGATAAGGAGTTAATCATGCAAATTGTCTATAAAAATTCAGAAGGAGGTCAGGTTGTTTTTGGGCAACAGCCTCCTTTTTTAGTAACATCAAAAAAAGGTTTTGGTGCGGTTGAGAATATCATCACCAAGCAACAACAATACGGTTTAGACGGCTCTATTTTAGTCAATCAGCAACTTGATGATCGAACGCTTGAAATCGAAGGTGAATTTATTGCGAGCAGTGCGGTTGATTTACAAAATAAGCGAAAGCAATTGGCCAGCCTTCATAATCCCAAATTATCCGGGACGTTAACTTATTTCCCGGATAATGGGAACGTTTATCAAATTGATGTTGTAGTCGAGCAAGCTCCGGTAATGGACAACTCGTCTAATAACCTTACTCAAAGCTATTCAATTCGTTTCATCTCTCTTGATTCTTATTGGATTGACAAAAATCAAGCAGACAAGCTGATTATGTTATCTTCGTTAAAGAAAAACCTTACCTTTCCTTTGCGAATCACGAGTTCATTTACTTTTGCAATTCACTCTGAAAATAATATTCAAGTCATTTCAAACGAAGGAGACGTTCGAGTGGGAATGATTATCACTTTAAATTTTTTGAGCGGCGTAACTAATCCCAAGGTTTTAAATGTGACCACCGGCGAATATTTCAGACTTGAAAAGGCATATTCCGCTGGTGAGCTACTCACCATCAACACGCTTCGAGGGGAGAAAGAAATCACACTGACTAAATCTGGCGGCACAGAAGAAAATGACCTTGAATTTTGGGACGAAAATAGCATTTTCTTGCAATTGGATAAAGGAAATAACTTTTTTCAATTGCAGGCCGATTCAGGAGCAGAAAATATGCTTGGTACTGTGAGAATTAGTCCAAAAGTGATAGGAGTTTAAGATGCAAAAAATTTTACTTGCTTATCAATGGTTAGGAGATTTTAATTTTGCAAAAGCTAAGATTTTTGATGGCTTTGAATCCTTGATTATTTATGAAAATTACGGTAAGTGCAATACGTTTGAATTGGATATTCCGTTCAGTTTTGAAAATAATGCGATTTTTCGTCCGGAGAGCGTTTTTAAATTTGAAGGGATTTACTATTACGTTGACGACGTTTCAGGGAAAAATGACCAATTAAAAGTTTGCGGAAAATCTTTAGCTGGCAAATATGACACTCGAATTATTGACAGGGTATATACTGCTAGTAAAAGTCCTGCTTTAATCGCTTGGGATCACATCAATCAAGAAATGATAAATCCCGCAAATTATACAGACGTCAACGGTTCTCACAATGGCTCAGATAGAAAGATTGAATACTTGGCTTTAGCTGCAGCAGATGGATTAAATTTGGCTTCAATCGACTATCAAAATTCCTACGGAGGAGTTGACGAGCAAGTAGAGAAGCTTTGTGAAACTTATGACTTTGGCTTTAGGGAGATTGGCTCAAAAGGAAAAGTAAGCAATCAAATTCAGTTTTTTAAAGGAAGGGATGTTTCAAAGTGGGTTGTATTTTCCGACGATGCGGATGGTTACGACAATTTGAGTGAAGTTGAGTTTGAACATACAACTTTTGATGAGAAAACCGTGGCTTATGCTTTAGGAGAAGGAGAGGGTACGGCTCGTACAAAAATTGTCGTCAACCCGAATTTAAAAGGCTTGGGCAGAAAAGAAACCTACGTGGATGCACGCGACCTGCAAAGCAAAAATGACACGACTACAATTCCTGCCGCGACATATAATAATATGCTAAAAGAGCGGGGTGCTCAGGCACTAGCGGATAGGCAAGAGGTCATCACACTAAATGGTGATTTTATTTTAGAATCAAAACTCATTAAATTTGGTCGTGATTTTTTTGTCGGTGACAAAGTGAAGTTGCTCAGCAAACGTTATGGAGCCTCTAAAACAGCGGTTATTTCACAAGCTAAAAAAACTTACAACGAAAAAGGAGAATATTTAGAGTTGACATACGACAAAGAAACACCCACAATTTTTAAACTTTTAGGAAGGAAATAATAATGGCTACAAATGAAAAATCATTTCCCTGGGATGACCATGGTGGTGATAGGGAATATGGTTCGGATGACTTTGGGGAGTTCTTTTCCATTCTATTTAAGCCCGGAGTGGTTCCTAACGCAAGTAATGGGAATGCTTTACAAATTACGGAATCAGGCAGCTTGGGAATGCGAGTTAAATTTTCTGCCGGAGCAGCTTTTAGCGCTTTTGGTCGCACGTATATTCATACTTTAGACGAAGAAGTCACTGTTCCGCTTGCAAGTACTTTACAAGACCGGACAGACAGCATTGTCATTCAATTCAATAAATCTCAACGAGAAGCCCTCTTTCTTTACAAAGAAGCAGATGTGACGGTAACTCGGACATCAACAATTTTTGAATTGCAAATTGCTAAAATACTTGTGCCAAGAAATGGGACTAAGATTGTTAATGCAAATATTACGGATATGCGAGCTGACGAGAAAGTTTGTGGCTATTATGGGCCAAATGGTATTTTAAAAACAGGTGACCTCTTAGCTCAATTCAAATCTCAGCTTGAGGCGAATGGAATCGTCTTCTCAGAATGGTTCGCGACGGTAAAAGCAGATTTGCAAGTTGAGCTGACGAACATGGAAAATTTCATGGACACCAGCAAAACTGATCTTCAAAGTTGGGTGACTTCTGTAAAGGCAATTATTGAAGCAGTGGATCCAGGCGGACAATTGCTCGCAGAACTTACGGATTTAAAACAAAAAACCGAAAAATATATTCCAACTGGATTTACGTTCATTTTAGAACACGATTCAGAATATCAGCCAGAAGTTAAAGTTACAAGCTACAAGAACGCTTTAGGAACAGAGGTCAATGGCTTGGGAACAGGCCCAATTTTTGGTAGGGAGCGACTTTACAATGTGCCAGTCAGTCTAAGCTATGATAGGAAAAAGGCATATGTCGAAATGCCAACATCTTTTAAAATTGATGGTGATATCACCATCATTGACGACAAAACGCTTGTGATTATCGACAAACCACAGACGCTTTGCTTTGAAATGTCGGGCGCAAAAATAACGAAGGGCTATAAAGCTTAAAAAAGGAGAAAATAAATGACAGATTTGAAAAAGATTACTGCTGGAATGGATAATGGATGTGCAGCAATTGATGAAAATTTCACTAAGGTAAATAATGATTTAATAAAATTACAAACAGGTGATATTCCGTGGACTGGGGTCGCTCTCTCTTCAGGGTGGGGTGCAGATTCTGGTGTATTAACTCAATATAGGGTAATTGGCGACCACATCGAAATAAAGGCTTATGGGCTAAAGCCTACCAAGGATATCCCTGCTGGTTCATTTTATGAAGTTTTAACCCTTTCAGGGCACCCCGAACTAGCAAGCGGTAGTGATTTCTCTCTTACTTTTTTTGATACCAATAATCTAAATCCACTTCAAGGACGAGCACGAATCAGTGGCGGTAAATTAAGTGTTATTCCACCGCTGGCTCTGACGGCTGGATCTCGATATGTGATTGGTTTTTTTATCACAGATAAGGCATAGAGAGCAGGGATTATGGAATATCAATTATTAGGAATTTCAGGGTTAGTCTTAATCATACTGGGGCTGACCTGGCTGAAAGATGGGGAAAAGATGGACCCCCCTTTAAAAAAGAGAATCATTATTGATTTAACAACAATTGCTTTATTTTGGATTGTTTTTGAGTTCTGGCATTTCTCAAAGCCTAGGGCCTATGAAAATGAAGTGGGTTGGATTATCAGCGGGTCGCTTGCGTTCTTTGGCGCACGAATGATCCAACTCATTTGTCAAATCAATCCAATGTTTCAAGAACTCGTGAATTACTTGAAATCTAAGAATGGCAAGACTGATGTCATCGAAAAGGAAAATACGGAGGAAAAGGAATGAAAAAACTCATTAAAAAAACTGCCATTGGTTTGGCAGTTTTATTCGTTGTTGCAGCAAGTAGACCAGTCTTTGCGGCAGTCGGTGACCAAGGAGTGGACTGGTCCAAGTATAATGGGGACTATGGGAATTTTGGCTATGCGCATGATAAATTTGCCATTGCTCAAATTGGTGGAACTTATGGAGGAGTTTTTGTTGACCAAGCAACCTATTCAACACAGGTTGCCTCAACGATTGCTCAAGGAAAAAGAGCCCATACCTACATTTGGTATCAAGTTGGCGGTTCAAAAGAAGTAGCTAAAGCAGCACTTGACCGTTACCTCCCTAAAATTCAAACACCAAAAGACTCAATTGTGGCACTGGACTATGAAAGTGGGGCAAGTCCGGATAAGCAAGCCAATACTGATGCTATTCTATACGGAATGCGACGTGTGAAAGCTGCAGGCTACACTCCGATGTACTACTCTTACAAGCCTTATACGTTGGCAAACGTCAATTATAAGCAAATCATCAAAGCGTTTCCTAACTCCCTCTGGATTGCGGAATATCCCAATTATGCAGTCACACCAACCCCAAATTATAACTTTTTCCCAAGTTTAGACGGAATTAGTATTTTTCAGTTCACGTCAACTTATGTTGCAGGCGGACTGGATGGCAATGTTGATTTAACAGGAATCACAGATAATGGCTATAAGAATGGCAACCCATCTAAGCCTAATACGACTACTCCAGCTATTTCTGACGGTAAAGAAGCCGATCACGTCAAGGGGAACAGCGTAGAAGTGGGAATGACGGTTAAAGTCAACTTCAGTGCTAAAAGCTATGCGACGGGTCAAGCTATTCCGCAGTGGGTCAAAGGGCTTCCGCACAAGATTGTTCAAAAACAGGGCGATACTGTTTTGCTTGACGGGATCATGAGCTGGCTTTCAGTACATGATGTTGAAACCTTGAATGCCTCAACAGCACCAAATCAACCAACACCAAGCACAGCTACACAAACTCGTGTTGTCCAAGCGGGCGATACTTTGAGTGGCATTGCTTCAAGCTGGGGGACAAACTGGCAAGAATTAGCACGTCAGAACGCTCTAAGCAATCCAAGCTTGATTTACACAGGTCAGGTCATTCGCTTCATAGGCGGTCAGTCTGGGGCTACAATGCGGACTTACACCGTACGTTCTGGTGATAATCTTTCGAGCATTGCTCAACAACTGGGAACAAGTGTTCAAAGCTTGGTATCAGTGAATGGAATTTCAAACCCTAACCTGATTTATGCTGGGCAAACCCTTAAATATTAGAAGATTACCGTCCACCAACATGGGCGGTTTTTTACTTGCTTTTTTTATGGTATACTGATAGTATAATGTTAAAAAAAATAATGATGATGAATAATCATTGAGATAGAAAAGAGAAATTATGTTTTCATCCGAATATCCAAAAAACAATTCAAAAATAGTCGTTACAGATAAATTTGGGAAAGTTGTTAATGCTGGTCCTTTCGAAAATGTTCTACAAGCACAGAAAGTTGCAAATAAATTAAATGAAGAAATTGAGAATGAAGAGGATTACTATAAAGTTGTTGATTTGATACAATAACAAATTAAGATTTCCGAGACTATTGTCATTTCATTCAAAAATCTAACCGTTCGGTCGCTGGTTCGAGCCCAGCAAGAACCATATTTTGATGAGGGGCAAAAAAGGGGCAGAAAGTGTAAAAAAGTATATTTTTTTATCCACTTTCATGCTAAATAACCTCAAATTAATTCCTTTATTTTAAAGTGTTTTAGATGATTATATGCAACTTTCTACTGTTGAATAGGTATTCGACCATTGACGCCTAAGTTTTCTGGGAAATTCTCCAGAGAAAATGCTGACGTAAACTCATTTTTCTCTAAAAAAAGGGACAAAAGCATTCCGTCAGTAATTTTGACAGCTCAAAAAATGACGTCAGTAAAAAAGTCATCCTGTCAGTTCTGACAGGATTTTTTGATGCAAAGTGAAGGTGGAAAATGACAGAAATTTTAGATGAAGGCCCATTTTATCATGGGACAAAAGCAGATTTGCAGGTTGGCGATGTGTTGAGGGCAGGATTTTCTTCAAATTATGATGAAAAAATCATCATGAATCATGTCTATTTCACAGCCTTGGCTGACGGAGCAGGATTGGCAGCAGAGTTAGCGCGTGGCACAAATCCTGCGCGTGTTTATCAAATTGAACCAACAGGACTTTTTGAAAATGACCCTAACGTCACGGATAAAAAATTCAAAGGCAACCCCACTCGCTCTTACCGCAGCAGCGCCCCTTTGAAAATCGTTGCCGAAATCAAAGATTGGAAAAGACCAGATCCAGCAGTTTTGAAAATCTGGCAGGAAAAGCTCAAGCGCTCAGACAAGGGCGAAATTCTCAATTAACAAAAATAAGGAGATTATTATGGAAGAAAATAAAGCACTCGTGCTAAAAACATTTCAAAATTCCGCAGAAATGCTTGACGCCAAAGCCGTCGCAGCACTTACAGGAATTGACAAAGCTGAAGTTACAAAACTCATCGCCAAACTCAAAAAAGAAGGCAGCCTCCACTCGCCGAAACGTTGCTATTATGAAATCACCAAATAACAAGAAGCCGTCAGTTACTGATGGCTTTTTTCGTCAGCAAAATGACCAGAGAAAATGCTGACATAACTCAATCGTTCTACTCACCTCAGAGAAAATGCTGACGTAACTAAAACACTTCTGCCCCCGCTAGAAAAAAACACTGACGTCAGCAAAATAAGGCACGCTTCGCCAAAAAAATTAAAAATTCTTGACAAAAGAAAGCGAACGGAATATAATAGCTAATGTCGTTAATAAATACTATCGTTAGGGAGAAGTGAAAATGGATTATAATAAAGCAGCAGGAGAATTTCTGGTCAACCTAAGAAATCATGGCAAACCCGAGCTTATGCGTCGTTTCAATACCTATTCACACGGTGAAAAATTGGTCTTGGATTACCTCTACAAAAAAGCTGGGAAACCCATTGTACCTAGTGAAATCGCCAAATTTACCAATACAAGCACTGCCCGTATCGCCACGATTTTAAACAATTTGGAAGATAAAAAAATGATTACCCGAGAAATCTCACGAAATGACCGTCGAAAAATCTTGGTCGCCATTACCGATAAAGGACGCTCCACAGCTCAAGCCGTACAAGCTCAAGCTTGCTCAAATCTGGCTCGCGTGTTTGAAGAAATGGGTGAAGAGCGCACCACAAGCTTTATTGAAAATGCCAAACTCTTTTTGGATATTTTCATGAAACAACAAGAAGAAAAAGGAGAAACAAATGTCTGATACAGAAGAAAAAGACTATCATTTAGACATCCATGGCAAACATTTTAGCCGTAACGGAATGTTGCTGTTGATTTTAGTTGGAACCTTTGGCGCCATGCTCATGCAAACAGCCATTGGGACGATGATACCAACCCTGATGAAAGATTTTGATATTTCCATGTCAACTGCTCAAGGAGCTACTACATGGTTCTTACTCGCAAATGGCGTAATGGTACCAATCTCAGCCTACCTCGCTACAAAATTTCCAACTCGCTGGCTCTATGAAGCAGCCTATGGCCTACTTATCGTCGGAATGTTAATGTGTTATATGGCACCGACTTCGAACTGGTGGGTCTTCCTTTCAGGTCGGATCCTTCAAGCCATCGCCGTTGGGGTTACAATGCCCCTGATGCAAGTTGCCCTCGTCAATATGTTTGAACCCAAGCGTATGGGTGCGGTCATGGGACTTGGAGGAATCGTTATCGGAGTCGCTCCAGCCATCGGCCCAACTTTTGCAGGTTGGTTGATTGTTAACAAACTTCATTTATTTGGAATGAGTTTTGGCGGAAGCTGGCGTACAGTTTTCCTGATTCCAATGCTCGTCGTTGCCCTTGTCTTTCTCGTTGGTCTCTTCGTTTTGCATGACGTTATTCCCAACCGTCCAATGAAACTTGATTTTCTCAGTTTTATCCTTTCAATTCTAGGATTTGGAGTCTTTCTTTGGGGCTTCACCAATGTTGCCAGTGACGGATGGAGCGATCTTGCTCACGTCATTCTCCCAATCATTGGTGGCTTGATTATTATCACAGTCTTCTGTTGGCGTCAAACGACGATGAAGGATCCATTTTTGGATATTCGCGTCTTTAAAAATAAACAATTCACCTTAACTACTATCGCCGTAGCCCTTGTGACCATGGCCATGATGGGTGTAGAAATGATGCTTCCCCTCTACCTCCAAGAAGTTCACGGACTCTCAGCCTTTAACTCAGGCTTGACTCTCCTACCAGGAGCATTGATGATGATGGTTGTAATGCCACTAGCCGGTGCAGCCTACGACCGCTTAGGAGCAAGACCATTGACCATCGTCGGTTTCATCATCTTAGGTATTGGGACAGTTCCCTTCATTTTCTTGACAACAAGCACACCAAATCACTTCGTGACTTTACTCTACGGACTTCGTACCGTTGGTATCGCGATGGCAATGATGCCTTTAATGACTTCAGCCATGAATGCTTTACCTGTCAAAGACGTGGCCCAAGGAACAGCATCAAACAGCACTGCCCGTCAAATCGCCTCCTCAGTCGTCGTTGCCCTATTGAGTTCTGTCGCGCAAAACGTGATTACAAACCATATGCCAGCAACTTCCCTAAAAACCAGCAACCCAATGGCCTACGCTGACAAAGCCATCAATGCAATGTTGACTGGTTATCACGCCTCATTCATGATTGGCCTTGCCTTTGCCGTCGTTGGTCTTTTCGTAGCATTCTTCTTGCGTCGTGGAAAAGTTGTCAGCGGGATTCATGAAGAAGACGCCTTAGCAGCAGAAGGAGAGGTAAAATAATGTTAATCTTTATCCTGATTATTGTCTTTACAATCTTAACTTTCTACGGGTTGATGTTTATCAAAAACAAGCCAGTAAGCAAAATCATTGGTGGAACTTCACTCTTCATCCTGATTCTATCCGTTGGAATGCTCCTCTTTCACATCAAAGATAATTGGGGCATGAAAGAAGTTACCACCAGCACAACTCACCAAATCTACACCGCAGGTGACAAAACAGCTGCCTACGGCATGATGATAAAAGCTGAAATCGGTAAAAACACAGGCAACTACGTCCTTATTTATCGAAATGATAAAAATTCAGCCAAACCTGACACCAACTTCAAACCCGACCAAAAAAATATCATTGAAGCAGTCAAAAAAACAGCCACTTATAAGCTGACAGACAGCGAAAAAGCCACTGTAACCACGACCACAACACGTCGCGTGTGGAAATCAGACCTCTTCAAAAATCTCTTTAGCGTTGGCGATGAAAATAAAGAATTGGTTAAACAACACTCCGTTGTCTCTGTTCCTAAAGCCACATGGCTTGTCTTAACCCAAGATCAAGTCGAAAAACTGGCCAAAGAAGCACCAGCGATGCAAAAGCAAATGGAAGCTCAACTCAAAGCAAATCCAGAAAAAGCAGCCGAGCTCGCCCAACTTCAAAAAACAGACCCAACAGCATACGCAAAAATGCAAGTAGAACAAATCAAACAGCTACTGGGTATAAAAAACTGAATATATGAAAAGGAAGGTTCTCTTAATAAGAAGGAGAGCTTTTTTTTATGATATAAAGTAAACATAGTTTAGACAAAAGCTCGTATCTCAGGTGTGTTATAATAGGAAGAGAAGAAATTGAGAAATGAGAAATATGGAAAAATTATCTGATGCGGAGATGTACGCTTGGAATTTTTTGGAAGACAATAAATCTAAGGTGCAACGTTCATCAATCACTCAAATTGCAGAAGAAGGGCACGTGAGTACGGCAACGATTGTGCGTAGTCTAAAAAAACGTGGTTTTGAAGGCTTTTCAGATTATAAAAACCAACTCAAGCGCGAAAATATGACGGATAAGCGGGGGGAAGTCCGTGGTCTGTCTAAGGAAGCAAATGCTTTTGTGTATAAAAATATCGATGAGGTTACACGGACAATCAATCTGCTGGATGCGCAGGATCTAACTGCTGTTTTGGCTAACTTGACACGAGCAAAGACAATCATGGTGATTGCACGCGGACCAAGCACGGGTGTTGCAGATGATTTGACGCATCGTTTGCAGTCACTGGGGAAAAATGCGGTGAGTCGCTATTATGATAGTATGATGGACTATGCGGACAAGTTGACGGCGGATGATATGGTAATTGCATTGAGTTCGTCAGGCAATACTGCTCGTTTGATTGCTGCAGTAAAGAAAGCACAAAAACAAGGGGCAAGGGTGTTGACGATTACTTGTAATTATCAAAGTGAACTTGCGCAGTTGAGCGACTTGTTATTGCTTGCTTATAAGTCAAAGTTGGAAAAATCGGCCCTTCTTGGAGATGCGGCAAGTCGAATGACTTTGGAATTAGTTTGTCGGATTTTACTTGATTTGTATGCAATTTTTGAGGAAAAAGGGACAATCAGTGACTGAGCTTTGTAAAAGTTTTCGGTTGTGTTTGCGGGGATATGAAAAGCTTTTTTGTAAGAGTTTTTGTATAATAGAGTAAGTTAATGTTGTTAGTTAGTATAATTTTAGAAATTGGAGATAATAATGTCTAAAAAGTTTAATCGTGTTCATCTCGTTGTTATGGACTCTGTCGGCATTGGTGCTGCACCTGATGCAGATAAATTTTTCAATCATGATGTGGAAACACATGAAGCAATCAATGATGTCAATTCAGATACGATTGGTCATATTTCGGAGCTTCGTGGGCTTAAAGTTCCCAACTTAGAAAAATTGGGCTGGGGAAATATTCCGCGGGAAAATCCGCTCAAAACGATAGCAAAAGTGGAACAACCTGCTGCTTATGTCACAAAATTGGAAGAAATTTCGAAGGGTAAAGATACAATGACAGGCCACTGGGAAATTATGGGCTTGAATATTCAAACTCCATTCCCAACTTATCCTGAGGGTTATCCTGAAGATTTATTGGAAAAAATTGAAGCATTTTCTGGTCGTAAAATTATTCGAGAAGCAAACAAACCATACTCTGGTACGGCTGTAATTGATGATTTTGGTCCACGCCAATTGCAAACTGGAGAACTGATTATCTATACTTCGGCTGATCCGGTTTTGCAAATTGCTGCTCATGAAGATGTTATTTCGCGTGAAGAGCTTTATAAGATTTGTGAATATGTGCGCTCAATTACGCTGGAAGGTTCTGGAATTATGATTGGTCGGATTATTGCCCGTCCTTATATCGGAGAAGCGGGGAACTTCGAGCGGACTGATGGACGTCGTGACTACGCTTTATCACCATTTGCTGAAACGGTTTTGGAGAAACTTTACAATGCGGGTGTCGACACTTATTCTGTTGGGAAAATCTCTGATATTTTCAATACAGTGGGTGTGAAATATGATATGGGCCACAACCACAATGACATGGATGGTGTAGATCGATTGCTCAAAGCGATGGCTAAGCCAGAATTTACTGAAGGATTCTCTTTTACAAATTTAGTTGATTTTGATGCAAAATATGGTCATCGTCGTGATGTTGAAGGTTATGGAAAAGCAATTGAAGATTTTGATGGACGCTTGCCTGAAATCATTGATTTGATGCAAGAAGATGACTTGTTGATGATTACTGCTGACCATGGAAACGATCCATCATATGTTGGAACAGATCACACACGTGAGTATATTCCACTTGTTATTTTTTCTAAAGCTTTGAAAGAACCAAAAGTTTTGCCTGTTGGACATTTCGCAGATATTTCGGCTACAATTGCTGAGAATTTCGGGGTTGATAAGGCACAAACGGGTGATTCTTTCTTGGATGCCTTGGTTTAATAAATCAAAAACATGTTTGAAGAGGAATCACTAAAAGAAAAAGTCCTCTATTCAATGGGCTTAGCTGCCTTTGCGGCTACCGAGATGAACAGATGCCTGCCTTGATTTTCGGTAAGAAAGGATACATTATGGATAAAAATGATGTTAAACAACGTTTTGAAAAGATTTCAGGAGGATTGTCAGGGATGGCAGTTATCGTGGATAAAGAAACGGGTATTGAGTATCTGTTCTGTGCTGGAAGTGGCGGGGGCGGTGGTTTATCCGTTCTCTTAGATCGTGAAGGAAAGCCCAAGATTCATCAAAACTATCGTTAAAAAAACGCTGACAGATTTGTTAGTGATTAAAAAGTGAAAAGAAAAGGAAATTTAAAAATGCCAACACCACATATTGAAGCTCAAAAAGGCGAAATCGCAGACAAAATTCTCTTGCCAGGAGATCCACTCCGTGCTAAATTTATCGCTGAAAACTTCCTTGAGGATGCTGTCCAATTTAACCAAGTGCGTGGAATGCTTGGTTTTACAGGGACTTACAAGGGACATCGTGTTTCTGTCATGGGAACTGGGATGGGGATTCCATCAATTTCAATTTATGCTAATGAATTGATTACTGAATATGGTGTGAAAAAATTGATTCGTGTCGGAACTGCGGGTTCTGTAAATGAAGATGTTCATATTCGCGACCTTGTAATCGGTCAAGCAGCGGCTACGACTTCGGCGATTGTTCGTCATGATTTCCCTGATTTTGATTTCCCGCAAATTGCTGATTTTGATTTGCTGGATAAAGCTTATCATATCGCTAAAGATTTGGGAATTACGACTCACGTTGGTAACATCCTTAGCTCAGATTTGTTCTACGGCGGTCCTGATGCGGTTAAAGTTGGAAAATTGGGCGTTAAAGCTGTCGAAATGGAAGCTGCGGGTCTTTATTATCTTGGTGCTAAATATAAAGTGCAAACTTTGGGAATCATGACAATTTCTGATCATATCTTGACAGGAGAGTCTACGACATCTGAAGAACGTCAATTGACCTTTACAGATATGATGAAAGTCGGTTTAGAAACTTTGATTGCGGAGTAAGGTTTAGATTGGTTTCGCCATTGGCGTAATAAAATAATGGTTTAAAATGGGATCTTGTTGATAGCGACAGATCCTTTTTCTTAAAATAGAAAGACTAGAGGAAGAAAGATGAAATATGAGGGTTTTATCAAAGAAGCTGGCTTAGATGAGAAAAATTTTCGCTGGGCCTGGGCTTTTTGCAATGAAGTAAATGCAGAAATCACGGAACCGGAGCTTGCGGATGAACTTTTGGATTTAGTTTTGCAAGGGAAAAAGACAGCAACGGCAAGCGCTCTTTTGGATTATGGGCCGGATGAGCCGTTGCCAACGGTTGATGGAAAATTTGATATTTTATTGGATGGTCAAGGACAGCCACGAGCTGCAATCACAACTTCAAAGGTTTATATCAAAAAATTTACTGAAGTTACTGAGCAGCACGCTTTTAAAGAAGGTGAAGGGGATAGAAGTCTTGCCTACTGGCGACAAGTGCATCAAGAATTTTGGGGAGGTTTTAAGCTTTTTAATCCTGAAATGGAAGTTGTCTGTGAAGAATTCAAAGTTTTATATGCTAAAAAATAAATGAATTGGCTTATTTCCGAACAATTTTTCTACAAAAGTTCAAAATGAAGGTTTTGCTGCGTAAATAAGGAAGAATTTTGTTAGAATAATATTAAAATTATCATTCTTAGAGGAGACTGAGGAGAATTATGAAATCAGATATTGAAATTGCCCAAGAAACAGCCATTTGCCCTATTACAACAATTGCTGAAAAAATTGGTTTGACTTTTGACGACATCGAACTTTTTGGTAAGTATAAAGCTAAAATTCCTTTAGAGGTCTTAGAAAAATTTGATAAAAAAGCAGAAGGTAAGCTTGTTTTGGTGACATCAATCAACCCGACTCCTGCAGGTGAGGGAAAATCAACGGTGACGGTTGGCTTAGCGGATGCTTTTGCGCGGCAAGGGGGAAGCGTCATGGTAGCCTTGCGTGAGCCATCACTTGGACCTGTCATGGGAATCAAGGGTGGTGCTGCTGGTGGCGGTTATGCGCAAGTACTACCTATGGAAGATATCAATCTTCATTTCACAGGAGATATTCACGCGATTACCACTGCCAATAATGCGATTGCGGCTTTTTTGGATAATTCGCTTCATCAAGGAAATCCTTTGCAGATTGATCCACGGCGAATTTTGTGGAAACGCGTGCTTGATTTGAATGATCGGGCTTTGCGTCATGTGACGGTTGGTTTAGGTGGGCCTTTGAATGGTATTCCACGTGAGGATGGTTTTGATATTACTGTGGCGAGTGAAGTCATGGCGGTGCTTTGTCTGGCAACCTCAATTGAGGATTTGAAGGGACGTTTGGGTAAAATTGTCATTGCGCAAACTTATGATAGAAAACCTGTAACAATCGACGATTTGGGTGTTGCGGGGGCAATTGCGATGCTGTTGAAAGATGCGCTCAAACCTAATCTGGTTCAAACGATTGAAGGAACGCCAGCATTGATTCATGGTGGGCCTTTCGCCAATATTGCCCATGGATGTAATTCTGTTCTGGCGACTAAAACAGCGCTTAAATTGGCGGATATTGTAATTACAGAAGCTGGTTTTGGTGCGGACTTGGGCGGCGAGAAATTCTTGGACATCAAAACGCGGCAATTGGGCAAGACGCCAGATGCGGTCGTCATCGTTGCAACTTTACGTGCTTTGAAAATGCATGGTGGGGTGGACAAAAAAGAATTGACTGCAGAAAATGTTGAAGCAGTTAAGACTGGTTTTGCTAATCTAAAACGACATATTGAAAATATGCAAGCCTTCGGTTTGCCTGTTGTGGTAGCTATCAATCAGTTTGCCTCAGATACAGAAGCTGAAATTTCAACGTTAACTGCACTTGTGGAAGCGCTTGGTGTAGAGATTTCACTGACGCAAGTCTTTGCTAAAGGCGGAGAAGGTGGCTTGGCTTTGGCCAAAAAGCTATCTGCTATGTTACAAGAAAAAACGGATTTCCGTTATCTTTATGAGTTGGAGACAAGTGTTTCTGATAAAATTAACAAAATTGTGACAGAAATTTATGGCGGTTCCAAAGTCAATTTTTCAGTGAAAGCAAAGCGTCAATTGCGAGAAATTAGCGAAAATGGCTGGGATAATTTACCCGTTTGTATGGCTAAAACTCAATATTCATTTTCAGATCAGGCCAGTTTGCTGGCAGCTCCGGAAGGTTTTGAAATAACGGTTCGTGAGCTGATTCCTAAAATTGGTGCTGGGTTTATTGTGGCACTTTTGGGAGATATCATGACGATGCCTGGCTTGCCTAAAGCACCTGCTGCGCTGAAAATGGACGTTTCGAATGATGGCAAAATTTCGGGCTTATTCTGAAAACGTTTTTAAGTGTAGAAGTTGCAAACAGATTAAGTGGAAATTTTTTTGGTAACAAATCTTCCAAAGATTAAAAGTCTGTAAAACCGCTTGTAGAGCGGTTTTTTTAATGTTATACTAGCTAGCAATGTTGAAAAAATTTATTTTTGCAGGGGCAATTCTGACCAGTTTTGCTTTCTTACCTGCACCGACTGCTAAGGCGGATTCGGTCTTAAATGTGTCAAAAACAAGTTCCCTTAATTCACTGACGAAAATATCTGAGGCGACAGATTCGCTGACGGCTTTGACGGAAACGATGGATAAAACCGTCAGCACCATTTCCCAAGAGAATTTACTGACGAATAATCAAAACCGAGCAGATAAGTTGGTAAGCACAGCCAAAAAATATCTAGGTGTTCCTTACGTGTGGGGTGGGACTACTCCAGCAGGCTTTGATTGTTCAGGTTTTACAAGCTATGTCTATCGGGAAGCGCTTGGTAAAGAAATTGGACGAACGACTTGGAATCAAATTGATAGTGGTCAAAGAATTTCGCTCAGTGCTGCCAAAGTTGGCGACTTAATTATTTTTTATGGAGGAGACCATGTGGGAATTTATCTCGGAAATGGTCAAGTCATCCACGCACCACAGCCGGGTGAATCAGTCAAAATCAGCAGTGTGAGTGAGATGCCAGCAGATTTTGCTTTAGAATATTAAGATAAGAAATAGCTTACGGGCTATTTTTTTCTCCTTCAATGAATTTATTCTTGGTCATAAGTTTTTTTTATAGCAAATGATTTAAGTCCGTGTTAAGATAGATTTATCAAAATTTTTAGAGGAGAACTTTATGAGAACATCACTCAAGGTCACATTTGCCGCCCTTTCACTTATCGCAGCAGGAACTTTGGCTGCTTGCTCCAGTTCAAGCTCAAAGGATTCAAAAAGTCAAACGCCTATCGTAGTTGCGACGGACGGAGCAACGAAACCTTTTACTTACTCAGATAGTCAAGGCAACGTGACGGGCTATGATATTGAAGTGGCACGTGCTGTTTTCAAAAAGTTGCCCCAATACAAAGTGAAATTCCAAGTGACTGATTTCTCAGGAATCACACCAGGAATTGACGCTGGTCGTTATCAAATGGGTGCCAATGATTTTGGTTGGCAAAAAGAACGCGCTGAAAAATACAACTTTTCTTATCCTTTGTCAAAATCAAATAATGCAGTTCTTGTAAAATCAGGAACTTACAAAACTTTAGGAGATTTAGCTGGTAAATCAACCATCGGAAACCCTGCATCAAACTACACCAAATCAATTTTGGATTGGAACAAAGCCAATCCAGACAAAAAAATCAATGTCAGCTACTCTTCTGACAGCACATCAGTCAATACTCGTTTTACTCAAGTGGAATCAGGAAAAATTGACTTCATGCTTTATGACAAAATTTCGCTGAAATCTGCCATCAAAGATCAAGGTTTTGAGAATTTGAAAATTCAAGATATTGATATGAATACGGGAGATCCAGAACACGATGGCTATGAATACTTCTTATTTGCCAAAGATGAAGCGGGTCAAAAGTTACAAAAAGCAGTCAATAAAGAACTGGCCAAGCTGCAAGCTGATGGGACTTTAGCTAAGATTTCTAAAAAATATTTAGGTGGTGACTTCGTACCAAAAGCAGAACTGTTCAAATAAAACAGTCCCGTCCAGAGAAAATGCTGACGAAACTGTGCAAGCTATAAATCGCATAGAGAAAATGCTGACGAAACTACAAAATGATTTCGTCAGTAAAATTTCTGACGCTTTTAGTAAAAAATAGAAGAAAAAATGAGTTATTTTTTGTATAATAGTACAAGAGATGCTCAGAAAAAATATCAACAAACTCTGTCATTGTCGTTGACAGAGTTTTCCGCATAGAAATGTAGTAAAGATGAAAAAAAATAACAAAATTATCCTTGGAGTTGTCTTGTTGCTGGCACTCATTGTTTTGCCTACAATTCCATTTTTGGTGGTCAAAGGTCAGTATAATTTCCATGATTTTTGGACACTGGTTTTCACCAAAATTTTCAGCTGGAAAGCTTTTGTCGGAGCCTTTTTGCCCATTATCAAAATGATTCCGTCTTCCTTGCAGATGACGATCATCGCCATGATTTTTGGTCTATTTTTAGGTTTGCTTTTGGCTCTAGTGCGTATCAATAAAATTCCAATTCTCAATCAACTGCGTGCGCTTTTTGTCAGTTTTATCCGCGGTACACCGATTTTGGTGCAATTATATCTGTCTTACACTGGGATTCCCTTGATTTTAAAAGCAATCAATATGAATTACGGCACGAGTTTTAATGTTAACACTGTTCCGGCCATGCTTTTTGTGGTCGTTGCCTTTGCGCTCAACGAAGGAGCCTACAATTCAGAAACCATTCGGGCAGCGATTCAATCTGTGGATAGAGGTCAGATTGAAGCTGCAAAATCCCTCGGGATGACTAATTTTCAAGTTTTTATGCGTGTGACATTGCCTGAAGCTGCCACAGTGGCGACAGCCCCCTTGGGAAATGCTTTAATTGGACTGTTAAAATCTACCTCGTTAGCCTTTGTTGCAGGTGTGGTTGAAATGACTGCTCGGGCCCAAATTATTGGTGGCTCAACCTTCCGTCAATTTGAAACTTATTTGGCATTGGCGCTCGTTTACTGGCCAATTTGTATCATTTTTGAAATCTTGATTCGTCTTTTAGAACGTAAATTAGATATAAAAATGCCAGGAGATAAACGTAAAAATCGAGCAAAAATTTCTTTAAGCAGAAATCCATTTAATCAAGCCTAGGGAGGACACTTATGATAAAAATTACAAATTTAAGCAAAACTTTCTCAGGAATCAAAGTGCTTGACCAACTCAATCTGGAAATCAACGAAGGAGATGTGGTTGCGCTTATCGGCGCATCTGGCGCTGGGAAATCCACATTTTTGCGTGCGCTCAATAATTTGGAAACAGCAGACAGCGGACAAATTGAAATTGACGATTTGAAAGTTGATTTTGCTCATTTGACTAATCAAGAAATTCTTGATCTCCGCCGCAAGACCGGGATGGTTTTTCAGCAATTTAACCTTTTTGAACGACGCACAGCTCTTGAAAATGTCATGGAGGGCTTGATTCAAGTCAAAAAAATGCCCAAAGCCAAGGCCCAAGAACTTGCCGAAATTGAACTTGCCAAAGTCGGCCTGACTGACCGTAAAGATTACTATCCGAAATATCTATCTGGGGGTCAAAAACAACGGGTTGGAATTGCTCGAGCGCTTGCGATGCAACCGACCTTGCTTCTCTTAGACGAACCCACATCTGCACTCGATCCCGAATTGGTAGACGAGGTGCAAGAAGTTATTTTGAAAGCTGCCAAAAATAAACAAACAATGGTTCTTGTGAGTCATGAAATGGATTTTGTTTTCAATGTAGCCACTAAAGTTCTTTTTCTAGAAAAAGGAAAAATCATTGAAGCAGGTAGCCCCAAGAAGTATTTTACGCCCCTAAGAATCCGCGAACGCGAGAATTTTTAGCGCGTCACATCAAGAATTTAGAGGTGAAGAACAAAAATGATGATTCTGCAATTTTATCTTAAGGGTCTGCTTATTTCAGCCCTCTTTGTTTTGTTTATTGGTGGGCTTTATGCTTTCACCTATCTGGTACGCAATACTAAAAAACCGTGGTCGGAACGCCGGAATCATATTTTTGACTTGATTTTAGTAGCAATTTTGACGGTGCCTATTTTGAGTTTTGCTGTTTTAGGGGTGCTGGTTATTATGCGGATTCGCGGGCTTTAAGCAAAGGGCTTTGTCAAAACAAAGCTAAATAATGGAAAATTTTGATTTGACATTGTAAAATAAGGCTATAAACTTTAACGATTAGAAAAAGGAAATAAAATGACAGAAAAAAGATATGATGTCCTGATTATTGGTTCAGGACCTGCGGGGATGACAGCTGCGATGTATACCGCGCGCTCAGAAATGAAAACACTCCTTTTGGAGCGTGGCGTTCCCGGCGGTCAAATGAATAATACAGCGGAGATTGAAAATTACCCTGGTTATGGAACAATCATGGGGCCAGAATTATCAATGAAAATGGCTGAACCTTTGGAAGGTTTGGGTGTTGAAAATGCCTATGGCTTTGTGACAGCAATCGAAGATCATGGTGACTTTAAAAAAGTCATCACGGAAGATGATGAATTTGAAACCAAAACGCTGATTATTGCGACAGGAGCAAATCATCGCAAACTTGGTATTGCTGGAGAAGAAGAGTACGGAGCGCGCGGTGTTTCTTATTGTGCGGTTTGTGATGGTGCTTTCTTTAGAAATCAAGATATTTTGGTCATTGGTGGGGGAGATTCTGCGGTAGAAGAAGCAGATTATTTGACTCGCTTTGGAAAAACGGTGACAATCATGCACCGTCGTGATCAATTGCGCGCCCAAGAAATTATCCAACAACGCGCCTTCAAAAATGAGAAAATCAGTTTCATCTGGGATTCAGTGCCAGTTGAAATCAAAGGTGACGACAAAAAAGTTCAAACAGTGGTTTATAAAAACGTCAAAACAGATGAGGTGACTGAGAAAGCCTTTGGTGGTGTCTTTATTTACGTCGGACTTGATCCCGTTGCTGAATTTGCAAACAACCTTGGCATTACTGATGAAGCAGGCTGGATTATCACTGATGACCACATGAGAACTCAGATTCCTGGTATTTTTGCTGTCGGAGATGTGCGCCAAAAAGATTTCCGCCAAATTACTACTGCTGTGGGAGATGGTGCCCAAGCTGCTCAAGAAGCCTATAAGTTTGTGAGTGAATTAGAAAACTAAATTTTTACTAAGAATAAAAAGGATGGGATTTATCCATTCTTTTTTTGTATTTTAGAGTGAAGAAGCCAAAGAGAAGCGACTCAACGAAAGAAAAAAATGACTTTTAGGCGAAAATATGGTAAACTATGAGTAACGCAATTTTGAAAAAGGAGATTAGGCTTTGCCTAAAGGATTATAAGACTATGGAAAAAATGATTTATGACGTTTTACTTGTCGTCATGTTGATTGTGTCATTGTTAATCATTGTAGCGATTTTCATGCAGCCTTCTAAACAAGACGGAGCAGCAGATGCTTTCTCTGGTGGAACGGGTGAATTGTTTGAACGTCGTAAAGCACGCGGTTTCGAGGCAGTGATGCAGCGTTTTACCGCAATCATGATTGGGCTATGGCTAGTTATTGGCTTTGCTCTTGTCGTCTTATCAACACGGTAAAATTGCGGGCTGGAAACGGCTCGTCTTTTATTTATTTCAAAAAGCGCTGTCAGTAGTAGAATTGATTCTATCAGTTGGTCGAGCTGATAAAATGATTAATACTACTGACAAGATAAAAGGAAAGTGACGATTTTAGCTCTTTTTTTGAGTAAAAATCGTTGATTTGAGAATGGAAAAAATGAAAATTAAAGAACTTATCTTGGATTATTTGGCACAAACTGCCAAAAAAGCCTTGTCAGCAGAGGAACTTGCTTTGGCTTTAGGCTTTAATAAGGCAAGAGATTACAAGCTTTTTGTGAAAACTTTGGCAGAATTGGAAGCTGAACATCTGGTGAATTTCACTGCCAAAGGAAAAGTTGAATTAGCTAAAAAAGAGTTGCCAAAAGTACTCGTTAATGGGATTTTTCGGGCCAATGCCGCTGGTTTTGGTTTTGTGAATATCGATGCGGAGGAGCCAGATGTTTTTATCGCAAGAGGAAAGACAGCTTTTGCTTTAGATGGCGATGAGGTTGCTTTGGAGCTGGACAAAAACGCCAATGCGCTCAAGGGAACAGCAGCAGAAGGGCACGTGGTCGAAATTATTCGTCATGAGCTGCATCAAGTGGTGGGTACTTTTGTAAGTTTGTCTGAGGAAGAACGTCAAGCAACGGGATTGATTGGTTTTGTCAAATCACGGAACAAAAAAATTCCTTATGCGGTTTATCTGAGTGATGAAGGGTTGATTCCGGAAAATAAAGCGATTGTTCGCGCTGAAATTACTCATTATCCTGATGCGGAATTTCCGCAGACCATGCAAGGTTTGGCGACGGAGATAGTCGGACAGGCAGATGATCAAGGGATTGATGTCTTAGAGGTTCTTGCTTCCATGGATATTGTGTCGGAATTTCCAGCAGAAGTAATCGCTCAGGCTGAGAGTGTTCCTGAGGAAGTGCCAGAGAGCGAAATTGCTGGTCGGGTGGATTATCGTAATGAAATCACTTTTACGATCGATGGCGCTGATGCTAAAGACCTCGATGATGCGGTTCATGCCAAGCGTTTGGGCAATGGTAATTTCGAATTGGGCGTTCATATCGCTGATGTATCTCATTATGTGACAGAAAATTCTCCTTTGGATAAGGAAGCATATGAGCGTGGAACTTCTGTTTATGTGACGGATCGTGTGGTGCCAATGCTACCTGAGCGCTTGTCTAACGGCATTTGTTCGCTCAACCCTCGGGTTAACCGTTTGACGCAATCTTGTGTGATGGAAATCACGCCTGATGGCCGGGTGGTTAATTATCAAATTTCACAATCTATCATCAAAACAACGGAGCGGATGACTTACGATGAGGTTAATTTGATGATTGCTGGCGATAGCGAAACACTTGAAAAATATGGAAAAATCGCTGATTCTGTCAAAATTATGGTCGAATTGCATCATATTTTGGAGGGGATGCGCAAACGCCGTGGTGCAATTGATTTTGAAACAACGGAAGCAAAAATTATTGTCAATGAAAAAGGACTGCCAGTCGAAATCAGAAAGCGCAGTCGAGGCATTGCTGAGCGCATGATTGAATCTTTCATGTTGGAAGCTAATGAAACGGTAGCGACGCATTTTGAAAGTCATAATTTGCCGTTCATTTATCGGATTCACGAGCAGCCAAAAGCGGATCGTTTGCAACGTTTTATTGATTTTGCGGCAACTTTCGGGATGCAAATCGAGGGAACATCAAACGGTATTGACCAAAAAGTGTTGCAAGCGTTCATGAAAAAAATCAAGGGTGAGCCGGGTGAGCTGGTACTGTCAACGATGCTTCTGCGTTCGATGCAACAAGCGCGCTATTCTGAAAACAATGAAGGACACTTTGGCTTAGCGGCTGAAAATTACACGCACTTTACCTCGCCCATTCGCCGTTATCCGGACTTGCTGGTGCATCGTTTGATTCGTGAAATTGGCTCAGGAAAAATTCCTGCATCAATTTTACAGAAATGGGAAGCGAAAATTCCTGAAATTGCTGAGCATTCTAGCCATCGTGAGCGTCGTGCGGTTGATGCTGAACGTGAAGTTGAAAAAATGAAAAAAGCGGAGTTCATGGAAGAGCACGTGGGCGAAGAGTTTACGGGTATTATCGCTTCTGTGACGCGTTTTGGAATGTTTGTGGAATTGGAAAATACCATTGAAGGTTTGATTCATATTTCGACTTTGAAGGGGGAATATTTTGCTTATCATGAACGGATGTTGGCTTTGGTTGGCGAGCGGACGGGCTTGATTTTCAAAATTGGACAAGCTATCACGATCAAAGTGGTTAAGGCAGATAAAATGACTGGCGAAATTGATTTTGCTTACTTGCCGTCAGAGTTTGATGTTGTCGAAAAAACGCTCAAAGCCAAGAAGAAGCCAGAGCATAAGTCGGCTAAAAAAGGGCATCAAGCGCTCAAAGTGAAATCCGTCAGCAAAAAGGACGCCAAAAAACCAAGTCACAAGGGCAAACGCGCCCAAAATGCTGACGGAAATAGAGAATTTACTGACGGAATTTCTGGACGTCAAAAAAATGCTGACCAAAAGAAAAAATCAGCCAAAAAACCTTTTTACACGAAGGCGGCCAAAGGAAAATTTGCTGACGGACGTAAAAAAGCACATAAAAAATTCTAATTTTCTTGATAAAAACGAGGGGAAAGAACAAAAATGACAGCTTTAAATTTAGAAAAAACGGCGCTGGTCGTCATTGATTTACAAAAAGGAATTGTTGGACGTGGGGGCTTTGCGCCTTATTCGGCAGAGCAAGTACTTGAGCATAATGAGCAGTTGGTGGCTGCCCTTAAAAATACAGCAGCACTCATTGTGTTTGTTCATGTTAAAAATTATGGCCCAGAAGCGCTGCGAGCAGTGACAGATGCCCCTGTGGCTGCTGCGGGAAATCTTCCAGCGGATTATTCAGAGTTCGTTTTAGAAGCAGCTTATGACAAAAAAATGGACAACGTGATTCATGTCGCCAAGCACAATTGGGGGCATTTTACGGGACGGATCTGGAGGTGCAGTTGCGCAGACGGGGAATTGACACCATCATTTTGAGCGGAATTGCGACGACAATTGGCTGTGATACGACGGCGCGCGAGGCTTTCCAGCACGGTTATCAAGTGCTGAGTGTTGAGGATGCCATGACGGATTTCAATGGCGACTTGCATCAAGGCATTGTCTCAGGAATTTTCACCAGATTAGGACGTGTTCGCTCCACAGCACAAATCCTGACCATGATTGACCAAGCAAAATAAAGCTAACAGCATTTTCGTCAGTATTTTTTCTCTGACCAAAAAATCCGTCAGCAAAAAAGTCAGCGTTTGACGAGGAAAAAATTTACGTCAGCAAAAAAGTCACTTTCATCAGTAAATTTTAAGAATAAAAATTGGGAATAAAATGAAAAAAACATTAAAAACGATTGTGAAAATCTTGTCAGCCCTTGTTGCGCTGCTGGTCATCGGAGTTGGTGGTTACCTGATTTACGCTTACGCGCAATATCATCGTCTGCCAGATGCGCTCACGCAAACCGTGAAAAATCCGCAAACGCAGCAAGTTGAATTGGGCAAAAATTATAAAATGATGACCTTTAACATTGGCTATGGCTCTTATCCTCCATCATTTAATTTTTTCATGGATGGTGGAAAAGATGTCCGAGCTTACAGCAAAAAAGCGGTACAATCAGCAATTAACGAAGACATTCGCCTGATTAAAGCGGAAAATCCTGATTTTGGTAATATTCAAGAAATTGACTGGCAGGGCGATCGCAGCCGTCAGGTCAACGAACCTCAAATGGTTCGCAAAGCTTTAAGCAATTATTCGACTGTTTTGACCCAAAATTACGACTCAGCTTATCTTTTTTATCCGGTCACAAAACCGATTGGGAAAGCGAAATCTGGTATTATGACTTACTCCAAATATCAAATCACTGATTCTACACGTTACCAATTGCCGATTGAAACGAATTTTAACAAGTTTTTTGATTTAGATCGTGCTTTTAATGTCACTATTTTGCCAATCAAAAATTCGGACAAAAAGTTTGTCATCTTTAACACCCATATGTCAGCCTTCATCAAAGACCAAAAAATTCAAAGAGAGCAGCTCTTGACCCTTTTTGATAAAATGAAAAAATACGTCAAAGCAGGAGATTACATCATTTGCGGGGCCGATTATAATCACGTTTTGGCTGGCAAAGCCCACCCCGAATTGACTTGGATGAAGCCGTTTCCGACTGCTCATCTTCCAAAAGGAATGCGGGTTGTAGCCCCTACAAACGCCCCAACCGTGCGCTCGCTTGACTATGCCTATGAAGCAAAAAATCCCAAAAACACCTTTGGAATCATTGACGGCTTTTTGGTCTCAAGCAACATCCAAAGCCTCTCCGTCAAAACCATTGACAATCAATTCAAATCTTCTGATCATCAGCCAGTGCTGATCAATTTCACATTAAAAAAATAAAAAAAGCGCCTCAGCGCTTTTTCTTTATTTAAAAATGCAAACCAAAATTGATAAAATGCACCAGCAGATAAACCAAGGCACAAAACGTAGCCGGTCGATTTTTCAACCAAAGCCCGAGGCAAAAATAGTACAGTGGAGGCGTCGCAATCAAGAAAAAAAGATAAATCAAAAGATTTTGATAACCTAGACAATAAACGCCCCAGCCCACATAATAAATACTGAGTGGCACCACAGCGGCGCGCAAAAACAAATGGCGTGGTTGCAAATCATCCCGCACAATAAATAAAAAAGTTAATAATGTCAGAAGTCCCAGAATTTTTTCCAAACCATCAAACCACGAAAGATGTTCAGGCAGCTTAATCAAAGGAGCAATCGAAACGCCCAAGGGCGGCAAAAGAAGGTAAGGGATTTTTTGCAGGAACAAAAAAAGGAGACCGATTGGGAAAAAACCAAAACTGTAAGTCGGCGTCAACTTAAACCATGTAATCATAAGAATATTTTAACATGAAATCACCTTTGAGGGAAGTGTTTATTGCCCCTTCACAAAACTTTTAAGCAAAAAATCATCCTTTCAAGCAGATGATTTTTTTAAAAGCAGACCAAGACTTATTTTCTAAACAAAATTCCCAACAAGAGGGTCAGCGCCAGAGCGCCATTGAACAACATCAGATTGTCAATTTGCAGATGGAAGGTTTCAGATTTGACCTGTTTGGCCCGAAATTTTTTGATATTAGGAACGACTTTAAGAGCAATCAGCAGCATTAACAAAGACCAAATAGGTAAAATCCCAAAGCCGATAGCTAATAAAATACACAAAGCCGCAAAGCCATACAACCAAGCAAACAAAGTCAAACTCAACGGAGTTTTCAAATAAAAAGGCAATGTAAAACGCTGATTTCTCACGTCCTGCTCCAAATCGCAAAGATTATCACTCAACATAATATTGAAATTTTGCACAAAACACATCAATCCGACTAAAACAATCGGAATCAGCACTGCAAAATCCCAAGTCCACTCCATTTTCCAGCCATCAAAACGGATGAAAAAGTACGCTTTATCGTAAGAATTGATATAGACCGCAAGGAAAAAGCCGATGAAGCCCTCACAAAGTCCTGCCAGAAGCTCACCCAGTGGAAAACGAGAAAAAGCAAAAGGCCCATAAGTATAGAAAACCGCAATCAAAAAACAAAGCGCGCCAATGGGCAAAATCGCCAAATTAGTCAGAAAAAGCACCACCAGACCAACCAGAAGATCGATGAGTAAGAAAATCATACAAATTTTAAAAGCCAACTTCGGATTGATTTTTCGAGCAACAATGATGTTCCATTTTTTGTATTCAGGATCGAGCGCTTTACGGTAATCCATCAGATTGTTCCACGCACTCACAAAAAGATTGATACTGACAAGCCCGATAAAAAAGAAAAGCGTGGGCAACCAGTGAAAACTCCGAAAATACCAAAGTGAAAAAAGCAGTCCAGCAATTGGCGACAGCAAAGCCGCAGGCAAAGTTTGAATCCGCGTAAAATTAAGAAAAGTTTTAAAAGTCATAATAAGCAGATTATATCAAAAAAGCCAAGAGAAAGCACGGGACGTCAGGATTTTATTTTTTTTACCTCTTTTTATGAAACAGAAAAATGAATTTCCGAACAAAAATAAATTACGTCAGTAAAATCTCTCCAACAGCAGCAGAAAAAATACTGACAAAATGGTATAATTAAGATAAAAAATTTGAATGGAGTAACAAAATGCACGCACTTGTAACCGTAGTTGGAACAGATAAAATAGGGATTGTCGCTGGAGTAACAGAAACCTTGGCACAACTTGAAGCTAACATCCTCGAAATTTCCCAAACCTTGATGAGCGGAGCTTTCACGATGATGATGGTCGTTGAAACCAAAAGTGAAGATTTCTCAGCATTTCAAGCGGAATTGATCAAAAAAGGCGAACAACTTGGTGTTAACATTCACGTTCAAAATGAAGCAATTTTTAACGCTATGCACAAATTATAAGCCAAAAAATCAGCGGATTTACTGACGAAAATTATTTTATCAGAGAATTTACTGACGGATTTCTCGTCAGAGAGAAAATGCTGACGAAAATCACTCCCCCACGAAATCATCACGAAAAAAGGAACTTGCACAAAAAATGGATATTCAAAACATCAAAGAAACCATTGCCATGATTGAAGAGCAAAATTTTGACATTCGCACAATCACAATGGGCATCAGCTTACTGGACTGTATTGACGCAGACATTGACAAAGCTGCCGAAAAAATTTATCAAAAAATCACCACTAAAGCTGGCAAACTTGTTGAAGTTGGAAACGACATTGGTCGTGAACTCGGCATCAAAATTGTCAATAAGCGCGTGTCAGTGACCCCTATTGCCATCATTGGTGCAGCAACAGACGCTGACGATTACACTCCACTTGCACTCGCTATGGATCGCGCGGCAAAAGCAATCGGCATCGACTTCATTGGAGGCTATTCAGCCTTGGTTCAAAAAGGCTACCAAAAAGGCGACGAAATCCTCATCAAATCAATGCCTAAAGCCCTTGCGGCCACTGAACGCGTCTGTGCTTCAGTCAACGTCGGCTCAACCAAAACAGGCATTAACATGACCGCTGTGCGCGACATGGGTGAAACCATCAAAATCATGTCCAAGGGCGACAAATGGTTGAACGCCAAGCTGGTTGTTTTTGCCAATGCGGTCGAAGACAACCCCTTCATGGCGGGTGCCTTCCACGGCGTAGGTGAGGCTGATACGATTATCAACGTTGGCGTGTCAGGTCCCGGCGTGGTCAAACGTGCTTTGGAAAAAGTTCGTGGCGAATCTTTTGACATTTTAGCCGAGACCATCAAGAAAACAGCCTTCAAAATCACTCGTATCGGTCAATTGGTCGGTCAAATGGCCTCAGAGCGCTTGGGCGTTGAGTTTGGAATCGTTGACTTGTCACTCGCTCCAACGCCAGCTATTGGCGACTCCGTAGCGCGTGTTCTTGAAGAAATGGGCTTAGAAACCGTTGGAACACATGGAACCACGGCAGCCCTTGCCATGCTCAATGATGCCGTTAAAAAAGGTGGCGTCATGGCAGCCGAGCGCGTTGGTGGACTTTCTGGTGCCTTCATTCCCGTTTCCGAAGACGAAGGCATGATTGCCGCGGTCAATTCGGGTGCGCTCAACATCGAAAAATTAGAAGCTATGACCTGCGTCTGCTCTGTTGGACTTGACATGATTGCCATTCCAGCAGAAACTCCAGCGACGACCATTGCCGCAATGATTGCCGACGAAGCAGCTATTGGGGTTATCAACCAAAAAACAACTGCTGTCCGCATTATTCCAATGGGTAAAGAAGGCGAACAAATCGAATTTGGCGGACTTTTCGGAGTTGCCCCTGTCATGCGTGTCAATAAAGCCTCATCAGCTGATTTCATCGCGCGCGGAGGACAAATTCCTGCACCAATTCATTCCTTTAAAAACTAAAAAACGAGAGCGTGTAAAAAATGCAAGTAAAAATGGGTGAACAAATTGTTGAAGCCTGGCAAGTAGTTCATGACGAAAATGAAATTGTAGAAGATTGGGTACAACATCTATTTGACAAACAAATCTGTTTCTGGAATCCCAAAATTCCCGACCAGCTTCGCTTTAGTTTAATGTTTGGTGGAGCAGCTCGAGTAGGAGATTACTTGATTTATCTAGGAAAAAGCGACATTAAAGTGGTCTCTGAAAAACGTTTTAAGAAAGAATTTACAAAACTTGAAGCGAAAAAATGAATTTTGATATAATTAAAATACAGCATTAAGAGGGAGAAAACATGGTAAATATTTATTTGGTAAGACACGGTAAGACAATGTTTAATACCATTGGACGCGCACAAGGTTGGTCAGACACTCCGCTGACCGCTGCAGGAGAACTGGGTATTATTGAATTAGGACTCGGCTTTAAAGAAAAAGGAATCAAATTTGACCGTGCCTATTCCTCAGACTCAGGTCGCACAATCCAGACAATGGGTTTCATTTTGAGCAATTCGGACAACGAAGGCATTCCTTACAAATTTGACAAACGAATTCGCGAATGGTGCTTTGGCTCTTTTGACGGCGGCTACGATGGCGAATTATTTGATGGCGTCCTCCCAAGAATTTTTGCTGAAAATGGCATGATAAACGGAAGTTTTCCCGAAGACGAACAAATTGCTAACGCCATTTATGCCGTAGATACAGCAGGTTGGGCTGAAACATGGGAACAACTCTCAGGCCGTATCTTAGAAGGCTTTTCGGACATTGCCGAAGAATCCGTTGCTGCAGGCGCTAAAAATATTGTCATTGTCAGCCACGGTATGACTATTGGTAGCTTTGTCAAGCTCGTTCGACCAGAATTACCACGCCCCCACGGCCTTGATAATGGTTCGGTTACTCATCTCACCTACGAAAATGGTCAGTTTACCGTTGGAGAAATTGGCGATATGAGCTACCGCGCATTAGGAAGTGAAAAATTAAAGGAAAAATGAAAAAGCGCGCAATCATCAGCCTAATTGCCTTAGTCACTCTCCTTGTAGCATTGCTTGCCTTTATCTTTCTCAATGATCAAACAAGCATTCAAAAATTTACCTCACACCCATCGCTTACCCCAACAAACCAAGCCACCTCAGAGAAAATAAGCGAGACCCAGAGCACAAGCCAATCTCAAATTTCACCCCAAGATTTGCCGAGTGCTAGACCTTCCGATTGGGAACTCGTCTTGGTCAATCGCACTTCGACCAAACCCGAGCTGAATCCCTCTCTTGCGAGTGTTGGTTCCATCCAAGTTGATCAGCGAATTGCTAATCAGGTTACAGAATTTTTAGCAGCAGCACAGAAAATATCACCAGCCGAGCATCTCATCTCCGGCTATCGATCAGTTGCTTATCAGTCAGAGCTTTACGAAGGCTACATCCAAGACGAAATGGCAGGACATGGCACAGTTAATGTTGATGGAAAACCTATTTCTCGTCAAGAAGCAATCAAAAATGTTCAAACCTACTCGCAACCACCAGGAAGCTCAGAGCACCAAACAGGCTTGGCTATTGATATGAGTGATATCGACAGCTTAAATGCGAGCCAAGTTGCTCCACAAATTGCCGCTATCGCTCCAAATTACGGTTTTATTCTGCGTTTTCCTGCAGGAAAACAAGCTGAAACAGGCGTAGACTATGAAGATTGGCATTTTCGTTATGTAGGTATCGAAAATGCCAAATATATGACCGAGCACAAACTAACACTCGAAGAATACCTAAAATTACTGCCTAACAAGTAATAAGGGACGAAAGGAAAAGGAAATGCTAAATAGAAAACAAATTCTCCTTCTTTTCAATGTGGGTCTCTTTGTTTATAGTACTGTTGTATTGATGAAAAGTCTGGTGAGTCATAACAATGTTTTTGGTCACTTTTTCACTCAAATTACTTCCATCTTCCAACCATTTACTCAGAAAATTTGGGCGAATGTGATGATTTGGCAGAATCTAGTTTATTTCCTTATCTTTTGTTTACTTTTATATCTTCTCTGGAGATTCTGGCGCGCTACGTTTGTTTTCTTCGAAATTGTGGCTACCCTGTTGATTTTGGACTATATCATCCTTTATATCCAACATGCAATAGGGCTAGAAAAAATCTTTGAAATAGCTGTAATGCTCGTTTGCCTCTTTAATATTTGGCAAAACTCTAGTGATTTGAAGAAGTTATAAAATGAAATTAGCACTCTATCAAAAAGAGTGCTAATTTTTGTGCCTTTTTTCTTGACAAGGCACACGCAAAGGGTTATAATAAATTTGTTAGCACTTGAGGTACAAGAGTGCTAAGGAAAGGAGCAGCTAATGATTACAGAACGTCAAAGACAAATCTTAAATCTGATTGTTTCACTTTATGCCAAGGAACATACACCAATTGGTTCAAAGTCGCTCCTTGACAGCATTCAAGCCTCTAGCGCCACCATTAGAAATGATATGAAAGTCTTAGAGAACCTAGGCTTGATTCAAAAAGAACATACCTCGAGTGGTCGGATTCCTAGCGTTTCGGGTTATAAATATTTCGTAGAAAATGTCATTCAACTCGAAGAGTTTAGTCAAAATGATCTATTTAAGGTCATGAAAGACTTTGACGGTGAATATTATCGCCTATCCGATCTTTTTGAGAGAGGAGCAAAAAGCCTGTCCGAGTTAACCGGGTTAACAAGCTTTGTACTCAATGTCCCACAGCGTGACCAAGTTCTCGTTTCTTTTGAATTAGTCATGCTTGACAGCCATTCTATCCTTGCCGTGATTACGCTCAATACTGGGGAAGTAAGAACGAACCAATTCATGCTTCCAAAATCAATGACTGAAGCGGATTTAGCTGTTTTTAGTAACTTGGTTAAAGAACGTATGGTTGGCAAGAAAATGATCGATATTCATTACACTTTGCGTACAGAAATTCCGCAGATTGTCCAGCGCTATTTCAAAGTAGTAAGTGAAGTTTTAGGACTATTTGAATCAATTTTCAATGATTTATTCACCGAACATCTGACTGTTTCTGGTCGCAAAAATATTTTTGACTATGCCACAGGAAATTTAGCAGAAGTTTATAAACTTTTCAGTGATGACGAACGAATGCTCCATGAGATTCGCGAAATCACAAGTAACGACGAAATGCGAGCTGTTAAGTTTGATAATGATGAAAAATACATGAAAAATTTAACCCTGCTTTCCCAAAAGTTCGTTATTCCTTATCGGGGGCTTGGAACTTTAACCGTCGTTGGTCCTGTAGAAATGGATTATCAAAGAACCCTATCTATATTAGATTTAGTTGCAAAAGTACTAACGATGAAGCTAAGTGATTACTATCGTTATCTTGATGGCAACCACTACGAAATAAGTAAATGATTAAAAAGCTATTTAAAAAAGGAGGATTTATGTCCGAAGAAATCAAAGAAGAAATCAAAAACGAACAAGTTGATGAGCAAGTCACAGAAGAAATAACTGAGGAAGCACTCGAGGACATCGTTGAAGAAGAAATCAATGAAGTTGAAGAAGCGCAAAAATTAGCAAGTGAGTGGGAAAATAAATTTCTACGTGTTTCTGCAGAAATGCAAAATGTTCAACGTCGAGGAAATGAAGAACGTTTGCAACTTATCAAATATCGTTCACAAGATTTAGCAAAGAAAATCTTAGCATCATTAGATAACTTAGAACGTGCCCTTGCTGTTGAAGGTTTGACAGATGACGTCAAAAAAGGCTTGGAAATGGTGCAAGAAAGCCTAGTTTCAGCCCTCAAAGAAGAAGGCGTCGAAGAAGTTTCTTACGATAAATTCGACCATAACCTTCACATGGCGGTACAAACTGTCCCAGCTGATGACGAACATCCTGCTGACAGTATCGTGCAAGTCTTCCAAAAAGGTTACCAACTTCACGAACGTTTACTTCGCCCAGCAATGGTCGTTGTTGCTCAATAAAATATAAAATAAAAAATCGACCGAAAAGTCGGTAAACTACTCATAAGTAAATGAAATTAAGGAGATTATAACTATGTCTAAAATCATCGGTATTGACCTTGGTACAACAAACTCAGCAGTCGCAGTTCTTGAAGGAACTGAATCAAAAATTATTCCAAATCCAGAAGGAAATCGTACAACACCTTCAGTCGTAGCCTTCAAAAATGGTGAAATCATCGTTGGTGATGCTGCAAAACGTCAAGCAGTGACTAACCCAGAAACAATCATTTCTATCAAATCAAAAATGGGTACTTCTGAAAAAGTTTCTGCTAACGGCAAAGAATACACTCCACAAGAAATCTCAGCTATGATTTTGCAAAACTTGAAAGCTACAGCCGAAAGCTATCTTGGAGAAAAAGTAGAAAAAGCAGTTATTACTGTTCCTGCCTACTTCAATGACGCTCAACGTCAAGCCACTAAAGATGCTGGTAAAATTGCTGGTCTTGAAGTAGAACGTATCGTTAACGAACCAACAGCAGCAGCTCTTGCTTATGGTCTTGATAAAACAGATAAAGATGAAAAGATTCTTGTATTTGACCTTGGTGGTGGTACATTCGACGTTTCAATTCTTGAACTTGGCGACGGTGTCTTTGATGTCCTTGCAACTGCTGGTAACAACAAACTTGGTGGTGACGACTTTGACCAAAAAATCATTGACTGGATGGTTGCCGAATTCAAGAAAGAAAACGGAATTGACCTTGCCCAAGATAAAATGGCTTTGCAACGCTTGAAAGATGCAGCTGAAAAAGCGAAAAAAGACCTTTCAGGTGTAACAACTACTCAAATCAGCTTGCCGTTCATCACAGCCGGTGCTGCTGGACCTCTTCACTTGGAAATGGCTTTGACTCGTGCTAAATTTGATGAATTGACACATGACCTTGTTGAAGCTACACGTCAACCAGTTCGCCAAGCCCTTTCTGATGCTGGCTTGTCAACTTCTGATATTGACGAAGTTCTCTTGGTTGGTGGTTCAACTCGTATCCCTGCTGTTGTTGAACTTGTTCGTCACGAAACAAACAAAGAACCAAATAAATCAGTAAACCCTGATGAAGTTGTTGCTATGGGTGCAGCAATTCAAGGTGGTGTGATTACTGGTGACGTTAAAGATGTTGTTCTTCTTGACGTTACTCCACTTTCACTTGGTATTGAAACAATGGGTGGTGTCTTCACTAAATTGATTGACCGTAACACAACTATCCCAACTTCTAAATCACAAGTCTTCTCAACTGCTGCTGACAATCAACCTGCTGTAGATATTCATGTACTTCAAGGTGAACGTCCAATGGCTGCTGATAACAAAACTTTGGGACGTTTCCAATTGACAGATATCCCTGCAGCACCACGTGGTATCCCACAAATTGAAGTAACATTTGATATTGATAAAAATGGTATTGTTTCTGTTAAAGCTAAAGACCTTGGCACACAAAAAGAACAAACAATCGTTATCAAATCAAACTCAGGTCTTTCTGATGAAGAAATTGATAAGATGATGAAAGACGCTGAAGCAAATGCTGACGCTGATGCAAAACGTAAAGAAGAAGTAGATACACGTAACGAAGCTGACGCTTTAGTTTTCCAAACTGAAAAAACGTTGAAAGACCTTGAAGGAAAAGTTGACGAAGCTGAAGTTAAAAAAGCCGAAGACGCTAAAGAAGAACTCAAAAAAGCGCTTGAAGGTGATAACATCGACGACATCAAAGCTAAATCAGAGGCCCTTTCTGAAATCGCTCAAAACCTTGCGGTGAAACTATATGAACAAGCCAATGCTGCACAAGGCGCTGCCGGTGAAGCTGGCGCAGGTGCTGAAAGTGCTCCAAAAGATGACAATACTTTTGACGGCGACTTCGAAGAAAGCAAATAATAAATCATTTGGATGAGTGGTTCAATAGAAGTGTAAAAAAGTATTGGCAGATTGCTGGTACTTTTTTTATTCTAAACCTCCCAGAATGTATGTTATAATAATCATTGAGTTAATATTTATTGAAAGAGAAGTATTTAATAATGGACATTATAACTACTAAAAATGAAATATCTGATTTTTGGAAGAATAATCTATTTTTTTATTTTATTATATTTTTGCTTGCTGCTGGGGTTACTTTCCCATTCTATAGTGGAAATTTTCATGTGGGGAATGATTTTGCTTTTAACTATGCTAGAGTTATGTCAACTCTTAGCTCGTTAAAAGATGGCCAGATTATTGCTCAGTTTGATCCGCATGCACTGAATGGTTTTGGTTATGCTTGGAACGAATTTTACGGGCCCTTACCCACTTACTTGATTTCTTTTTTGAAATTTTTAGTTCGAGGCTGGCCCCTCGCTTTTGCCTTATTTACAAGTTCAGTTGTTTTTTTATCAGGGATTTTGATTTATCATTTCACAAATTTCATATTACGAGACTTTGAGTATCCAAAAGTTTATGGTCTTTTAGCTGCTCTTATTTTTATTTTTTCAAACTCCACTTATATTAACTTGTATTATTATTATGCGAATCCGAGCCAACCACTGGTAATTTTGTTTGCCTTATTGCTCTTATTTGGAATTACTAAACTATTTGAAAAAAGAGATTTCACTGCCTTTGCGATGATTAGTTTTGGTGTAGCGGGATTACCTCTCTCGCATACGGTGACAACAATTTGCTTAATTCCATTTGTGTTTTTATATAGCATACTTTTGTTAATAAGAAAACATCAGCTTCGAGAAAATTTAAAAATCACTTTAATTGGTTTTGGAGCTGTTATAGCTGCAATAGGTCTTTCAGCTTTCTTCCTCTTCCCTATGTTGGAGAATCTAACTTCTGGAATTTATAATGTATCTAATCGGGATTTTTCTCATGCTTTCGGCTGGAATAATATTGGTTATTTTGTTGGTGATTGGAATAGTTTGTTTAAAAAGGAATTTCTTTACTATAATTTTCCTTCTTTAGTTTCTGTAAGTTTGGTTTTGATTACTTTTATCACTTCTCTAATCAATTTTAAGAAAAAGCAAGCTCAGTATAGTTTGATATTCTCATTTTTTGCTTTGACTATCGTTGCTATGCAGGTTCCCATCTTCCCTTGGAGACTGTTTTCGTTTTTTGCACTTATTCAAGGTCCATCCCGATTTTCAACATTGTTTGGGATTTTTAGCGCACTTGCATTGAGCACCATCCTACCGGTAGTATTAAAAGTAGTACCTAAGAAAACAGTACTAATTTTATCAGTGATTCTGTTAAGTGTGAGCTCTCTTTTTCTTTTCAATGAATTCAGCGAACGTGTAAAAAAAGGCTCTGGTTTACTCTTCTCTGGTGCTCAGACAGCATTGAATAATTCTGGATTCAGATACGAAGATAATCCAGACTCTATTGCAATTGGGGAGTATTTACCTCAGAGTATCGGAACTCATTATCAGTCCTACGATAAAACAATTCAGCAATTTTATAAGGATCAGAATGCTTATGGAATGCGCAATCAAGCAGTAAATTATCTCAACCAACGAGGAGGGGAACCAAAGGCTCTTTCTCCGAAAATAACGCTATCCGAGTTTCATAAAAAGGGGTCACATATAACGCTTAAGGTTAGCACAGAGTCGAAAGCAAAGGTCGAGCTACCAGAAATTTACTATAAAGGGTTTAAAGCATATATAAAAACCTCTAACAAAAAAGTACAACTTAATACAGAGCTGTCACCAAATGGTCTTCTCGCGGTAGAGGTACCAGGTAAATTTTCAGGAAAAATTTATTCTTACTTCGGAATGAGTCCTGCAACAATCTGGGGAAGTGTGGTTTCTTTATTAACTTTTGTGATAATAGCTGTTGCTCTAATAGTAAGGATCTACAAAAAATTCTTTTCTGATTTAAAAATTAAATGAAGTAAAGAGAAATAGCGAAGTCTAAAACTTCGCTATTTTTGATACAATTGTTTCTATGATTGAAGAAAATTTTTATAAAGAACTTGTTGAAATTCGGCATTATCTCCATGCCCATCCAGAAATATCAGAACAAGAGGTAGAAACGACAAATTTTATCCGTCAAAAATTATCCGACTGGCAAATTGAAATAATGGAGAGCCAATTAAAAACGGGGCTTATTGCTAAGATTGGTTCAGGAGAACCGGTCATTGCTCTAAGAGCTGACATTGATGCTCTGCCTATTTTAGAAGAGACGGGTCTAGAATTTTCATCTGAAAATAAAGGAGCCATGCACGCTTGTGGTCACGATTTACATATGACTAGCCTCTTAGGGGCAGCTAAAATCTTAAAAGAAGGAGAGAGTAGACTCAAGGGAACAGTAAAACTCATATTTCAACCTGCCGAAGAAATTGGTGAAGGTGCTAAACAAATCCTAGGATCAGGCTTAGTTTCAGATGTCCAAGCCTTTGTTGGCTATCATAATATGCCCACTCTACCCGCAGGAGTAATCGGTTTACGAGAAGGAGGGGTCATGGCAGCAGTTGAACGTTTTAAAGTTTTAATAAAAGGTCAAGGGAGTCATGCCGCTTACCCTCAAGAAGGGCGGGACCCTATTTTAGCTAGTGCCGCGATTATCCAAAATCTTCAACAAATTGTTTCCAGAAATATTTCACCTCTAAAATCTGCTGTCGTATCAATCACCCATATTGAAGCGGGGACGACTTGGAATGTCTTACCAAATGATGCTTGTTTGGAGGGGACGATAAGAACTTTTGATAACGAAGTGCGTTCTTTAACTAAAAGAAGATTTAGTGAAATTATTGATTCTATCGCAAAAGCATATGATGTTGAGGTAGAAATTGATTGGTTGATGGAAGCAAATCTCACGTTTAATGATTTTGAATTAACAGATTTAATCAGAAAGCGAACTGAGCAATGGCATGATCAAGTCATCTATCCAGAACCATCAAGTGCTGGGGAAGATTTTGCTAATTATCAAAAACAAGCACCGAGTATCTTTGCTTTTATTGGTTCCAATAAATCGGGCGCGTCAGGACTTCATTTTGCTGACATGACGGTTCGAGATGAGGTAATACGAGTGGCTGTTGAATACTACGTGCAATCTGTGCAAGAGTTACTTGAGTATATTAAATAAGACTAATCTTTGTTAGTTTTATTTTTTTTTTTTTTTTGAACTTTTTTGAAAGAAAATGGAAGTTAGTGGTTGATTTTGGAATATAAAGATGTTATAATGATTTTTGTAAACGAATTCAGGAGAAGGAAATGTTAGCAAACGAAAGAAAGAAACGGATTGTTGATCATCTAAAAATAAATAGAAGAGCAACAATAGAGGAACTTCTTACCCTCATGGATTGCTCTATATCAACACTTAGACGTGATTTAAACGAATTAGAAAATGAAAAATGTCTTAGAAGAGTGCATGGAGGTGCCGAACTTACACAAGACCTATCAGAAGAATTAAGTATCTCTGAAAAAACGTTCAAAAACATTCAAGAAAAAGAAAAAATCGCCCAAAAAGCTTTGAGTAAGATTCAAGATGGAGATATTATCTTTTTGGATGCAGGAACAACGACAGCAGTTTTAGCAGAGCTTATTAATCAATCGGAACTATATTTGACAATTGTTACCAACTCAGTGACACATTTATCGAAGCTGACAAATGATCGATTGATTGTCTATCTTTTGGGGGGACGAGTTAAAAAAGTAACGGATGCAATCATTGGGAGTCAGGCTTTAGAACAGCTTTCTGCTTACCAATTTAATGTTGCCTTTGTTGGAGCGAACGGCTTTGATGAGCAACATGGAGCGATGACGCCAGACCATGAAGAAGCGGCTATTAAAGGATTGGCAGTCAAGCAAAGTCAAAGCGCCTACATTCTAGCTGATTCTTCAAAATTGGGACAAATGAGTTTTGTGAAATTTGCTAATTCTGAAGAAGTTGAATTAATTACCGAGAATAATTAGAGTTTGTTTTTAAATGAATAGAGTGAAAAAATTTTCACTAAAGTTAGTATTTGTAAACCTACGTCTTAAATAAAGGAGAATTATGATTTATACAGTAACACTCAACCCAGCACTTGACTACTTCATGAATTATGAAGAGTTAGCACTTGGTGAGGTTAATCGAACAGGAAAAACACAGATTTCAGCAGGTGGTAAAGGAATTATGGAAAGCCGCATGCTTAGTCTTATAGGTGCCAAAAGCAAAGCATTAGGCTTTGTAGGTGGATTTTCTGGTCAATATATTAAAGATTTCTTAAATGAGAATCAGATTGATGCAGATTTTACAGAAATAGAAGATTTAACAAGAATTAATGTCAAGCTGAAAAGTCAGGAAAGTGAAACAAGTCTTGATGCGGCTGGACCAAAACTGAAAGAAAGCGAAATCAATCATTTTCTTGAAAAATTTGATCATTTGAAAGAGGATGATATCGTTGTCTTTGCAGGTACAATCCCTAAAACTCTTGGAGAAGATTTCTATGAACGCTTGATTGCTAAAGTCCAAAAGCAAAAAGCAACTTTTGTTATGGATGTTGATGGTCAAAAATTACTTGATTCGCTTCCTGCTCATCCCCTCCTTATTAAACCAAACCGAGAAGAACTAGAAGCAATCTTTGAAACAAGCTTCAAAAATAATGAGCAAATCATTCCTTATGGTCAAAAACTTTTAGAAATGGGTGCTCAAAATGTTATCGTATCAATGGCTGGTGATGGAGCACTCCTCTTTACAAATGAGAAAGTTTATTTTGCTCAAGGAATTAAAGGAGAGTTAAAAAATTCTATTGGTGCTGGTGATTCGACCGTCGCAGGATTTTTAGCTGAATATAGCCAGTCTAAAGATCCACTCTTAGCATTTAGACAAGCAATTGCTTGTGGAACTTCAAAGGCATTCTCAGATGATATGCCAAGCCGAGCATTTTTGGAAGAAATTTATAAAAAAGTTAATATTTCAGAGGTGAAATGATGGAAATAAAAGATTTACTTAAAACAGAGGTTATGATTCTTGACCTCCAAGCAACTAGCAAAGAAGCCGTTATTGATGAAATGGTCAATAAATTAGTTTCTGAAGGTTATGTTAATGATTTCGCAACTTTTAAAGCAGGAATTATGGCACGTGAGGCACAGACTTCAACTGGACTTGGTGATGGAATTGCAATGCCTCACAGTAAAAATACAGCGGTCAATGAACCTGTCGTTCTTTTTGCAAAATCAAAAATTGGTGTTGATTACGCCGCATTAGATGGACAGCCTGTCAATCTTTTCTTCATGATCGCAGCACCAGACGGCGCTAATGATACTCACTTAGAAGCTTTGGCACAACTTTCCACTTATCTTCTTAAAGACGGTTTTCAAGATCGTTTGAGAAAAGTTGAATACCCGCGTGAAGTCATTCAGCTCTTTTCTGAGAAACAAGAAGAAGTTAAAGTAGTGGAAAATGCTGAGCATTATATCGTTGCTGTAACTGCTTGTACAACGGGGATTGCTCATACATATATGGCTGAAGAAGCGCTTAAGAAAAAAGCACTTGAAATGGGTGTAGGCATCAAAGTTGAAACCAATGGTGCGCGTGGAATTGATAACAAATTGACTTCAGCTGATATTCAAAAAGCAGATGCGGTTATCGTGGCTGCAGATAAAAAAGTTGAAATGAATCGTTTTGCTGGTAAAGAAATGGTTCAAGTTCCGGTTGCTCATGCCATTCGAGATACTGAAGAATTAATTAATCGTGCACTTTCAGGTAAAGTACCAATCTATGAAGCAGACGGAACAGACGAAGTAAAAGAAGAATCATCTGGTGGTTTAGGAAAAGCATTCTATAAGCACTTAATGGGTGGGGTTTCTGCAATGCTTCCATTCGTTGTTGGTGGTGGGATACTTATTGCTCTTGCTTTCTTGATTGACCAAGCAATGGGAGTTCCTCAAAGTCAATTAGCTAATCTAGGAGTTTATCATCCTCTGGCTGCTTACTTTAAAAATATCGGTGGTGCAGCTTTTGCCTTCATGTTACCTGTTTTAGCTGGTTTCATTGCAAACTCCATTGCTGATAAACCTGGTTTGGTTGCTGGCTTTGTCGCTGGTTCTATGGCATCTTCTGGTCTTGCATTTGGCCATTTAGATCCTGCTAAAATGATCCCATCTGGTTTCTTAGGAGCCCTAGTGGGTGGTTTTCTTGCCGGTGGTGTGATTATCCTTTTACGTAAAGCTTTTGCAAAACTTCCTCGTTCACTTGATGGAATTAAAGCTATCTTGATTTATCCATTAGTTGGGACATTCATCACAGGTTTCCTCATGCTCTTTGTCAATATTCCAATGGCTGCAATTAACACTGGACTTTCTAACTTCTTGTCAAGTTTATCTGGGGCATCTGCCTTGGTTCTTGGTTTAGTTGTCGGGGGAATGATGGCTATTGACCTTGGTGGTCCAATCAATAAAGCTGCTTATATCTTTGCAACAGGCACATTAGCAGCTACTGTATCAACTGGTGGTTCTGTAACAATGGCGGCTGTCATGGCTGGTGGGATGGTTCCACCGCTCGCAACAACTGTTGCAGTACTGTTGTTCAAAAATAAATTTACCAAAGAAGAACGTAATGCGGGTCTGACAAATATTGTCATGGGGCTTTCGTTCATTACTGAGGGATCAATTCCATTCGGAGCAGCTGATCCAGCACGCGCTATTCCATCGTTTATGATTGGTGCAGCAGTAGCCGGTGGTTTGACCGGTATGGCCAATATCAAATTGATGGCACCACATGGAGGAGTCTTCGTACTTGCTTTGACAAATAATCCGTTGCTCTATCTGGTCTTCATCTTGATTGGGGCGGTTATTTCAGGAGTACTCTTTGGAGTTTTGAAAAAAGCAAAATGAAACAAAGTTCTAAAAAGCGGTTTTAAACCGCTTTTTTTGTTTTTAGCCAGTTTTATTGACAGAAATCAATTTATTCTTTCAAATTTTTCGATATACTAGGGGCATAAAAATGAGGAGGTTTTGAGATGATTTTTCAAAAATGGTTATACAAAAATGCTAACAGGTTGATGGCACTATCGGGGCTGATGATTGTCCTTGGCTATGTGGGAAAGTATGGTTTCAAAAATGATTGGGCTTGGAATATTTCGATGTTGCTTGCGTCCATTTTAGGGGGAGTACCGATCGCGATCCATGCTTATCAAGCGTTGAGGTATAAACAAATTTCAATTGATTTGTTAGTGACGATTGCGGTGCTTGGGGCAATTTTTATAGGAGAATATGAAGAGTCGGCAATTGTGACGTTCTTATTTACTTTTGGTTCTTACCTTGAAAAGCGTACACTTGAAAAAACACGTTCTTCTATCAAAACGCTGACGCAAATGGCGCCAGCAACGGCCCTTTTTGCTGACGGAAAGGAAGTAACTATTGATGAGGTAAATGTGGGTAATCAACTGTTAGTTAGAACGGGAAGTCAGGTGCCAGTTGATGGTGTAATTTATGAGGGGACAGGGCTTGTCAATGAAGCTTCAATCACGGGGGAAGCGCGAGAAATCAGAAAAAGTGCGGGGGATAAAGTTTTTGCGGGGAGTTTTTTGGCAAATGGGAGCATCTATGTCATCGCAGAAAAAATTGGCGAAGATACGATTTTTGGCAAAATTATTGAGTTGGTTGAGCAGGCACAAGATATGAAATCTTCTGCCGAAAAATTTATTGATCGCTTTGCCAAATTTTATACACCAGCTGTACTTTTGCTTGCGATTGTTGTTTGGTTATGGAGTCAAAATTTGGCACTTGCGATTACGATTTTAGTGTTGGGTTGCCCAGGTGCACTGGTGATTGGCGCGCCAGTATCTAATGTTGCTGGGATTGGTAATGGGGCAAAAAATGGGGTTTTAATCAAGGGTGGGGAGGTCATACACACTTTTAGTCGGGTGGACACCTTGCTTTTTGACAAAACGGGGACACTGACAAAAGGGACGACGCAAGTTGTTGAGGTTAAAACGTTCGGGGAAGTCTCAGAGAATTTACTGACGAAAATAGCAACAGTGGAAGGGCAATCTAATCATCCATTGGCCCATGCTATTGTCAAATTTATTGCGAGGGATGAAAGGGTTGAAATGGGTCAAACTGACGTCATTAAAGGGCAAGGAATTATTGCTGACGAAATCCTGATTGGCAATGAAAAATTACTGACGGAACGAGAAATTTTACTGACGGAATCGCAAAAATCACTTTTGAAAGTAATGCAAGAAAAAGGAAGTTCAACGGTGCTAGTGGCTCAAGCAGGTCAACTGAAAATCATTTACGGAATTGCTGACGAAATTCGTCCAGGGGTAAAAGAGGCACTGACGCAACTTCGACGTAAGGGAATGCAAAAAACAATTATGCTGACGGGGGATAATGAAGCGAGTGCTAAAGCTGTCGCTAGTCAGCTCGGCATTGATGAAGTCCATGCCAATCTACTGCCAGAAGACAAGGCAAAAATTGTTGAAAAACTCAAAAAATTGGGACATAAGCTGGCCTTTGTTGGTGACGGCATCAATGACAGTCCGTCTATCGCTCTCGCCGATATTGGGATTGCAATGGGCTCAGGTACTGATGTGGCAATTGAAACATCTGATATTGTTTTGATGAAATCGAGCTTTGATGAGCTTGTTGATGCGTATACTCTGGCCAAAAGTACCGTGCGAAATATGACTCAAAATATTGCTCTGGCTATTGCAGTCGTCATTTTTCTTCTGACGGGATTGATTTTAGGCGGGACGGGACTTGTCCCAAGTTTTGTCAATATGGGAACGGGAATGTTTGTTCACGAAGCGTCAATTTTAGTGGTTATTTTAAATGGGATGCGTTTGATTTCTTATAAGGCAAAATCTTGATTCAAATCAATTTTTTGTCAAGGCCAAAGTTGTAAAATAAAAATAGAGAAAAAGAAAGAAGGAAATTGAGATGTCTAAAGTAACCATGAAACTCGATGATTTGAGTTGCCCCTCCTGCATGGCAAAAATTGAGGGAGCTATGACTGCAACAAAAGGAGTAAGCTCAGCTAAAGTCTTATTTAACGCCTCAAAAGTCAAAGTTGAATTTGATGAGAAGCTTGTAGCAGCTGACGAGTTGGTGCGTAAAGTTGAAAAATTGGGCTACTTTGTACAAAACTCAAAAGTTAATAATAACTAAGAAAGAAGTGAAAAAAATGGTTGAATTAAGTATTGATGAGAAATATGCACTAGAAGTTGAAAAATCAGAAAGAGATCATCACAAACCCACAGCTGCGGCCATGTTAGGACACGTTCTAGCCAATATTTTTTATGAAAAAATACGGTTAAAACAGGCTGGGCAATATGCTAAAAAAGCAAGTTACTGTGCTGAATTTCGTAAAATTGCACTCAAAGAAGACGGCTGGTTTGATGAAATTTCTGATGCTCTACTTAATGAGAATGAGCTAGTTCCAACAACACTTGATGAATTTGTCACTTATCATAAATTCATTGAAACAGATCCAAAGGCAAAGTATTGGTCAGATGAAGCGCTTCTTGAAAGTTTTATTAGAGATTTTCAAAGTCAAAATCTCTTCATCACGCGAGCAATTAAGTTAGCACAAAAAGAAGAAAAATATGCCTTAGAAGTTGTAATTCGGGAACTTTACGGCTATAATTTAGCTATCATTCGATACTTTGCAGGCGAACTTGGAAAAACGGTTGCGGAGTTTATGGAGGAAGAAGATGACGACTAAGCAGCTAAGCAGCCACCATTGCATTACACTGGTGCCACTTTTTTCAGAATTGACAGCCGATGAACTGGCGCAAGTGGAGAAAATTGTTCAACATCAAAAGGTTAAAAAAGGAGAAGTGGTCATTCAGCCAGAGGCAGAGCCGGTTCTTACCATTGTGGCTCGAGGAAGTTTGAAAATTTATCAAATTTCGTCAACGGGCAAAGAGCAGCTTCTACGAGTGGTTGAGTCTGGCGGCTATGAGGGAGAAAATGCGATATTTGGTGCTGTAAATGCCAACTTGTTTGGCGAAGCACTGTCTGACAGTACGATTTGTTTTGTTAGAAAGTCTGACTTTACACAACTTTTATTGAGCAGGCCTGAGCTAGCTTTGCGCCTTCTTGAAATGAATGCTATAAAACAAAGCAAGACTGAGCAACAGGCAAAATTTCTAATGATGGAATCCATAGAGATGCGTCTGGCTAATTATCTCTTGGATTTAGCGAAAGTTTCTGAAGAACCATACCTACAGATTCCAATGTCTCTGAAGGATTTAGCTGCTTTTATTGGCACAACGCCTGAAACAATCAGTCGAAAACTCCGAATATTTGAAGATGAAGGATTAGTTGAGCATTATGGAAAATCGTTCAAGATTTTAGATGCAGAACGGCTGCAAGGGGACTATGCTTGAGTGAATTACTCGCATTAGTTTAAGAAAAAATACTGATGGTTTGAGACAATCAGTATTTTTTGAATAAAGGTCAATATAAGGCTGGAAACTAGAAATGATGTGTTTTTTGAATTTAATTTTTTTGTAAACTTTTGAAAGTGTGTGAGAGGATTGTCAACAAAAGGGGCTAATTTTTGCTATAATATAGGAAATAGACTGGGGAATAGGGGAGAACGTGATGGATGTTATTGCACTTTTGGAATTAGCGCTTTTTTTACTCAATGTGGGTTTATCTTTTGTGATTATTTTTAGAGAAAGAAAGTCAACGGCGGCGACTTGGTCTTGGCTTTTTGTTGTGAATGTGATTCCATTTTTGGGTTTTATCTTGTATTTGTTGATTGGTCGAGGAATTTCACATTATCGTATTTTTAAAGATCGCAAACGTTTCCAGATTGGTTTTGAAAAGCAGTTGGAACACGCGCAAAAGGCGTTTTCTGATGGTATTTTTATTCAAAAAATGCGAAAGAATCATGTGATTGGTCAGTTGATTAATATGCTTTATGTTGAAGAAAAATCAATCATTTCAACGAATACGGGAATTAAGATTTTTAATGATGGACGTGAGAAGTTTGATGCGTTGATTGAGGACATCAATCAGGCCAAACATCATGTGCATATGGAATATTATATTTTTCGGATGGATCATCTGGGCCAAGAAATTTATGAAGCTTTGCTTGCTGCGCGTGAACGGGGCGTGGAAGTGAAACTTTTGATTGATGCTTGGGGTTCTAATAAGACGAAAATGAAAGAATTTAAAGAGTTGGAGGACTTGGGTGGTCATGTGGCACAATTTTTCCCTTTGATTTTACCGCTGATTAACCCTCGTACCAATTATCGCTTGCACCGTAAAATTGTGGTTATTGATGGTGTGATTGGCTATACAGGTGGATTTAATGTTGGGGATGAATATGCTTCGGTGACGAAAAAATTTGGATATTGGCGAGATAATCATTTACGTTTAACGGGTGATATTGTGTATTCTTTACAGCATCGGTTTATTTTGGATTGGAATAGTCAACACCGTTTTGAAATCACGAGAGGGGAGCCTTATTTTCCTGATTCAATCACGGCAGGAACGGCGGCGACTCAGTTAGTCACTTCGGGGCCAGATGAGGATAAGGAGCAGATTAAGCTGGCTTATATGAAGATGGTTTCTGGGGCGGAGCGAGAGATTGTTATTCAAACGCCTTACTATATTCCATCAGATGCCTTGCATGAGTCCATTAAATTAGCGCTTTTGTCAGGGGTTCAGGTCAAAATGCTCATTCCTAATAAGCCGGATCATCCGTTGGTTTATTGGGCGACTTATTTTCATGCGGCGGAGTTGGTGAAGTATGGTGCAAAGGTCTATACTTATGAAAATGGTTTTGTACATTCTAAGACATTGATTGTGGATGGAGAATATGCTTCGGTCGGTTCTGCCAACTTAGATTATCGGAGTTTACAGCTTTGCTTTGAAGCAAATGTGATTATTTATGATTATGATATTGCTCAAAAACTTCGCAATGACTTTATGAAGGATTTGAAATTGAGCAAAGCATTGACTTTGGATCGCTATGATCAGCGCAAAAGATGGATTCGTTTTAAAGAGGGCTTGGCACGCTTGATTGCACCAATGCTTTAGGCTTATTTGATTGCGACTAGGAGAATCAGGGGTTATTTTGGTAAAATAGGTAGTGAGACGAGGAAAATTGAAAAAAGATAGGAGTTTGTAGGATGGAGAATAATTTAAATCTTGTGATTATCACAGGGATGTCTGGCGCAGGTAAAACGGTAGCTATTCAATCTTTTGAGGATATGGGATTTTTTACGGTGGACAATATGCCGCCAACTTTGATTGAAAAGTTTGTTGATTTGCTGAATCAACCCGATAATAAGATTGACAAGGTGGCATTGGTTGTTGATATGCGCTCGCGTGCTTTCTTTGATCAGTTGCATGGGATTGTGACGGAGTTGACCGACTATCCCAATGTGAATTTTAAGTTGCTTTTCTTGGATGCGAATGATGGGGAGTTGGTTTCGCGGTATAAGGAGACAAGACGGAGTCATCCACTAGCGATTGATGGGCGGACGCTTGATGGGATTGTCAAAGAACGCGAAATCTTGGCTGATTTGAAAAATTTGGCAGAGGTTGTGATTGATACGAGTGAATTAACACCACGAAATCTGCGCGCGCGTATTTTGCAAAAATTTTCATCAAGTAGTGAGTCTACTTTTCGGATTGAAGTCATGTCTTTTGGTTTTAAATACGGCTTGCCTTTAGATGCTGACTTAGTTTTTGATGTACGCTTTTTGCCTAATCCTCACTATGTGGCGGATTTACGGGATAAAAATGGAACGGATCAAGCGGTGTATGATTATGTGATGAAGCATCCACAGTCGGAAACATTTTACGAAAATCTGATGAAAATGCTAGTGCCAATTTTGCCTGCTTATCAAAAAGAGGGAAAATCGGTTCTGACGGTAGCTTTTGGTTGTACGGGTGGACAACATCGCTCGGTCGCTTTTGCGGAGCGTGTCTCAAAGGCCTTGAAAAAGGATTGGCATTTGAATACGAGTCATCGAGATAAGGAGCGCAGAAAGGAAACGGTAAATCGTTCATGAGTAATCCAAAAGTAGTGGTTATCGGTGGAGGAACAGGGATTCCTGTCGTTTTACGTGCTTTACGCAAGGAAAAGGTTGATTTGACAGCCATTGTGACGGTGGCTGATGACGGGGGATCGTCAGGACGGATTCGCTCTGCGGTTTCTATTGCTCCGCCGGGGGATTTGCGTAATGTCTTGATTGCGATGTCTGATATGCCGCGATTTTATGCGGATATTTTACAATATCGCTTTGATGAAACGGACGGTGAGCTGGCGGGACACCCACTGGGCAATTTGATTATTGCGGCCATTTCGGAGATGCAGGGCTCAACTTATAGGGCGATTCAAACTTTGGCGCAATTTTTTCATGTGGATGGGAAAATTTATCCGTCGTCAGATGCGGCATTGACTTTGCACGCGGTTTTTAAAGATGGGCATGAGGTGGCTGGAGAGAGTCACATCGCGGCTTACAAGGGCTTGATTGATCATGTTTATTTGACCCAAACGGATACGGGTGCTGATCCGGTTGCTTCTCGAAATGTGGTGAAATCAATTATGGAGGCGGATACGATTGTGCTGGGGCCAGGGTCACTTTTCACTTCGATTTTGCCTAATATTGTTATTCCTGAAATTTGTGAAGCTTTGTGGAAAACATCAGCCAAGATTATTTATGTCTGCAATATCATGACGCAACGCGGAGAAACTGAGCATTTTTCAGATGCGGATCATGTGCGAGTGCTACATGAACATATTGGCACAAAGGTGATTGATACAGTGCTGGTCAATATTCAAGAGGTGCCTGAAGAATACATGAATACCAATAAATTTGATGAGTATTTGGTGCAGGTTGAGCATGATTTTGCAGCTTTGAAAGCTGAAGGAGTCAATGTGATTTCTAATAATTTTTTGGAATTGCGTGATGGGGGTGCTTTTCATGATGGCACGGCTGTGGGACGTGAAATCGTGGAATTTTCCCACTGCAAATGAAGAAAATGATGAGAGAAAATGCTGACGGATTTGTATTGTGAGAAAAAAATATTAAAACTATTTTTTTTAGAATCCGTCAGTAAAAAAGTTATGTATTTTTTCTTATGTATTTTTAATTTTAGTGAAAAAGGAAGAAAATAGGGGGAATCATCTCCTGAGAGAAATCAGAAAATATGAGTTTTACAAGTGATGTCAAAAATGAGTTGACACGTAATTTAGCAACGACTGGCACGCTTTTAGCTCTGGTACGTATGAATGGTTCGGTAGGAATTTTTGGTGGATTGACCTTGTCAATCGCAACAGAAAATGCAGGAACGGCAAAATATATTTATCAGATGTTATTAGAACTTTATGAGATTCGAGCAGAAATTCGCGTGCATCAAAAAACGACACTTTCTAAGAATCGCGTCTATACGGTGTATGTAGAAAACGGTGCAGCTGAGCTATTAGATGAGCTAAGTCTGGCGGATTCTTTGATGTTGGATAATGGGGTGCCTGAATTTGTCAAAAATGATGAATTTATTAAAAAAGATTATCTGCGTGGTGCTTTTTTGTCGTCAGGTAGTCTGCACAATCCAGAAAAAGGAGAATATCAGCTCTCCATCGCCAATGTTTATCAAGAACACGCTGAAGACTTGCAGGAAATGTTTGTGGATTTTGGCTTGAATGCGCGAGTAATCGAGCGAAAAAACCGCTGGATTCTTTATTTATCAAGAGCTGAGGAAATTATGGATTTTCTGACTTTGATTGGGGCAATGAAGGCGCGCTTGAAATTTGAGGAAGCGAAAATTATGCGAGAAATGCGCGGTTTAGCGAATCGTCAGTCGAATTTTGAGAGTGCCAACATCGCCAAATCAGTATTGGCCGCCCAAGAAGCGATCGAAGCCATTGAATTTCTCAATGAAAAAAAAGAATTGGAGCAGCTGCCTTTTGCTTTGAAAGAAATTGCTCGCCTGCGCTTAGAAAATCCAGAAGCGACGATTAAAGAATTGGGCGAATTGTTGGATCCGCCCTTGGGAAAATCAGGTGTAAATCACCGAATCCGCAAATTGATTGAGCGAGCAAATGAGCTAAAACAGCTGGAAAATTAGATCATTTTACTGACGGATAGGCAGAGAAAATGCTGACGCATTTTAATTTGAGTCAAAACAGGCAGAGAAAATGCTGACGTGATTTAATTTCAGCTAAAAACAAAAAAATCCGCTCATTCTGCGGTTTTTTTGATGTTTTATTGCCAACCCTTGATAAAAAATTGGGAGATGAGTGTTACTTTTTCCAGTAGAACATCGGCGGGGAGTCCTTTCATTCCTTCGGAAAAAAGATGAAGAATGAACAAAAAATCATCTTTACTGTAGTTTGGGGCAATTTTCCCCTCTTTTTGGCCCTTGTTGAAAAGTTCCTCATAAATTTTCGTCTGAATAGACAGCGTGTCTGGGTCAAAAAAATCAGGACTTTCGGAGTATTGTAGCATCAAATTCTCCGAGAAGGTAGGGCTATATTGCTTGATTTGCTTGACTTTGAGCTGAGTGATTGCCTCATAAGTGCTGGTAAAATCCAGCGGACTTTGGAGGATTGCTTCGATTTCGGTGACCATATTTTTAAAAGCAGTGATAATCACAAGGTTCATGAGCTGATTTTTGCTTTGAAAATATTTAAAGAGCGTCACTTTGGAAACTTCGGCTTTTTGGGCAATTTCGTCCACGGTGATTTCTTTGATACGTTTTTGATTTAAAAGTTCAAAAGTGACCGCTAAGATCGCTTTTTTTCTTTTTTTCTGTTTGATTCATTAGAAGTTCACTTTCTGATTATATTTCTGAAAACCGCCACAGCGTTCACTATAAAAATTATAACGTTTTTATTGAACCATTTCAAACAAAAGAGTATAATATGAACTATAAATAAAAGAATAGTTCAAATTTAAAAACCAGATTCTTTGGAGGAAAAAAGATGGTAAAAATCGTTGAAGTAGAAGGTTTGCAAAAGAATTTTGGTAAATTTCAGGCCCTAAAAAATGTTAATTTTGAAGTCAATTCCGGCGAAGTCTTAGGCTACATAGGCCCAAATGGTTCTGGAAAATCAACGACCATTCGGGTATTGCTGGGAATCATCCGCGCCTCAGCAGGCTCAGCCAAGATTTTTGGACAAGACGTCTGGCGAGATTCCATCCAAATCCATCAAAAAATTGCTTATGTACCAGGCGATGTCTACCTATGGCCTAATCTTTCAGGTGGCGAAATCATTGACTTATTTTTAAAACTCCACGGCGAAATCAATCGAGAAAAAAGAGATGCTCTCATCGCTAAGTTTGACTTAAATCCCAAGAAAAAAGCGCGCTCTTACTCCAAAGGTAATCGGCAAAAAATTGCATTGATTGCGGCTTTGGCTTGTGAAGCCGAACTCTACATCTTTGATGAGCCGACTAGCGGTTTGGATCCACTCATGGAAGCCGTTTTTCAAGCTGAGGTTGAAAAGCTCAAAGCAGCAGGCAAAGCAATCATTCTGTCAAGCCACATTCTCTCAGAAGTCGAAAAATTAGCAGATCGTGTGGCGGTCATTCGCAAGGGTGAAATCGTAGAAACAGGCAGTTTAGATGATTTACGCCATTTGACCCGCTATCAATATAAAGTAGAAACCAAAGAGAGCCCCACAGCGCTGAGTGAATTAGCAGGGGTGTATGATTTGCAGCTGACAGAAAATAAAGCCAGTTTCCAAGCCGAATCTGACCATATTGACAGCATTTTGGCTACCTTACTTCCATACGGTATTAAAAAATTAGAATCAACACCGCCAACGCTTGAGGATTTGTTCATGCGCCATTATGAATAGAGATGAAAAGGAGGAATGCTCATGAACCAACCACTCTCAAAAACAGGAACCATGCTTAAGGTTTTGCTTAAGCGCGACTGGCTCAAATTGATTTTTTGGCTTTTAGGACTTTTAGCTTTTGCTGCTTCTGGTGTAGGAAAGATGGAAGTAGCCGCTAGTCCAGCCACAGCAAGTACGATGTATACTATGTTTGTCAAGAATCCAGCCATGATTGGCTTATTCGGAACTACCCCAATCAAAAGTCCCGCAGCTTATAGCTTGGGGCCGATTTTTGGACAAACAATGACTTTGATTACCGCCATCACCTTTGCTATTATCTCGATTATTTATGTCATCAATCGGACAAGAAAAGAAGAAGATGACGGCATTGCCGAGCTTTTTCGCTCTTATTCAATCGGAAAATTGGCCAATACCACCGCAGTTGTTTTGGAGTTGATGGCTTTGCACCTCATCATCGCTTTTGCTTTGGCCCTCTCCATTCAAGCTCAAAATGTGACTGGGCTGAATGACTGGCATAGCAATCTCCTTTTTGCTTGCTCCACAAGTGCCCAAGGGCTTTTATGGGGAATGTTCACTCTGTTTTTCGCCCAAGTTTTTCCAGATGCGACCGGGGCAAAAGGGGCAACTTTTGGTCTTTTAGGTTTGTTTTATATCTTACGCATGGGTACCGATGTTTCGGCAGTTCATGCAGGTTGGTTTAATCCGCTAGCTTGGTCTTATCTGGGCTTTCCCTATGCTAAAAGTTTTGAAAATTGGTTAGGTGTTGTTTTGGCACTTTTACTGGCTGGAGTCTTACTTTTGCTAGCCTATCTTTTAGAAATGAAACGAGATATAGGAGCGGGCTATTTGCCCGAAGGGCGTGGACGTGCGCAGGCTAAAAAAAGCTTACTCAGCTTACCGGGACTCGTCTTGAGCTTGCAAAAGAAAATGATTTTTGCTTGGTTAGTTGCTTTCTTTGTCTTGGGCTTGGTTTATGGCTCGATGTTTGGACAGATGGATGAGTTTATCAATAGTAATCCGACCGTCAAGCAGATTTTTGTGGGCGATGCAACAGCGCACAAAGCAATTGTGGGAAATTTTATGGTCACTTTGTTTTCCATCCTTTCGATTTTAGTGGCGGCTTTTGCGGTGATTCTTTTGAGTAGAATGACCACAGAGGAGCGAAAAAATCGACAAGAACAACTCTATGCCCTGCCTGTCTCACGTGCGAAAGTGTATTGGACGTATGTGATTTTGGCGCTTGTGGCTAGTCTTTTCGCCCAATTTTTAACGGCGGTTGGCATTTATATTGAGCAAAAGAGCATGGAAAATCCGCTGACTTTTGCCGAAATCATCCAGCCTGCGCTGGTTTGGGTGGTGGGAATTGTTTTTGTCCTCGCTCTTTTGAGTTTGTTGATTGCTTTCTTACCGCGCGCGGTGGGACTAATCTGGGGCTATGTCGGCTTCTTGTTGTTCATGACCTATCTGGGACGTTTGCTTGATTTGCCACAGTGGTTGGAAAAATTAAATATTTATGATTATCTGCCCAAAATGCCTGTGGAGCAAATGGCTTGGACTCCGGTTTTGACGATTTTGCTGCTCTCTGCGGGACTGATGACGGTGGCTTATATGGGCTACCGCAAACGAGATTTAATCGGCGGCTAAATTACTTTTGTATCTAAAAAATACGCCAAAAATGCTGACGAAAAGCTTATTTTAACTTACGTCAGCATTTTTTCTCTCTCAAACAGAATCCGTCAGCATTTTCTCTAGCAAAATCAGCTGATTGGAGCCAATTAAAGAATTTTATGCGCTTTCAAGCATTTTAGAAAAAATTGTGATAGAATATACAAAGTAACTTTAAATTAATAATAACATCAAAAATTAACATTGAGGAGAATTTTAGCATGATGAATCCGGCAGAAATTTTGGCGGTGACTATTCACCACGGACAAGAAAAAGTGAAGCGTCCATTTTTAGAAAAGGCAATCCTTGGCTTTATTGGAGGCGCCATGATTTCTTTGGGCTATTTGCTTTATATTCGGACAATAGCAAGCGTTGTGGAGGATTTGGGTAGCCTTGCGAGTCTGATTGGTGCAAGCGTCTTTCCGATTGGCTTGATTGTCATTTTGATGGGCGGTGGAGAGCTGATTACATCAAACATGACCGCCGTTTCAGCGTCTTTTTTTGCTAAAAAAGTGACCTTTGTTGAACTAATCAAAAATTGGATAGTGATCACCATTTTCAATGTTTTAGGCGCTATTTTTGTCGCCTTTGTCTTTGGTCATTTGGTCGGGTTGACGGCAACCGCTGAGTTTAAAGACGAACTTTTCCGCTTGGCTCAAGTCAAGATTTCAGCTTCTTGGTCGCAGGAAATCTTGTCGGGGATTGGTTGTAATTGGTTTGTCGGCATTGCCATGTGGCTTTGCTACGGGGCTAAAGATGCTGCCGGAAAACTACTTGCTATTTGGTTTCCAATCATGGCCTTTGTAGCGATTGGTTTTCAGCACAGCATTGCAAATGCCTTTGTCATTCCAGCGGCGATTTTTGAAAATGGAGCAAGCTGGCTCGACTTTGCCCATAATTTTTCCTTTGTTTATCTAGGAAATATCATTGGTGGCGTCATTTTTGTCGCCGGTTTCTACACGTTAGGTTACAGACGGCAAATGAATGAATTGAAAAAATAGAAAAAATGCTGACGTAATTTTTCCGCATCATCCGTCAGCATTTTCTCTATAAAATAAGTAAAAAAGTTATTGGCAATGGGAACAACCTCACATCTGTGAGACGAGGTCACCCAGCCTAGAAGTCTAGCCGCTAAAGCAGCTGACCCTTAGGTTGCCAATAACTTATTTTTTTAACTGATGATAACGATTGTACCAAATCTCGACATATTCTTTAGAAAATGGCCCTTTTTCATTGTTGATCCAATCAACAAGAATTTTGACATTTTCTTTCAAAATATGATCGATTTCTTTAGGATAATGCATTTGACGACGGTGACGCTCATATTCTTCGACATCGAGCAATTTTTTCTCGCCATCTTTAAAAACTTTCACATCAAGGTCATAATCAATATATTTCAATGCTTCGTTATCAAGGACGAAGGGACTCGCTAGATTGCAGTAGTAGCTGACGCCTTCCTCACGAATCATAGCAATGATGTTAAACCAAAACTTTTTGTGGAAATAAACGATCGCAGGTTCGCGTGTCACCCAACGACGATCATCGGACTCCGTTACCAGTGTGTGATCATTTACCCCAATAATTGAATTTTCATTTGTTTTCAGAACCATTGTATCGCGCCAAGTACGATGTAGGTTCCCATCATGTTTATAGCTTTGAATCGTGATAAAGTCGCCTTCTTTGGGAATTTTCAAGGCCGTTCTCACTTTCTCAATTCAAAGTTCTCGTCAATAATTATACCATTTTTTTATAAAAATTGATAGTGCTTGTGAATTTTTTATAAATTTCTCATAAGAATAAGAAAAAGTGACTTGAAAATTCTCCAAATCACTTTTTGCTTTATTTCACTTCATTTCCAGCCGCAAATAAGTCATTCAACCCTTCAGAAATCGTTGGGTGTGTGAAAATATGGTCGCGAATCATAGTATAAGGTAGTTTAGTCTTCATGGCCAGACTGATGAGATTGATAATCTCATGCCCCTCAGGCATATAAAGCGTCGCTCCCAAGATTGTGTCATCAGCAGGATTAACCAGCGCCTTGAGCAAACCTTGCGGTTGAGCGATAAGATTGGCTTTGACAATAGCTGAAGTATCCATTTTGAACAAACGATAGGGAATCCCAGCCGTCTTAGCCGCTTTTTCATTCAGTCCAACCTCAGCCAAACTTGGCTCGATGAAAACATTAGTTGAGAGCACATCACGATCAGCTAGCGTTCTTGATTGGTCGCCATAAAGCTGGCTTTGTAAAATACGGAAATCATCCAGTGAAGTGTAGGTAAATTGTGGGCCACCATGCACATCACCAATGGCCCAGACATTTTCAGCTGTCGTTTCCAGTTTGTCAGTTACGACAATCTCGCCCCGTCCATTCAGCTCAATATCAGTATTTTCTAGTCCAAGACCTTCAGTACTTGCTTTACGCCCCGTAGCCACCAAAAGTTTGTCAAATTTGACAGCAGTTTTTGTGCCATTTTCCGTGATGAAAAGTTCATTTTCCGCCACTTTATCAAAAGTCACCCCTAAGCGGAAGTCCACACCACGCGCTTCAAGATCAGACCTAACGCGCTGAGCCACATCCTCATCTTCCCGAGGTAGAAATTCAGAGCGCAGATCCAGCACCGTTACCTTACTACCAAAACCAGCAAACATTGAAGCAAATTCCAAACTGATGAAACCAGCCCCCATGATAACCAACTGTTCAGGTTTTTCTTTCAAATCCAAAAGTTCCGTCGAAGTCAAGACATTCGGATTATCTGCCAAGCCTGCTAAATCTGGAACAATCGGTGTTGCCCCCGTATTAATGAAAATCCGCTCACCAGTAACTCTGAGTAAATCATCACCCGCCGTCACTTCAATTTCACGATTCGACGTAAAACGTGCCCGTCCGTTGATGATTGTCACACATTCCTCATCAGCCAACAGATGATAATTTTTGTGATTGAGTTTGGCGATAAATTCTGCTTTTGACTCAGCCGCCTTAGCAAAATCCATCCCGCGCTCGCTACGTGTAATCAAGAATTTTGAAGGAATGCAGGCGATGTTGATGCAAGTTCCGCCATACATTTTAGGAGACTGCTCAATAAGAGCGACTGATTCGCCGCGAGCGGCCAAGAATTTAGCCAAGGTTTTACCGCCCTTACCCCAACCAACGATAAGATTTGTAAAGTTTAATGTGTTCATGATTAAGAGGCAAGTTCGCTTTCCCTGATATTTTCAGAGCTTTCAAGGAGGGCGAACTCAATTCCTTTCTTTACTATATTTATTTATTAACCGATTTCCACGACAATCAACAACCAAGAAATTTTCGCTGATTGTTTTGACAGCGTGAAATAAGATCACCACAAGTATCCACCCCTTCCATTTTTTCAGGAAAGTCGTGGTCAAAACCCAGTACAAAACGGACGGGTTTAATCGTGGCTAATTTTTCTTTTGTTGCTTCATCTTAATACAAATATTGCAAATCTGACGCAGCTGTTGGATAAGCCAAAATCTGATTTTGAATGTCCTTGGCATCAATTTTTTGGTTAATCAAAAAGGCAAGGTAGTTAATGATTTCGTCAGCCAAAGTTGATAAGACTGTGGCACCGATGATTTGACCTTTAGCATTTGTTGTAACTTTGGCTAATGCTTTAGGATCAGCCACACGCTTGTAAGTATACCAATTGGTCATGTCAAGGACTTGTGTCTTGCCTTCTGTGCTACCAATTTGAGCCAATTTAGAGCTACCAAAGATAAGGCTTGGTGTTGCTGGATGACTGATAGGATTTGGATTTTTGGCATAGAGATTTTTTAGTAGGTAGCGTGCTTCATAGCCTGCTACAGGGGTCAATCTAGGCTGTGTTTTATCCAAAACATCGCCGATAGCATAAATTTTAGGATTGCTTGTTTGCAAAAATTTGTTGGCAACAATACCATGAGAAGTCGTTTGTACTCCCACATTTTCAAGTCCCAGATGTTCAATGGCAGGAATACGACCCGTGGCAACCAAGAGATAAGCAGCGGTCAATTTTCTCCCGTCAGAAGATAGAATCTGATAACCCTCTCCAGTCTTCTCTGCCTTTTCCGTGACAAAATCTTCTACAATCTCAATACCAGCTGATTCGATTTGTTTCAAGAAAGCTTGAGCTAGTTCATCGTCAAAGCCGTTGATATGACGTTTTCGCCGAGCGACTAGGGTCACTTTGCTTCCAGCAGCTGTAGCAATTTGCGCTAGTTCCAAAGCAACATAGCCTGTGCCTAAAATAATCATGCTGGCTGGTAATTTTTCCAAACTCAGAAAATCATTACTAGTGTTGAAAAATTCATTGCCTAAAAATTTAGGATAGCTGGGTTTCTGTCCCGTAGCGATGATATAGTGTGCGGCCGAATAAACGTGATGACCCACCTGCAACTTTTTATCCACCGTAAAAGTAGCGGTGCCTGTCAGGGCGGTGATGTTTTTTGACTTGTCTAGTTGTCCTTTATAATTGTCGGAAAAAGGCGATGTGTAGGCATTTTTACGAGCCATCAGCTCCGACCAGTCCAGCTTTAGTTCACCGTGAACGCCAGAAAGCTTCATGTCTTTGGCATGATTGAGCGTTTCAACGGCGGACATCATGATCTTGGTCGGATCGCAGCCGTAGTTGGGACAAGTTCCGCCCCATTTGTCGCGCTCGACTAAGCCGACTTTCTTGCCTTGACTGGCTAAACCACTCGCCATCGCAGCACCGGCAGGGCCAGAGCCAATGATAATAACATCAAAATTTTCCATTTAGGTTACCTCCTAATAAAGATGTGCGACCGCCCAGTTTCTAGGAAGTCGAACTCAATTTCATTTGTGCAATTTTTATTTTTAACTCGTCAAAATTATCTTTTAAGACGGTCAAATCTTGGGATAATTTCAAAAGTAAAATACTGCCTTGGATGCCTGCAATGAGCTGTTGAGCTTGGATGTTAGGCTTTTCAACTTGTAAAGCAGTGAACTTTTCGGTGAGTAGAGCTATCCATTGTCCATAAAATGCTTGTAGAGCTGCCCGACTTTCAGCGTCATTTGCTGCTAACTCGATGATCAGGTTACCAACAGGGCAGCCATAGTGGGTCAACTGATTGACATGACTTTGATAAATCCAGTCAAGCATAGCCTCCAATGCCTCGTCAGGATTGTTTTGCTTTTGCAAAATCCCTTCAAAACACTCGCTTTTCCACTGGGTGAAATGTCGGTCAATCACAGCCAGCACCAAATCTTTTTTGGCGGGGAAGTAGTAGTAAAACTGACTTTTGCTGGCTTTGGTCGCTTCCATAACATCTCTGACAGAGGTCGCATGATAGCCTTTTTCACAAAACAGTTGAGTTGCTACTGCCAAGATACGATTTTTTGTTTCTGACATCTTCAGCCCTTTCTATTGTTAATCAGTCGATTACTAACCGACCGTTCGGTCTATGATTAGAATAACTTATTTTTGTGCTGGACACAACTAATTTGATTATAAAAAACCTGTCATGACTGACAGGTTTTTAAAATGATTCTTTGATTGTCCCTCCAAAAGATATAATAATTCAACTCAAATGTTGATGATTTTTATTATAGTCTTCGGGAAAAAGTTAGCGATAGCTTTTTCTTATCTGAATGTTAAATATTTTTATTCAGAACGTTAGTAATTTTTAAAATTCAAAAATTACTAAAGCACGCCGAAATTCTTCTGCGAGATGCTTCTGACGAAAGTTCTGCCATTCATTGGACTGACGTAAATTGTTGTAGCGTTTGCGTAAGTGCCAGTTTTCTTTGATTTGAAAGTGGGGATAGGTCAGTAAAAAATCACTGATAAGTTGCCATTCGTAAGCATAACCAAGCGGTTTGGACTGATAATGAATCCCGTCAATGGTCATTTCTTTTCGGCGTTGATGGAGATGTCCGAAAACAACGTCGGTGATTTTGGGAAATTGAACAAAAAGCTCATGAAAATGTTGTGAGCCTAGGTAAGCATTGAAGCGCGCAAACTTTTCATACCGGCTGTTAATGATAAATTGCTGATGTGGCACAAAATGGGTGCTGACGACAATCTTTTTTACTGACGGATTTTCAGAAAGTTTCGTCAGTAAATTCTCTAGCTCTGAAAGTTCATTTTGGGTCGTTGTGACATCGTCAAAAGCGCGCTTGATTTTGCGATCAAAATAAAAAGCATTTTTAAAGGCAAGAATTTTTGCGGGATCAATTGCACCGTCCATCAAGGAGTAATCGTACCAACCGTGAAAACTAACAAAAGCTGTGTCAGCAAAATAAGTGACTTGAAAATTACTCTGAGCAATTTCATCTTCATTAAGGCCTACCATATCATGATTTCCCAGATTGAAAGTGACAGAAAGTGGCGTCAGCGTTTTTATTTGCGTAAAAAACGGCTCAGAAATTTTCCAGAAATCATTTGAAATATCTCCAGCAAAATGCAAATCTGTAATGTTCAATTCCATGAGTAAATCCACAAAAATCTGTAATTCATCGGTCGAAAAAGCATTGCTATCCAGATGGAAATCTGAAATAATCGCTAATTTTCTTTGTTTAGTCATAGATAGAATTATAGCACGAAATGCTAGGAAAGCCCTGAGCTAAGAGCTTGAGGATTTTCTAGTTGTCTAGCAGTTTTAGCTGTTCAAAATCCAGCGCTTATTCGTGCAAAAATTGTAATCTAAAAATTATTAAAAGTCAAAAGAAAGTGGGATAATTAAAGAAGGTATTTAATAAATTACAAATATCTCAAATTAAAAGAAAAAGAGGAAGAGCCATGAAAAGACGGCTTAGTCGTGCTGATGCAGAAAAAATTTTGATTAATGATCCTTATTTTAGTAAAGGACATTTTCGTCAGCGAATTTTCCAGACTTTTGTTGCATTTTTGGGCTGGTGTGGGCTGATTCTGCCGTTTTTGTGGTTGCTTTTTCCACTTGTTTTTCCTGAGCGAGCAGATTTGCGTCATTTTGTTATCTATGAAGAAGAAAAAACGACTTTGCTCTTTTTGCTGATTTTTCTTTCTATCTCTTTTGTGTTTCTCCTTATTTTTTATATCACACTGACTTTTTGGAATAATCATCGCTTTAAAAATCATTTGCAAAAAAAAGAACAATATGATGTTAAACAAGTGAAACATCGTCGGGATTTATTAGAAAAAGCCTACGAGGAACGCTTTGGTTCTAAAGAATTTCGTGAAAATGTCTGCTATTATGTGGTCAGTAAAGAACAAAATTTAGAAACAGATTTTATCCAAAAGCTTTATCAGAAAGGAGAAAAAGATGTTTAGTTTCATACAAACAGGAAACCAAATCATTGATTATCTTTTAATTTTTATCTTTTTAGTCTTGATAACTTATCCTATTTTGGGTGGTTTTGCCTGGTTTATTGGTGTGTGGTGCTACACTTTTTTGTTTAAATACAAGCAAGAAGTCTGGGATGAAATTCCTGTTGAAATCGAACCCCTGATTACAATCATGGTGCCTGCTCATAACGAAGAAGTGGTTATTGAAAATACAATTAATTATCTGATGACCAAAATCAACTACGAAAATTACGAAGTTTTGGTCACAGATGACGGATCCACAGACCGTACGCCAGAACTTTTAGCCAATTTACAGAAAAAATATCCTAAATTACGCGTGATTCGGATTGCTAAGAATAAAGGCAAGGCGCACGCTTTCAATGTGGGGTTGGCTTTTGCCAAGGGGGAGTTGATTTTGAGTAATGATGCAGACACTGTCCCTGAACCAGAAGCTTTGAATCGCTATGTCAACTATTTCATTCGACCAGATTCAACAAATATTTCGGCAGTTACGGCCAATATGGATGTCCAAAATCGAGCAAAATTGATTGCTAAATCACAGACTGTTGAATTTACCAGCATTGTTGGGGTGATTAAGCGGACGCAACAGGGCGTTTTGGGCAGTATTTATGCTTATAGCGGGGCAAATACGATGTATCGTAAAGATGCCTTGATTGCAGTTGGTTTGTTCCGGCAAGATCGGGCAACTGAGGATATTTCTATCGCTTGGGATCACCAAATGGACGGTTGGCTTTCCTTTTTTGCTCCAGAAATCATGTTCTTTATGGAAGTGCCAGAGTCGCTCACAATGCTCTACCGGCAGCGAAAACGTTGGGCCAAAGGGGGAACAGAGGTTTGGTTGACGAATTTTCGTAAAATCTTGAGGCATCCTTTTGAAAATATTGGGCGGACAGTGATGTTTGTCGATCAAACTTTTAGTATTATTTGGTCTTTCTTTTTCTGGATTTCTTCTGCGATTTTTGTTTGGTCTTTGCTCTATTTTGCGGCTACTGGAAATCTGGAACGGATTTATCATATGTTGACCATGTCCTTTCTCTTTGTTTGTTTTGAGATGATTTCGGGAACTTTTCAGTTGCTGGCTTCATTGATTGTGGATGATGGTGGACGGAAACTCAAGTATTTGTTTTTTGCCCCTCTCTATATGCTTTTTTATTGGGTCATGAATGCCCTGACTATTGTAACTACTTTTGTTCCTGCGGTAAAAACAATTTTAGGTTTGGGCTCTGGTACCTGGAAAAGTCCAGAACGAAAAGGGTTCGAGCTTTTGGATAAGGAAAAATAGTTTTTGAACTTAAATGACTTGACCATCAAGTTCGTTTTAGTTTTATAGCCGTCTAATATGGTATAATAGCTCTTATGGAACTATCAGAAATTAGAAATTTACTTGAAGGATACGGCGAGAAAATCAATGGTTTTCGTGATTCATTGGATCTTGACCGTTTAGAAGAAGAAATTGCCCTTTTGGACAATGATATGGCACAGCCAGATTTTTGGAATGATCAAGCGGCCGCTCAAAAGGTCATTGACGAATCAAATGCTTTAAAAGCTAAGTATGACAACTATCAAGCCATGAATGAGATGCTTGAAGAGTCGCAAACCATGCTTGAAATGCTTTATGAAGAAGCCGACGAGGAAATGCAAGTCGAGTTGGAAGAAATGACGCTAGCACTTGGTCAAAAAATTGAATCCTACGAGTTGGAAATCATGCTCAATCAGCCTTATGACCACATGAATGCGGTTTTGGAAATTCATCCAGGATCAGGTGGAACCGAGTCCCAAGACTGGGGTTCAATGCTCATGCGGATGTATACTCGCTGGGGTGAAGCGCATGGCTTCAAAGTGGAAATTCTCGACTATCAAGACGGCGATGTGGCTGGTTTGAAGTCGGTAACGATTCGTTTTGCTGGTCGCAATGCTTATGGTTTCTTGCGTGGTGAAAAAGGAGTGCATCGTCTGGTGCGCATCTCACCTTTTGACTCGGCCAATCGTCGTCACACTTCGTTTACTTCTGTTGATGTTATGCCTGAGTTGGATGATTCGATTGAAGTGGAAGTACGCGATGCTGATGTGAAAATGGACACTTTCCGCTCTGGCGGTGCTGGTGGGCAAAATGTCAATAAAGTCTCAACAGGTGTGCGTTTGACTCACATTCCAACAGGGATTGTTGTGCAATCAACAATGGATAGAACGCAGTACGGTAACCGTGACAAAGCGATGGCCATGCTGAAATCTAAACTTTACCAAATGGAAATGGATAAAAAACAAGCAGAAGTTGATGAACTTCGGGGTGACCAGTCCGATATTTCATGGGGTTCACAAATTCGTTCTTACGTTTTTATGCCTTATCAGTTGGTTAAAGACACACGAACAGGTTACGAAACAGGGCAAATTTCAAATGTCATGGATGGTGATTTGGACGGCTTTATCAACGCTTATCTGCGTTGGAATTTGTAAGATAAAAAGGTTTCTGTCAATAGCGCGCAGAAACATTTTTGTCTTTCTTTTGTTATCAAAACGAATAAAAGAAATAAAAAAGTCTTTAAAAATCACTTTTTATTTGCTATAATTAAGTAGTTTCGCTTTAAAAGTTTTAGCGAAAACACTTAAAATGACCGTGTGAAAACAAAGGGCAACTTTTGTTGTTTTTGGCTTTTCAGATGGAAAAAAACATCCATAGTGATTAAAATATATTTTTACCAATTTGCTGATGTGAACGAATGTTCATTTTCGCTCAGAGCATTTACTGACGGATTTTTTCGTCAGAGAGAAAATGCTGACGAAAGTCAAAAAATGGCTAAATCTTATACAGGAAAGGTACTATGAGTATTATAAAACTAAGCAATGTTTCCAAGAAGTATTCTAATGGAACAACGGCTTTGCGTAATATCTCGCTCGAAATCGAGCCGGGAGAATTTGCTTATATCGTTGGGCCGTCAGGAGCTGGGAAATCGACCTTTATCAAACTGCTTTATCGTGAATTGAAGATCGACCGTGGTTCTGGAAGTGTTGCAACTTACGATTTATCAAAATTAAGACGTCGTGACGTACCAATGTTGCGTCGTTCAGTCGGCGTAGTCTTCCAAGACTACAAGCTTTTGCCAAAGAAAACCGTGTACGAGAATATCGCTTACGCCATGGAAGTTATCGGAAAACGTCCGCGTGAAATCAAAAAGCGCGTCAATGAAGTGCTTGATTTGGTCGGCTTGAAACACAAGATTCGTTCATTTCCAGATGAGCTTTCAGGTGGGGAGCAACAACGTGTGGCGATTGCCAGATCTATTGCCAATGCACCAAAAGTTTTGATTGCCGATGAACCAACAGGAAATCTTGACCCAGAAAATTCTTGGGAAATCATGAATTTGCTGGAAAAAATCAATCTCCAAGGGACAACTATTCTCATGGCGACACACAACAGCCAAATCGTTAACACCTTGAAACATCGAGTGATCGCGATTGAAAACGGACGAATTGTCCGCGACCAAGAGGAAGGAGTTTACGGTTACGATGATTAGAAATTTCTTCAAACATATTGGTGAATCACTGAAAAACTTGAAACGAAACGGTTGGATGACTGTTGCAGCGGTTTCTTCAGTTATGATTACTTTGGTTTTAGTGGGACTTTTCCTTTCTTTAATCATGAATACTACAAAATTAGCAAAAGATATCGAAGGAAATGTTCGTGTTGTTGCTTATATGAAATTGGACGTTCATGACCAAGATAAAGAGATTCAAGACCCTAAAGATGCGCACAAAATGATTGCTAATCCAAATCACCTCAAGGTGTACGAAGCCATCAATAAAGTGCCTAATGTAGAAAAAGTAACTTTTTCAAGCAAACAAGCTCAGCTGAATCAATTGACAAAATCATTGGGTAAAGCTTGGGAGTTGTTCAAGGGTGACGCTAATCCGCTGTACGATGCTTATATCGTTGAAGCGGACTCACCAAAGCATATCAAACAAGTGACTGCGGCAGTTAAGAAAATTCCAGGTGTCGGCAGTGCTACTTATGGTGGAGCAAACACCAACCGAATCTTTAGTATTGCTAGAGTTGTTCGGACTTGGGGCTTTGCAGCGGCAGGACTTTTGCTTTTCGTTGCGATTTTCTTGATTTCAAACACGATTCGGATTACTATTATGTCTCGTCAGCGTGAGATTCAAATCATGCGCTTGGTTGGTGCAAAAAATGGTTATATCCGTTGGCCTTTCTTCTTAGAAGGGGCTTGGGTTGGACTTTTGGGTGCTGTTTTGCCAAGTCTTTTAATCGCTTGGCTCTACAGAATTGCTTTTATTAGCTTCACACCAAGTCTTCAATCACAAAATCTCTCGATGTACGCACCAGACCAATTCATTCCTCAAATGATTGGAATTATGGTGGTTATCGGTGTTCTGATTGGATCGTTTGGGGCGCTTTTGTCAATGCGTCGCTTCCTCAAAGTTTAACAAATAAAATACCAGCACGTCTGGTATTTTTTTGTTTCAATTTTTAAATGTAAAAAAGCAAGGTTTTTATTTCCTTGCTTTTTTGATGTGAAATTAGCGACGCAGGCGCTTGAGGGCTTCGAGTAAGCCAGCACCAAATAGGGCGAATGTGCCAATGAGCGCGGCTAAGTATCCAGTGCTGTCACTGGTTTGTGGTAAATCATTGTTTGAAGCCTCAGACGTTGGCTGCGTAGGAGCTGAGGCAGGTCTTTCAGTTGGTTTTGCTGTTGGTTGTTTTTTGGCGACAACGCTTAAGCTGGTTGTGGCTGTCTTTGCTTTGTAAGTATAGGTGACCGTGTAGCTACCACTTGTTAATCGGCCAGCGGAGACGGTGTCATTGGCCTTTCCGTTCCAAATGAGTTTGCCGGTTTGGTCAGTGATTGTAACGCTGATGTCAGAATCAGGGACTTTATTTCCGGCTTGGTCAGTGGCTTTGGTGAGGTCAATGCTTGGTGTGTAAGGATTTCCGTCAGTAATTTGGTCTTTGGCTTGGCTCGTCAGTGTCGTATGATCAACCGTTGGTGCTGAGGGTGCTGCAGGATGATTTTTGGCTTGAACGGTCAAGTTTGTGGTGCTGCTGACGATTTGGCCATTAGAATTTTTGACCTGATAAGTGATGGTGTAATCGCCTGTGGGCAGCTTGCTGGCTGGGATTTTGTCGCTGGCTTTTCCAGTCCAAATGCTTTTTCCTGTCTTGTCAACGACGTTGAGCGTGACAGGGTTTTCGTTGGTGCTGGACAGATTTCCAGTGGATCCGTCAGCATTTGTGCTGCTGACAAAATCAATGTTGGCAATGAAGTCATTTCCGTCAGTAATTTGGTCAGTGCCTTTAGTCATGATGCTAGTCAGGTCGGAAACGTTAATCAGTGTTGTCGTCACCACGGGCTGACCATTGCTGTCAGAGCTTGTGTAAGTGCTGGTGTATGAACCGCCAGCTAGGGTGTAAGTTCCGTCAGCATTTTCTCTGACAGGCTGACCTTTTTCGTCAGTAATTGTGACTTTGACCGGATTTCCATTGGTCAAATCAAGGCTGCCGTCAGATCCGTCAGCATTTTTGTCAGTGACAAGGTCGCTTGCGGGTTGATAGGTTTGATTGGCCTTGAGGCTATTGTTGACAGGTTTAGAAATCAGTGCTGTTTGGTCTGTGACAGTGAGTGAGCTTGTGGTAACCAGAGGATTGTTCAGTGAATCTTTGCCGGTGTAAGTGACTACATAAGTCCCGCCAGTCAAGTTAACAGAGCTGTCAGCTGTGAGGTCAGCTTGCCAGATTAGCTTGTTATTTTCGTCAGTAATTTCGACATGGATAGGGCCGTTGTTAAGCTTCAGATTGCCTTTGCCATCCGTTCCGTCAGCATTTTTGACCGTAGTCAAATCAGTGAGCGGATGATAAGTGCCAACAGAAATTTGATCGGTGTCTCGTGAATCAAGTGTGCTTTCATCAACAGGGGCAGTAGGGACATTGACTTCGGTGGTCGTGCTGACTGCTTGCCCCGAAGCATTGTGAGTGGTGTAGGTCACGGTGTAATTTTCATCAGGTAAGAGCGGATAAGTCCCGTCAGAGGCTGGTGAGACAAGGTTTCCATTTTTACCCGTGACAGTGACGGTGACGCTCGCGCCGTTAGTGTTTGCTAAAGTCCCGTCAGATCCGTCAGCGTTTGTGGAAGTTTCAAATGCAGCAGCAGGATCAAAAGGCACGGTGCTTTGATTAAGCGCTGGCGCGTCAGTCGTGAAGGTTGATTGAGTGTGAAGTGTTGTCAAATCTTGAACGCTCACAATTGTAGTTGCGCTGTGTGGATTGCCATTGCTGTCTGTGACGGTGTAAATTTCGCTGTAAGATCCGCCGGCCAAAGTATAAGTGCCGTCAGCATTTGGTGTGACTACGTTTCCAGACTTATCGGTCAAGCTCACCTTGACAGAGTTGCCGTTGGTATTGGCAAAAGTCGCTCCCGTCCCGTCAGCGTTAGTAGAAGTGACATAGTCCTTGCTTGGCTGGTAAATTCCCGCGATAATCGTATCCGTTGCTTTTGATGAAATTGAAGTATTGTCAGTCACCGTGAGCGAGGTAGTGCTGCTGACTGCATTTCCGTCAGCATTTTTGACCGTATAAACGACAGTGTAAGTTCCACCCGTCAGTGTAACCGTGCGATCTGCTGGCCCTTGGTCAATGACTTGACCATTTTTGTCAGTAATTGTGACTTGCACAGGCTGATTATTAGTAGCGGTCAGACTGCCAGACGATCCGTCAGTATTTTGGGAAGAAAGATAATCCCCACTTGGCTTATAAATACCGGCTGGGACAGTGTCTGTTGCCTTGCTGACAAGGTCAGTCCGATCTAGGGCGATCACTTTGAGTGCTGTAGTACTAGATTTTGTACTGCCAGTCGTATCCGTCACTTTGTAAGTCACCGTATAATTTCCAGCAGGAAGTTTGCTTGCAGGTACAATCGCATCCGCAGACCCAGACCAGACAAGTTTATCCTGAGCATCTGTAATCACCACAGCCACCTTAGCAGAGTTAGTATTGGTCAAGCTTCCAGCCGTCTTATCCGCATTTGTGGAAGCGAGATAATCATCAGCTGGTGCAAAATCAGTCCCCTCCAAAATAGCATCAGTTGCCTTTGAGCTGATTGCAGTATTATCCACCACAGTCACCGTCGCAGTAGAAGTCACCTTTTGCTTCGTCGTCGGATCAGTATAAGTAAAAGTGACCGTATAGTCCCCTGCTTTAGATGTGTCCACATCATCCGTCACAAGCAAATCACCATTTTGGATTGCTTCATCATAATCAATTGCCTGCCCTAAACTGTCCATCCCCTCAGTAAAAGCAGCCTTGTCAGTAAAGTCATCTCCGACCATCATTTTAGTGTCTTGGCTTGATAGGGTAGGCTTTGGATACACATGGACAATGTCATTCACCGTAGATTGTATACCGTCTTGCCCCACATAAGTGACCTTGATAGTATAGTCTCCCGGAGCAAGCTGATCAGAAGCAGTCACCCCGCCATAATCCCACGGCGCTAAGAGACTTCCATTCAGAGTGAAATCAGCAGCACTCGCTGTCGTGATAGGCGTTTTGTTGGCATCATGCTGTGTTGCCGAAAGCAATTCCACAGATTGTTGCTTAGGCCCTTGAGCATCTAACAAGCCCAGATTAACATTTGACAAATCGTTTGTCCCAGTAACGGCACTTCCTTGAGCCGTTGAAACTTCAAAACCAGGGATTTTATTTTCTACCACAGTGACGACGTCATTGATGGTGACTGTCAGTGTCACTTGCTTGTCGCTACTGTCGGTATAAGTTTCAGTATAAGTCACAGGAATCGTGTAAACACCAGGTGTCGGTTGACCATTTAAAGTCACAGAACCGTCCGCATTCACACTGACCAGTGCGGGATCGACCGTCACACCAGTAGGGGCAGAGATTGTCCCGACCACACCCGCCGACAAGTCTAACACGGGATTTTGGATGACATTTCCACCATCAGTTGTATTTTGGTCAATGATTTCTTGCACATTGTTTTGGAGCGTCGCTAGTTGATTAGTGCCAACAGTAGTGCTGTCGCCCTCAACAACCGAAATATAGTCCTCGACGACCACACCATTTGGATAAGTCAAATCAATCGTATAAATACCCGGCGTATTTTGCCCCGCCAAAGTGACCAAGCTATCCGCATCGCTCTGATTTAAAGTGACATCAGAAGCAGTGACAGACGCTCCATCAGGCCCTTTAACCGAAATCTTAGGCGTTCCGGTTGGCACATTTGTATTTTTTACGGTCACAGGTGTGGCCAGTGGCGTCAAACTATTTGTTCCGATAGCGACTGAGATGTTATCATAAGCCGTAACAATCGCCCCAGTACTATCCGTATAAGTCACGCTGAACGTATAAATGCCCGGCTTGCTCAAAATAGAGTGATCTACCGTCACATTTCCAGCATCATCCACCGTTACACTACCTGCAGGATAAGTTTGTCCATCAGGGCCACTCACGACACTTGCCGTTGCTTTAGTAATGGTCGCTGAGCTGTTATCATTGAGCTGAGAAGGATTCACAGTATTCTTCAAGACAGCATCGGTCGAAGGAGTTACTGTCGTATAATAACTATCTCCTACCGCCGTCAACAATTTGCTGACCGTGATTGGAGAAGTCTCCGTCGCAAACAAGATGTGATTAGCCCCCTGCGCCGAAATCTTGCCAGACGAAGCCGTCCAATTTCCAAAATAAAAAGTAGGCGTTGCCGTTGAAAAATTCAAAAAAGAAGCCCCATAAGCATAGGCATAAGAATTAAAATCCGTATCGCTGACCGTATAAGAGTTTGTAGGCGAATAAAAAACAGTCGTCAAACCCGAAGCCAATCCCAGAGAACTCGCATTAGCAGTTGTCGCCCCCTTAACCGCCGTTGGCACACTGGCATTTGAAGAAAGTAAGACATCCGCCGCATCCGCAGTCGTCATATATTCCGTAGAAGGCGTCAAAGAACCCCCTAAAAAAGCAAGCTGATTCATGTCACTCAAAGAAAGAGGCGTTCCGTCAGCATAAGTATAGTGAACTTGGAACTTCCCGTTGAGATTATTCGACGTCACAAAAGTGTTTAAATTATTCGAAACGGCAATGTAATTATTTGTTCCAGAAGGATTTTGGAGCGCAGTGACTATGAAAGTCATAGTGACATTCAAAGCTTTTCCATTCAGCGTCCCAATATTTGACCAAGTTTTGTCAAATGAAGACCCCACACTCAAGCCAGAAACGACATAAGCTCCTGTCGTGACAAGAGAAGGAGCTGAACCCCAGTTAGCAGCATATGTTCCCTTGTTTGAACCAGCAGAAATCGCCACAGAGGATCCTGAATAAGTCCCAGCAGCAGAAACAACCCCAGAGCCACTCGTCATTTTTGGCGCCGAAGCATCATTTTCTTTAGCATTCGCCACAAAACCGCTCGTGCTATTTCCAGTTCCCACCATGGTTGGGCTTTTCAAAATCGTAAAAGACCCAACCGTTCCACTCACACTGTAAGAGTTAGAAGTCGTCGCTGCGTCAGCCCTCTGTGCCATAAAAGACTCAAGTGGTGAATTTTTCAGTGAAATAAACCCGCCAGCCGTCGCCGCACTGCTCAACAAAATCACGGACATCAAAGTGACCTTCCGACTAAAGTGAGAAAGTTTCATAAGTTACTCCTTTTAATTTTTACAAGATAGTTGTAATTAAAAAAAACGAAAGTCAAAACTTCTAATTTCTTTGACTTCTTTACTTCTCTATTTTGTCATTTTTTCTCTAATATGTCAAGATTTTCTTTTGGGTTTCTGTTTTGTTTATTTTGTATATAAAAAAGCACCTCTCAGTCAAAAGCGGACTTTGGGTGCTGTTTATGATTAAAAAATTTTTTTAAATATTATAGTCGTCGTCAGACATGGCTTCCACCTCGCCCAGCAGGTAAGAATTACCAACTTGTGAGAAGAAGTCGTGGTTTGATGAACTTGTTGAAATGCCGTTCATAACCACTGGATTGACGTCGGCCGCTGTGTCTGGGAAAAGCGGGTCTTGCCCCAGATTCATCAGGGCTTTGTTAGCATTGTATCGGATGAAAGTCAGCACTTCCTCGCTCCAGCCGACCTCGTCGTAGAGCAGGTGTGTGTACTTTTCTTCATTTTCATAAAGCTCGTAAAGGAGGGCGTACATCCAGTCGCGGAAGTCGCTTTGCTCCTCGTCAGACAGCTCATTGAAGCCCAGCTGGAACTTGTAGCCGATATATGTCCCGTGGACAGACTCGTCACGAATGATCAGCTTGATGATTTCCGCCGAGTTAATCATCTTGTTGCTGCCCAGATAGCGCAGGGGCGTGTAAAAACCAGAGTAGAAGAGGCAAGTTTCCAAGAAAACCGAAGCGACTTTTTTTTGCAAAGCTGTGCCAGTTTCGTAGATTTTATTGATAATCTCAGCTTTGGTTTGCATATAAACGTTGGTATCCACCCAGTTAAAGAGCTCTTCGATTTCCTTTTTGGTGTTCAAAGTCGAGAAAATCGTAGAGTAAGACTTGGCGTGGACTGATTCCATAAATTGAATGTTGTTGAAACAAGCAATTTCCTGCGGTGTGCGGGCGTCGTGTTTGAGCACTTCAGCACCGTCCACCGATTGTAAAGTGTCCAGCAAAGTCAAGCCAGCAAAGGCTTTAGCAAAAGTATCCCGTTCCACTTGGGGCAATTTGCGCCAGTCGTCCAAGTCATTAGACACAGGCACACGCGTATCTAGCCAAAACTGGCTGGTCAGCTTTTCCCAAGTGTATTTATCAATCGAATCCTCAATGGAATTCCAGTCAATGGCGCTGTAATAAGTCGGCACCGTCAAATTTTCATTTTCAGACATATTATTAAGATATGAGCCTGATGTTTAAAATGATGAAAAGGTTCATTTTAAACATCGCACTCAATTCCTCTCTTTTTTTATCGTTGACCAATTTCGTCAGTAAATTCTCTAGCTCAAATGAGTTTCGTCAGCAATTTCTCTGACGCCAAACAATTCCGTCAGTAAATGCTCTATTTTACCGACAGCTTCCTCATTAAAATTTCCTTAAATCACACAGCTTTCGCACTGGTTAGCACCGACTTCCTCTTGGTCGTCAGTAAAGGTGCGGACGTAGTAAATGGTTTTGATACCTTTTTTGAAAGCATAATTGCGCAAAATTGACAAATCACGTGTGGTCATTTTGTTAGTGGCCACTTTCCATTCGTACAAGCCTTCTGGCAAAGTTGAGCGCATGAACAAAGTCAATGACAAGCCTTGGTCAACGTGTTCCGTTGCCGCTGCATAAACGTCAATGACCGCCCGCATATCGGTGTCATAAGCTGATTTGTAGTAAGGGATGGTTTCGGTTGAAAGTCCAGCCGCAGGATAATAAATCTTGCCGACTTTCTTTTCCTGGCGTTCCTCAATCCGGTTGACGATGGGGTGAATCGAAGAAGAACAGTCATTGATGTAAGAAATCGAACCATTTGGCGCCACCGCCATGCGGTAAGAATTGTAAAGCCCAGAAGCTTTCACCGTTTCACGCAAAGCCGCCCAGTCAGCCAGACTTGGCACATCAATGCCCTCAAACAAAGCTTGTACCTTTGGTGAAACAGCCGCAAAATAATCATGGCTGACATATTTATCAAAATAGCTGCCGTCAGCGTAAGCCGATTTTTCGAAAGTTTTGAAAGAAGAACCTTTTTCAACTGCCAATTTATTTGAGGCCACCAAAGTATAATAATTGAGCAACATGAAATAAACGCTAGTAAATTCAACGGCTTCCTTGCTGTCATAATGAATTTGATTTTTCGCTAAAAATGAATGCAAGCCCATAGCACCAAGGCCAATCGCGTGCATTTCGTCATTTCCTTTGCGGACGGTTGGCACAGTGTCCAGATTTGACGTTTCAGAGATGAAAGTCAGCGCCCGCACCATAGATTCGACAGAACTGCCAAATTCATCAGCAGAAGTCATCATGTTGAGCACGTTAGTTGAGCCAAGGTTACAAGCTACGTCAGTGCCCAAAGTTTTGTAAGTTTGATCATCATTTAAGACAGATGGTGTCTGCACTTGCAAGATTTCTGAGCAAAGGTTGGACATGGAAATGACCCCGTCAATAGGATTTGCGGCGTTTACCGTATCCACGTTGATGACGTAAGGATAGCCTGATTCTTGTTGCAGTTTAGACAATTCTTGCTCCAGTTCACGAGCAGAAATTGCTGTCTTGCGAATGTCTGGATTGGCCACCATATTGTCGTATTCGGCGGTCAAATCGACTTCTGAGAAAGGTTTACCATAGTGTTTTTCGACAAAGTATGGCTCAAACAAGTACATGGTTTCGCCTTTTTTGACCAATTCGTAGAATTTATCAGGCACTGTCACACCTAGTGACAAAGTCTTGACCCGAATTTTTTCATCGGCGTTCTCTTTTTTGGTGGATAAAAATTGCATGATGTCGGGGTGGAAAATCGACAGATAAACCACACCAGCACCTTGACGTTGACCGAGCTGGTTAGCATATGAAAAGCTGTCTTCGAACAATTTCATGACCGGCACAACTCCAGCAGCCACACCATCATAACCCTTGATTGGTGCACCAGCAGCACGCAGATTGGTCAGGTTCAAACCAACTCCTCCACCGTTTTTAGACAGTTGCAAAGCAGAGTTAATAGTACGTCCGATTGAGTTCATGTCATCAGTCAGTTGCAAAAGAAAACATGACACAAATTCGCCCCGACGTTTACGACCAGCGTTCAAAAAAGTCGGAGTTGCAGGCTGATAACGGCGGTTAATCATGGCAAAGGCCAAATCATGGGCCAATTTTTCAGAGCCGTCAGCCATGTAAAGTGCGTTCATGAGCACACGATCTTCAAAGTCTTCCAGATAAAGTGAGCCGTCGTTGTTTTTCATGGCATATTGATTATAAAATTTATAAGCCGCCATGAATGAATCAAAATGAAATTCAAAAGCTGCCAGCTCTTTGCGCAAAACCGTGATAAATTCTGGACTGTATAGAGCTAAAAATTCAGCTTCTAAATATTCTTCTTTGACCAGCCAATTGAGCTTGTCCATGTAAGTTTCAGCGGTGAAGCGATTAGGTTGAACATTTTCTTTGAAAAATGCGGTGATGGCTTCCTTGTCTTTGGCAAGCGGGATAGCGCCGTTGACAGGAATATTGATTTCATTATTTAGCTTAAAATAAGTGACATCTTTGAGTTGTTTTAAAGACATAATACTCCTTATATGAGAGAAAAGTCAGTCTAAACACAGTCAAGACTGAGAGTTTATAATAAGTGCAAAAAGATAGAGATAAAAGAAGCTCCACGTAAAATGTGAAGCCAAAAATCACAGTGGATTTTTAAAAGTTACCTTAGCTCCGTGATCCAGCTGTTGAGCAATTTTTTCGACCGCAGCCACATCAGTTGGTGTACCATTGAACTCAAAATCGTATAAAAGCGGAATTTGATACTTAGCCGAAAGTTCCTTTGCTGTGAAAATATAAATTCCTGCAAAATTTCGATTACCTGTTCCGATAATGCCACGACAAAGCTTGTAATTATCGTTGTAAGCCATAAAGTCAAACACAGGATCCATAACGTCAATTGACTTAGATACGGTGGGTGATTCTTCGGCGTAGCTTGGGGTGATGAGAAGGAAAGGCTCATCCATTTCCAAATCATCATCAGGCAAAATTTCGACATGAGGCAGAGTTGTCTTTCCGACGAAACGTCTGGTCTGGCCAGTAACACTGAAATAAACAAGTTTCATCTTTAAGCCAACTTTGCTAATTCACTAGGACGAAAACCAGAGAAAGCGAAATCGCCTTTAGTCACGACTGGTGCTGCACGGAAGCCCATTTCGATAACTTTTTCGACAAATTCAGGTTGTTCATCAATGTTAATTTCGTTAAAAGCGACATCGTGTTCGCCAAGCCATTTTTTGACCATTTTACATTGCATACAATTATTTTTTGAATAAACTGTAACCATTTGATTCTCCTTAAAGTGTTGAGAAAAAGTAGGACCTTTGCTCAAATTTGATACCCTTATTTTAACTTAAAAAAAATAAGGAGTCAAATTATACTTACTAGATATTGTGCTAAATTATGTAAAAAAGAAAAAGCAACACAAGATATTGTGTTACTTTTTCTTTTGATGAGATAAGTTCAAGCCAAAGGGTACAAGGGATTCGGCGTGATTTTTGATGCGTTTTAAATTGGAAATGTGTCTCAAAATAATAATCAAAGCCAAGGCACAAATAATTAAAGAAAAGAACCAGTCATAAGTTGGCAAGATAAAATGAATGCTTGGGAAGAAGAAGACACCAATTAAAGCAGCGACTGCAGCAGCAATGCTTGACAGGCTAATCATACTAAAGAGCCAGAGAAAAACAAAGAAAACCACAAGCAGATAGATTAAAAAAAGTGGACTAAAGCCTAAGATGACACCGCCAGAAGTCGCGACAGCCTTGCCTCCTTTGAAATGATCAAAGACCGACAAAGTATGTCCAATCACCGCAATCAAGCCAAAAACAAGCGGGGAAACGCTGTGGACATGGAAGAAGACGGGTAAAAGTGTTGCTAAAGTTCCTTTGAGTAAATCAAATAAAAAGACGGCGATTCCGGCTTTAACGCCAAGAATCCGAAAAGTGTTCGTTGTTCCCGTATTTCCTGATCCAAAATCATGCAGATTTTTTTTGAAAAAAATCTGACCGACCCATAAACCAGCAGGGATAGCACCTAAAAGGTAGCACACAACGACAAGAATAAAAATAGTCATAAGTTCTCCGAGTTTTAGTTCGTTTAAAATAGATAATCTCTTTTAACTGTTCAATTATACCATATTTTTGCCAAAGGGAACGGATAGACTTGGATGTGTTTGTTAAAAAATACTTGGTAGAATTTTGACAAAGTTTTCTTAACAAGGTACAATAATCAAGATGAATATTTTTGTTTTGGCAAAAGTATAAGCTTTCGATGAGGAGAAAATATAATGGTAATAGATATCAATAATTATGATGACAGTGCGATTCAAGTCTTAGAAGGGCTTGACGCTGTTAGAAAACGTCCAGGGATGTATATTGGATCAACAGATGGTACAGGTTTGCATCATTTGGTGTGGGAGATTGTTGATAATGCTGTCGATGAAGCTTTGTCTGGTTTTGGAAATAAAATTTCGGTTACAATCAATACAGATGGCTCTTTGTCCGTAGAAGATGAAGGGCGTGGGATGCCTGTCGGACAGCACGCAATGGGGATTCCGACGGTCGAGGTAATTTTTACCATTCTCCACGCGGGAGGGAAATTTGGTCAAGGGGGCTACAAAACTTCTGGTGGTTTGCACGGGGTAGGGTCTTCTGTTGTAAATGCTTTATCCACTTGGTTGGAAGTAGAAATCACGCGTGACGGAACCGTTTATCGCCAACGTTTTGAAAATGGTGGTCATCCCGTAACGACTTTGGAAAAAATTGGCAAAGCACCAAAATCTAAAACGGGTACAAAAGTTACTTTTATGCCAGATGCGACGATTTTTTCAACCACAGAATTTAAGTACGGTATTATCTCTGAACGTTTAAATGAATCAGCTTTCTTGCTCAAAGAAGTAACCATTAGCCTTGAAGATCAACGAACAGATGAAAAGGCAGAATTTCATTATGAGAATGGTGTGCAGGATTTTGTTACTTATCTCAATGAAGATAAGGACAGTTTGACACCAGTGTTATATTTTGAGGGCAAACAAGACGGTTTTGAAGTCGAAGTAGCCATGCAATATAATGACGGTTATTCAGAAAATATGCTCTCATTTGTCAATAATGTTCGAACCAAAGACGGTGGAACGCATGAAGCTGGTTTGAAAACAGCCATTACTAAGGCGATGAATGAGTATGCTCGAAAAACGAACTTGCTCAAGGACAAGGATAAAAATCTGGAAGGTTCAGATTACCGTGAGGGCTTGACAGCGGTGCTGTCGGTTTTGATTCCCGAGGAGCATTTGCAATTTGAAGGGCAGACTAAGGACAAATTAGGCTCCCCTTTGGCTCGCCCGATTGTGGACGGTTTGGTGGCTGAAAAGCTCAGTTTCTACTTGATGGAAAATGGCGAATTGGCTCAGAATTTGATACGTAAGGCCATCAAAGCGCGCGAAGCCCGTGAAGCGGCTAGAAAAGCGCGTGAAGATTCCCGAAATGGCAAAAAGAACAAGAAAGACAAAGGCCTTTTGTCTGGTAAATTGACCCCAGCTCAAACTAAAAACCCTAACAAAAACGAACTTTATCTAGTCGAAGGAGATTCGGCTGGTGGCTCAGCCAAACAAGGGCGCGACCGCAAGTTCCAAGCTATCTTGCCTCTGCGTGGTAAGGTTATCAACACGGAAAAGGCCAAAATGCAGGACATTCTCAAAAATGAGGAAATCAACACCATGATTTACACCATTGGTGCAGGTGTTGGGGCTGATTTTACCTTGGCTGACCGTAACTATGACAAAATTATCATCATGACCGATGCCGACACGGACGGCGCTCACATTCAAACGCTCTTGCTGACTTTCTTTTACCGCTACATGAAACCGCTGGTGGAAGCGGGGCACATCTACATTGCCCTGCCGCCCCTTTACAAAATGAGCGAAGGTAAAGGGAAAAAGGAAAAGATTGAATACGCCTGGACTGATGGCGAACTAGCTGAGTTACGTAAGCATTTTGGTAAAAATGCTAACCTGCAACGTTACAAAGGGCTTGGTGAAATGAACGCGGATCAGCTTTGGGAAACGACCATGAATCCTGAAAGCCGTACTTTGATTCAAGTGACTATTGACGATGCCGCACAAGCTGAGAAACGTGTATCTGTGCTTATGGGGGACAAGGTTGAACCTCGCCGGAAATGGATTGAAAACAACGTGAAATTTACGATGGAAGAAGAAACGGTCTTTTAAAGTTTGCTGACAGCTTCGTCAGTAATTTTTCGAACATGAAAAGAGAAAAAATGCGTTTGATTTTAGCATCTGCGCCAGAAGGTAAGGAAAAATTCATTCGACAAATTGAAAAATGGCTGGGCAAATCTCGCGCCGACATCTCGGTCTGTCTGATTAACGAAGCGCTCGCCCAGTCAGATGATGATTGTCGCTGGCTTTTATCGGCATTTTCAAGTTTGGCCACAACTTTTGGTGGCAAACTGACTTTTGCCAATTTGCGGGCGCTGTCGCCTGAGCAGCTCAAGACTAAAATGTTGGGCTACGATTTGATTTGGTGTTTTGGTGGCTACACTAATGAATTGCTAGAAACCTTTGAGAAAACTGGTTTTTCTGAACTTTTGCCAAAACTTTTGGCAGGAAAAATCTGGGTGGGTTCATCAGCAGGCGCTTGCGTTTTGGCGAAAAATTATCTGGGGCTGCTGGATTTCTCAATTTCTCCTCATGAAAAACTTACGATTTTCAAAGAAAATACTTATTTTCTGACTGACTCAGCAGGGCTGATTGTTGATAATCATGAGATTTTGCTGATAGAGAATGCTGTATAATTTGCTGACGAACCTGTCAGCTGGAGTAAAAGAAAAATGAAAGAAAAATACGTCGTTTTTGACTTTGAAACCACTGGTTTCTCTGCTCAAAAAAATGAAATTATCCAAATCGGTGCGGTAAAATATGACGAAAACGATGTTGAAATCGCACGGTTTAACCAATTAGTCAAAAATCAGCGATCCTATGTCTCCTCAGAAATTACAGAATTAACTGGAATTAAGCCTGCAGATTTGCTCAATCAGCCAACGATTGAAGAAATCCTGCCAGAATTTTTGGCCTTTATCGAAGGACATCTTTTGGTGGCTCATAATGCGCCTTTTGATGTGAGTTTTTTGTACCAAGCCATTATTGATTGTGCGCTTACGGGTGTGGAAGCCTTTCGAGTTTATGATACTTTGGCTGAAAGTAAACGTCTTTTGCAGATGTCTTCTTATGCGCTGGTCAATTTTAAAGAGTTGCTGGGCGTCAGTGATTTACGCTCGCATGATGCGCTTAATGACTGTCTGATTACGGCGAAACTTTATCATTATTTACAAAAAAGTGAGCAAAATGTCTCAGAGAAAATACTGACGGAAATTTTGGAGCTTGGAGAAAATGCTGACGCAAATGAACAGCTTGATTTGTTTGGAGAAAATACTGACGAAATCACTGAAAGTCTGCGCCGTAAGCTCAATTTACCCATCACCAAAGCTCTAGTCTACTATCGCCAAGATTTGACACGAAAATGGCAAAAATTTGACGTAACAGGCATCCGGATTGAGCAGGAATACTCAACTGGTGCGAGTTTAAGTGTGACCTTATATCATACCGAACAAGTTAGGATTCATTCGGATTTTCTGAAAGAAATGCAAAAAGCCAATTTCGTCAGTGAAATGGAGGAAGAAAAATGACACATCAGTGGAAACTTAAAACTTTTGACGAATTAAATACGACCGAAATGTACCAGTTGCTGAGCTTGCGAACGGCCGTTTTTGTCGTCGAACAAAACTGCCCATACCAAGAACTTGATGGAAAAGATCAAGTTTCCAAGCACCTCTGGCTAGAAAACGAAGCAGGTGAAATCATGGCCTTGTGCCGCTTGCTCCCTCAAAAGATTTCCTTTCCAGAAAGTTCAATCGGTCGTGTGCTAGTCAATCCCGCTTTTCGTGGTCAAAAATTAGGTCATGAGCTGGTAGAAAAAGCTTTGGAAGTCTTGAAAGCTGACGGCGAATCAGCCGTGACTATTGAAGCGCAGTACTACTTACGTGATTTTTATGCTTCCTTTGGCTTTGTGGAAAACTCTGACGCATTTTACGAAGACGGCATCAAGCACGTCAATATGATTTTGACGTTCTAAAATCAGAAAACTTACTGACGAAATGCTCAGTAAGTTTTTTGTGGCTTTATCTCTGAAACTTTTTGCCAGTTTTTTTCGGCTTCAATTTGTGGTAGAATAGAAAAAGTGATTTCCTGAGAATTGAAAAAATCACCCTTCAGTAGAAATCCTCAATTAAAAAAATAAATTAAAATTTTCTCAAAAGAAAGTTAAAAAATGTCTAATATTCAAAAATTACCCCTTGAGGATATCATGGGAGAGCGCTTTGGGCGCTATTCAAAATACATCATTCAGGAGCGTGCTTTACCCGACATTCGTGATGGTTTGAAGCCGGTGCAACGTCGGATTCTTTACTCAATGAATAAAGATGGCAACACTTTTGACAAAGCTTATCGTAAATCCGCCAAATCTGTCGGAAATGTCATGGGTAACTTCCACCCTCACGGGGACAGTTCGATTTATGACGCAATGATTCGGATGAGCCAAGATTGGAAAATGGGCGAACCGCTGATTGAAATGCACGGAAATAACGGATCAATGGATGGTGATCCACCAGCCGCCATGCGTTACACCGAAGCACGTTTAAGCGAAATCTCAGGCTTTTTGTTGCAAGATATTGATAAAAATACCGTGTCTACCGCATGGAATTTTGATGATACTGAAAAAGAACCCATTGTCTTACCTGCTGCCTTTCCTAACCTTTTGGTCAATGGCTCAACAGGGATTTCAGCAGGTTACGCCACAGATATCCCACCCCACAACCTTGGCGAAGTCGTTGATGCAACCATTCATATGATTGATCATCCAAAGGCCGATGTCGAAAAAATCATGGAATTTTTACCTGGGCCAGATTTTCCAACAGGCGGAATTATCCAAGGTAAAGGTGAAATCAGAAAAGCTTATCATACAGGAAAAGGACGTATCGTTGTCCGCTCCAAAGTGAGTGTTGAATCCATAAAAGGGGGGCGTGAGCAACTGATTGTGACTGAGATTCCCTATGAACTCAATAAGGCTAATCTGGTCAAAAAGATTGACGATGTTCGCTTGAGCGCCAAAGTACCAGGAATTGCCGAAGTTCGGGATGAATCCGATCGAGAAGGCCTGCGAATTGCCATCGAGCTCAAAAAAGAAGCTGACAGCCAACTCGTTTTGAACTATTTGTTCAAAAATACCGATTTGCAGGTCAATTATAACTTCAATATGGTGGCGATTGACAAGATGACCCCTGTTCAAACCGGAATCGTGCAAATTTTGCGTGCTTATATCACTCACCGTGAAGAAGTTATTGTCAAACGTTCTCAGTTTGATTTATCAAAAGCCGAAAAACGCTTGCACTTGGTTGAAGGATTGATTCGCATGGTTTCGATTCTCGATGAAGTGGTCGCAACCATTCGAGCTTCAGAAAATAAAGCCGATGCCAAAGAAAATATCAAAGTTTCCTTTGGTTTCACCGAAGAGCAAGCCGAGGCAATTGTCACCCTGCAACTTTACCGCTTGACCAACACTGATATTGTCACCCTGCAAAACGAACAAGCAGAGCTTGAACAAAAAATCTTGGAACTCAAAGCCATCATCAACGATGAGCGCACCCTCTTTAACTTGATGAAACGTGAATTACGAGAAGTCAAGAAAAAATTTGCCAAACCACGTCGCAGTGAATTGCAAGATGAAGTTCAAACCATTGAGATTGAAGCTAGTGAGTTGATTGTGGCGGAAGATACTGTCGTTTCAGTCACGCGCGCGGGCTACATCAAGCGCACTTCACCACGTTCTTTTGCTTCGTCAGCCTTGGAAGAAGTCGGAAAACGTGACGATGATGAGCTGCTGTATTACGCTCCTGCCAAAACCACACAACATTTGTTACTGTTTACCAATCTTGGAAATGTAATCTATCGCCCTATCCATGAACTCTCGGATGTTCGTTGGAAAGATATTGGAGAACATTTATCACAAAACTTATCTAATTTTGCCTCCAACGAAACAATTATTGAGGCCAAAATTATTGATGATTTTGCTGAGCAAAACTTCACTGTTGTAACCAAAAACGGTCAAATTAAACAAGTTGATTTGGCAAGCTTTACCCCTTGGCGGACTTATCGTTCAAAATCCACTGCCTATGCTAAGCTCAAAGGCGCAGATGATGAAGTGATTTTCTTCCATTCGAGCGAATTTGCTGATTTGATGCTTATTTCAGAAAGTGGATACGCTTTGCGCTTTAACCTGGATGATGTGCCAGTCCTTGGGGCAAAAGCAGCGGGTGTTAAAGCGATGAAACTTAAGGGCGACGATAAGATTAAAGCAGCCTTCTTTGTAACGACAAGCAGTTGGTATCTCCTGACGCAGCGTGGTTTCATTAAACGAGTGAAATCAGAAGATATTCCTGCAACTTCCCGCGCAAATCGTGGCCTGCAAGTCTTGCGCACTCTGAAAGCAAATAATCATACTGTCTTTGCTGCCGGTTTGGTTAATGGAAATGTCGATAGCGCAAATTTAAATTCCGAATTTGATCTATTTACTCAAAGTTCAATGACGGATGAAAACAGCAAAGAAGAACAAATCCTTGAAATCAGCAGTGACTCAGGACAGCTTCAAACCGTCAATCTGACTCAACTTTCTCTCTCAGAGCGCACCAGCAACGGTCGTCCACTGGCAGAAAATATTGAAAAAGTCATCAGTGCTAAAATGAAATAAAAGCAAAACATCATGCGAAGTCATGATGTTTTTTAGCATTTTAGGGAAAATAAAGAAGCGTAATTGAGAAATTTTGTTATAATAAATCATAAGAAAAACTCCAGAGCAAACACTCTAAAACGGAACTTTCTACTTCAAAGGATTCTTTTTGAACTTGCGAAAGTATGGAAGGCAGGAGAAAGGAGAAAAATGGACAAAAATTTTGACTTGTCAGTGGAACGGGATACTGACGGAAAAATTATCAATGTCTTTTTTGATGATGTACATGAAAAAACAACTTATGAGGCCCTGACTGCTCTTTCAACAGCAGATTTCCGTTTGATAACGGGAACGGATTTTCAGCGCAAAGTTTGGTTGGAGCTTCCTCGCATCCCTGCCGGAGAAACCATTACTTATCAGGAAATGGCAGCGCGTGTTGGTTCGCCAAAAGCTCAGCAGGCAGTAGGTCAAGCGCTTGCGCGTAATCCTTTGCCCGTCATTTTACCTTGCCACCGTGTGACTCGAAAAGATGGCAGTTTAGGTGGATTCATGGGCAAAGACAAGCGTCAAGACATCAAGTCAGAAATTTTAGCTTATGAGAAAAGTTTGAGGAAATAAACAAGCCGAACTCAGCCAGTGCAAGGAGAGCGAGTTTGGAGAAAGAAGCTTATCAATCTTCCGATAAAATCAATAGTACTGACGAGAAGAGGTGAAATCGTAAGTTCCCTCGAAATTTCCGTCAGCTTACTGACAGAATCCCTTGTAAATGGTATAATTAAACTTATGAAAAAAATACTGTCTCTTGTGATTATCGGCCTTGGAATCCTTCTTGACCAACTTTTTAAAAATTGGGTAGTTGCCAACATTGAGTTAGGTGATGTACGCGGTTTTATTCCCAATATTCTTAGCTTGACTTATCTGCAAAATAACGGTGCGGCTTGGTCGTCATTTGCTGGTCAACAATGGTTTTTCTTGATTTTGACACCGATTGTGTTGATTGTTGCCTTTTGGTATTTATGGAAAAAAAGCGCGCAAAACGGCTATTTCATTGGTTTGAGCCTGATTATTTCGGGGGCTTTAGGGAATTTCATTGACCGCGTGCGCCAAGGATTTGTTGTTGATATGTTCCAGACAGACTTCATCAATTTTCCGATTTTTAATATCGCTGATACACTTTTGTCAGTGGGATTTGTGATTCTATTTATCGCCATTTTGACCGATAAAAGTGAAAAAATCTGAGAGAATTTACTGACGAAAATATTTTCATTAGAGAAAATGCTGACGCAATTGCTGTTAGCAAGAAAAAATACTGACGAAAGTTTCAGTAAGCCCATTTTTCAATAAAATTGGACAAGGAAAAAGAATTTGACAAAAATTATCGTAAAAGAAGAAAATAATAACCTCCGTTTGGACAAAGCGCTTGCTAATCAAACAGAATACTCCAGAAGTTTGCTCACTGAACTCATCAAAAATGACAAAGTGGCTATCAATGGCGAAACAAAAAAAGCAAAATATAAAGTAAAAACAGGCGATCGTATTGAGTTTGAAGTGCCAGCCCCAGAAGTTTTAGATGTTGTTGCCGAAGATTTACCACTGGAAATTGTTTATGAAGATTCAGATGTGGCCGTAGTGAATAAACCTCAAGGCATGGTTGTTCACCCCGCTGCAGGTCACGCATCAGGGACTTTAGTGAATGCCATCATGTATCATATCAAAGATTTATCAACAATCAACGGTGTGATTCGCCCTGGTATTGTTCATCGTATTGACAAAGATACCAGTGGCTTGTTGATGATCGCTAAAAATGACAAAGCCCATGAAAGCTTGGCGGCTCAGCTGAAAGATAAAACAAATAAACGTCGTTACCTAGCGATAGTTCATGGTGAAATTCCTAATGACAAAGGAACGATTGAAGCGCCAATTGGTCGAAATCTCAAGGATCGCAAAAAGCAGGCGGTGGTTTCTGGTGGCAAACCAGCAGTAACTCATTTTGAAGTACTAGAACGATTTTACGGCTTTACCTTAGTTGCCTTGCATTTAGAAACAGGCCGGACGCACCAAATTCGAGTACATATGAATTATATCGGTCATCCAATTGCAGGTGACCCACTCTATGGCCCAAATAAAACCCTGACACCAAATCACGGTCAATTTTTACACGCCGAAACACTTGGATTCGTCCATCCAACAACAGAAGAACTCATGGAGTTTCAAGTTGATGTCCCAGCAATATTTGCTGAGCAAATCCAAAAACTCCGAGGAGAAGTAAAAGAACAAGAGTAATCTTGTTCTTTTATTTTGTGTTTGGCTAATCTCCTAGGGGAATATCGGGCCATCTCTACCACCAAATTTACGATTTGGCACAACTCAAATCAACGGGAATAAAATGCCCGATACACCCTTTACTATCGGTCTAGCATCCCAACTCAAGAGCCTAAATTAAAAAATAGAGCATTTTTAAGAAATGCTCTATTTTTTTATAAATTTTCAAAGAAGTCAGGAAATTTTTCAATAACTGCCGACTCTTCTTCAAAAACCAGTTGTAAATGTTGAACAGACTCAGCAATGGCCCTCTCGTAAGAGTGACTTTCAACCGCCCTAAGAATATTTTTGTGCTGCTCAATCAATAAGTTCCAAGGTAAATCAGTAACACGAACACGTAACCAGCGAAAGCGATTAAATTGGACATTAACTGCTTGAATCCAGTTCCAAGTCTGAAGATGGTTGGTCGCAATATAAAAATATTTATGGAATTTTTCATCTTCATCAAAAAAACCATTATAATTTTTACTGGCAACAAATTTTTCTTGCTGTTTGATGGACAGGTGGGCTTCTTGAAAATCAGCAGAAGTTAAAGTTGCAGCTTCAGAAATAATATTTTTCTCTAAGCTTTCACGAATAAAACGAGCATTAATGGCTATATTAAAGTCAATCTTAGTGACAAAAGTTCCCGATTGAGGAACAACAAAGATTAAACCTTCACGTCGCAAGCGTAACAAAGCCTCTCGAATTGGCGTCAAACCAAAATGCAAATCGTCCTCAATCATTTTTTGTGAGATTTTCTGCCCTGGAGAATACTCACAATGAATAATTTTGTATAAAATTTTATTATAAGCTTGAATCTGCAAGTTAAGATTATCATCATTCATAGCTAATAATTATAGAAAAGTTAAGTATTAAAGTCAATATACATTATGTGTATACCAATTGAAATTTTAAAGCTTTTTGCTAATATATCGGTAAAGCTCAACGTTTACAATAAAAAAACGTAACATTTAACAGTACAAAATGATGAAAACGGTTTATTATAATATGTAAATCTAATATATCAGTTTGTTAGGAGGGAAATCTTTGAAAAAAGGGATATTTATTCCATTTCTGCTAAGAAGTGGTGCAATTTTACAACGCAATATTGAAAATCTTTTTTGGGGCTATACCTCTCCTAGAACAGAGATAAGTCTATCCTTTGAAAAATTTCGAGAAACTGCAAAATCTAATGATGAAGGATATTTCAGTTTTTCTCTTCCAGCCCATAGAGGTTCAGAAGACTTAGATTTTACTCTCTGGACTGATGAAGAAATTATGACTCTTAAAAATATTGCTTTCGGAGATTTGTTTCTGCTGGGAGGTCAATCCAATATGCAGTTAGGAATGGGAAGATTAAAAACACTCTACTCAGATGAACTAGAAAATGCAAACAATATTAAAATACGCTTTTTTCAAGTTCCGCAACAACCAGAATTCAACGCTCCAAGAACTGAGCTTTATTCAGGAAAATGGAAGTATGCAATAGGTGCCGACTTAGAAGAACTATCTGGAATTGGTTACTTTTTTGCAAAGAGGCACTACGAAAAAGTAGAAGTTCCTGTTGGCTTGATTTCCACTGCTGTTGGTGGTACACCGATAAATAGCTGGCTAAGTGAGCAAAGTTTAAAAACGTTAAATCTTTTACCAGAGAACTTTGAGTCATTAAAAAATGATGATTACATTGAAGTTTCCCAAGAACTAGACGATGACTATCAAGCTCAATATCTAAAAAAACTAGATGAAACAGATAAAGGTCTAAAAGAAAACTATCAAACAGCCGAGTTTGATGATAACCTTTGGAAAGAAGTTCCTCTAAATCAAGAGTGGCAAGATTTATATCGCTACCCAGGAGTTATTTGGCTACGAAAAAGATTAAAAATTCCAATAGAATGGATTGGAGAAAAAGCAAAATTTCGCTTAGGAACTTTCTCTGATGCTGATGAAATTTTTGTAAATGGCAAGAAAGTTGGTTCGACAGATTACAAATATCCGCCACGAAATTATCCCATTGAAAAACTTAGCGAGGCTATCACTATCGCAATTCGCTTGAAAATTTTTAACTTTCCAGGTGGTATTAGAGCTGATAAAGATCACTTGATTATCGTAGGAGATAAAGAAATGGATCTCAATCAAGCAGGACTTTGGAAAATAAAACGTTCAAATTGGATGCCAGAGAAAAAAGAACAATTTTTCATTCAATACAAAGAAACCGGCTTATTTAACGGAATGATTGCCCCTCTGAAAAATTTAAAATTCTCAGCTATTCTATGGTATCAAGGAGAATCTGATGCTTGGCACCCACAAGCTTATGGATTACGTTTTTGCAAATTGATTAAAGAATGGCGAAACCTATTTAAGCAAAATGAACTCCCCTTTCTTTATGTACAGCTCCCAAATTGTGGGACAGAAATTGGAGCCTTGTGGTCAGAAATCAGAGTGGAACAAGAAAAAGCATTATCTTTAGCACATACTGCAATGGTAGTTTCTCTGGGTTACGGTGAAGACAATGATCTTCATCCGCTAAACAAGAAGGGGCTGGCAGATGAACTCTATGGTAGTTATGAAAAACTTGAATTTTTTCCAACTGGTTACTGTACAGGTCCTAGGCCCAGAAAACTACAATACAGCAAGGAGAATAAAGAAATCCATGTTAGCTTCCAAACTTATGGAGAAAGTTTAAGCGTTGAGAAAAACGGATACTTCGAAATCCTAACAGAAGGGAGGAAAACAAAAGTGAAAGAGTATCAGGTTATAGATAATGATAACCTCAGAATCCGTCTTCCTGACGATACAGTAGTGGTAAATGGAGAAAGGTGGTTAAGTTACAACTGGTCTAATACGCCTGTTCCATTTATAAAGAATAAAATCGGGACAGCCGCAGTTCCATTCAAAATAAAATTTTGAAAAGGGAACCCTTTTCTCTTGTGCAAAGCACAAGAGAAAAGGGAACCCTTTTCTCTTGTGCAAAGCACAAGAGAAACATTAACAAGCAAACAAAGCTATAAATAGTTTGGAGAAATAAAATGAAAAACAATTGGAAAAAAGTTGCTCTTGGAGGAGCAGCGTTACTCTCACTCATCACACTTGCCGCTTGTGGTTCAAGTTCAAATTCGGCAAGCGCAAGTAAAGGCACTAGTGCTCAAATTAAAGATGCGGATAAAAGTCCTAAACTCTCTTTCTGGTGGTGGGGTAACGATGATCGTAACCAAGCGACCATGAAACAAATTAAAAACTTTGAAGCAGAAAATTCTGGTATTTCAGTTGAAGGGCGTCCAAGTGGATTTGGTAACCTTGATCAAGTCTTTACAACGCAATATGCAGGTGGGACTTCCGCTGATGTTATGACCTTGATGTATCAATGGGTCCCTCAATATGGTCAAAATGGTGGATTTTATGATTTGAATAAATTGAGCAAATATCTTGATTTGAAAGATAATTATGATAAAGCTTTCTTGAAAACAGGTCAAGTCGGTGGCAAGCAAGTCGCTGTGCCTTATGGCGAAAATGTCATGGTAATGTGGGTCAACAAGACTGTCTTTGAAAAAAATGGCGTAGATGTAACTAAGCTAAAAACATGGGATGACTATATCAACGCAGCCAAGAAATTCCCTAAAGGTTCATATCCACTTTGCTCGCCAACCTGGCGTTTCCCTGTCACTATTTACCTCCAACAAAAACTCAATAAAACAGAGTTTAATGCTAAGGGTCAAATGAATTATACTGAAAAAGATTATCTTGACGGTATGAAATGGTACATGAGTTTGGTTAAAGACGGTGTCTTTGTTCCACGTTCAGATTATCTGGCTAATGTTGGTTCTGACCCTGTATCTCTTGCTACAAATAAACAAGAATTTACTGGTAAATACGCTGGTGGTATTGGTTGGAATCAAGGTCTGCAATCTGACTATGATGCTCTTAAAGGTGTAGGAGACCAAATGGAAATCGTACCTTATCCTGTCATTTCTGATGCTAAAGGCGGAGCAAATATTCTCTCTAAACCTTCAATGGCATTTGCAATTAAGAAAGATGAAAAGAACCCAGTAGCAACCGCTAAATTCTTGAATGATTTCTTAAATGGTGAAAAAGCCAATCAAATTCTTGGAACAACTCGCGGTGTCCCTGCTTCCAAATCAGCTCAAAAAGCTCTGGAAAAGAGTGGAGCTCTGGCAGGATTTGCCAAAGATGCTAATGATGCAGGAAAAGTTGATACCATGTCTGAAACACCATTCTATGAAGACGGTACTTTGACTTCTATCTACACTGACCAAATCGAAGCAGTAGAACTTGGGAAAACAAGTGTGAAAGAAGCAGCGCATGAAGTTTATACTCAAACTAAAGCACAAGCTGCAAAACTTGCTCAACAAATGGGTCTGAAATAAAATAATTTGAGAGAAAAGGAGAGTAGCGCAGTAAAACTACTCTCCGATTTCTCAAAATGGTTAATAAATAAAGGAGGAAATTTTGAAAAATCAAAAAGTAGGATTAATCTACGTTTCGCCTTGGATTGTTGGTTTCCTGGTTTTGACGATTTGGCCAATGATTATGTCTTTGTACTACGCATTGACTGATTATAATATGATTTTTAAGCCAAATTTTATTGGTTTACAAAATTTTATCAATCTTTTTAAGGATGCAACTTTTATGGGTTCAATGAGATCGACATTTATCTATGTTATCTTCTCTGTGCCTTTACAACTGGCTTTTGCCTTGATTGTTGCTTTTATTCTTAATTTTAAATTAAAGGGAATTGGCTTGTTTCGGACTGCTTATTACATTCCTTCAATTTTAGGGGGAAATGTTGCCGTAGGGATTTTGTGGCGTTTCATGTTCCAACCTACTGGTCTGGTCAATAACTTTTTAGGAACTTTTGGGATTCACCCGATTGGCTGGTTGTCAACGCCAACGGGTGCCATGACCAGTATTATTCTCTTAAAAGTCTGGCAATTTGGCTCATCAATGTTGATTTTCTTGGCAGCTCTGAAAGATTTGCCAACGGAGCTTTATGAAGCAGCCAGTCTGGATAATGCTAGTAAATGGCAACAATTTATCCATATCACGATTCCACTGATTACGCCTTCGATTTTCTTTAATTTGATTATGCAAGTCAATAATGCTTTCCAAGAATTTAATGGGCCTTATTTGGTTACAGGTCAAGGGCCTTTGAAATCAACTTATCTGGCTTCGCTGTTTATTTATGACTCAGCGTTTAAACAATACAATATGGGTTATGCTAGTGCAGCGAGTTGGGTCTTGTTTATTGTGATTGTTTTAATCACGATTATCCTGTTTGCTACTCAAAAGAAATGGGTTTATTATTCTGACGGAGGAAATGACTAATGCAAAATACAAGTTCTTTTCATAGCAAACAAGATACCCGTAAAAGAGTAAATTCTGCACTCAGATATATTATTTTGACCGTTTTTGCTATCATCATGATTTATCCGATTTTGTGGTTGATTGGGGCGACTTTTAAGACTAATGCGGAAATTTTTACATCTGCCAGTTTTATTCCGTCACGAATTGACTTTACACCTTATGTTAAAGGTTGGATAACGGGTGGTGATTATACTTTCACAACTTACTTTATCAATACTTTTGAGTACGTCATTCCGAAAATTTTACTGACGCTTCTGTCAGCAACTTTAGTGGCTTACGGATTTGCTCGTTTTGAGTTTCCTGGTAAGAAAATTATGTTTTCGCTGTTGATGGCAACTATGTTCTTGCCAGCAGTTGTGACACAAATTCCACTTTATCTCTTTTTCCGTGATTTGCATTTGCTGGATACTTATGTTCCGCTGATTGCACGGTCAGCTTTTGCCCAAGAACCTTTCTTTGTCTTTATGCTGATTCAATTTATGCGGTCAATTCCGCGGACTTTGGATGAAGCAGCAACGGTGGACGGCTGTGGTTCATTTGGTATTTTACGTCTGGTCTTGCTTCCTTCGCTAAAACCAGCTTTGATTTCTTGTGTGATTTTCCAATTTATGTGGAGCTTTGGAGATTTCTTGGGACCTTTGATTTATATCACATCGCCAAGCAAATACCCTGTTTCAATTGCTTTGAAATTAAATGCCGACACATCAGCCGGTACAGTACCTTGGAATCAGATTTTCGCTATGTCATTAGTTTCACTGCTGCCTGCGATTATCTTGTTCTTCAGTGCACAAAAATACTTTGTCGAAGGCGTGACATCATCTGGTATCAAAGGATAATAATATAATGAAAGATTTAGACTAAGAGGAGGTTTGATTTTATGAGATTTAAAATCAATTTAGATTTTTTGACAAATTGGACAGTAGGCGGGGTGTCATTCATTTACCGACTATTTGTACAGCATTTGTATTTTATATTATCAAATCTTCTGTTTTTGGTCATGCTTTTCTTTTTCCAATTGACGCTTAATAATTATATTTTATTTGTTCTTCCAATCTTCTTATTTTTAGTGAGTTTGGCGGTGCAGTTTAGAGTCTCTGAGTTTACTAAAGGAACGATTTCAGTTAAAAAATATGGTCACTTTTACGGAGAAATGCTGAAAAATCATTGGAAAGTCTTTGTTTTCTATACTTTCTTGATTAGTTTTATTGTATTTGATATGAAAGCTCTGTGGATTTTGGGTAAAAGTATCATGTTTATTCCGCTTTTGATTACGGCGAGTTTTCTGGCTAGTGGAATGCTCTTTGTTTTTCTTTTATCGACAGATTTGCGGGCGCGTGAGTTGACGGTGGGGAGAAAAGTTTTTTCAATGTTGCTGGTCAGCTATAAATTGCCGCTGGTGACTTTGGTCAATATCTTTTGGTTTATGATTATCATTTTCCTTATGCAAAAATATGCCATGCTTTACCTTTTATTCTTTGGGGGTGCGGTGAATTTTATGATTTTGTTGAATTTAAAAAGACGTTTTTCAGTGGACTTATTTTTTGAGCAAATTGAAAATGAGGATAAGGGAGTAAATAATGATTGATGAAATGTGGTTACAAAAAAATAAATTAAAAAAATTACTAAGTCAAGAAGTTTTCTTTTTGGATTTGGTCAAAGAAGATGCAGTCAGTTTGCGGCTGCGAAAAGAACTGATTGAATGGTTAGGACTTACAGTAAGTACTGATCGTGCGCAGGCAACGATTGTTTTAGTTGTCAATCCAGAACTTTCTGTGAATGCAGAAGCTTATGAAATTCAGGAAAACCTGATTAAAGGAGCTTCTTCAAGCGGACTTTTGTACGGTTTTTATAATTTTCTGCGGCTTAAGCTAAGAGGGAAAAAGTTAGAAGAAAGCTCTGAACCAAGCCAAGCGCTTCGGATGATTAATCACTGGGACCAAGTGGATGGGACCATTGAGCGGGGCTATGCTGGTGAGTCGATTTTCTTTGGGACACCTGGAAGCAATGACAATACGGATACAGGTTCTTTTGCTTTGAGAGAAATCAAGGGCGATATTTTCCGCAATGATTTTACGCGTTTGGAAATGTATGGACGTTTTTTAGCTTCGATTGGAATTAACGCGATTTCTTTAAATAATGTCAATGTGCGTGGTTTAGGGACAAATTTGATTGTTTCACCTTATATTGAGAAAGTTGGAGAGATTGCTCGACTCTTTTCTGGATTTGGAATTAAAACTTTTCTGTCCATCAATTGGGCGGCGCCGAGATTGATTGGTGGTCTGAGAACTTCTGACCCTTTGGATGAAGCTGTTTGTGCTTGGTGGAAGAAAGTGATTGGCCACATCTATGATGTAGTACCTGATTTTGGTGGATTTGTGGTTAAAGCTGACTCTGAGGGGGAACCTGGTCCTTATCAATATGGGCGTAATCATGCTGATGGTGCCAATATGTTGGCTGAAAGTTTTGCCCCGCACGGAGGCTTGGTTATTTGGCGGACTTTTGTTTATAATTCGCAGACGGACTGGCGTAATCGCAAGAATGATCGTGCCAAAGCTGCCTATGAAAACTTTATGGCACTTGATGGTGATTTTGCAGACAATGTGATTTTGCAGATTAAATTTGGTCCGATTGATTTTGGAGTACGGGAGCCCTTAATGCCTCTCTTTGGGGCTTTGAAAAAGACTAATCAAATGATGGAATTTCAGGTTACTGCAGAATATCTTGGACATCAGATTGACTTAAATTATGTTTTACCACAATGGCTTGAAATCATTCATACGGATAATTACGGTTTAGCAAAAGATACAGTTAAGGAAAATTCACCTCTAGCTGCTAACTCGGGGTTTGTTGCGATTGGCAATGTCGGAATGGATGAAAACTGGTGTGGAAATAAACTGGCACAGGCCAATTTTTATGGCTTTGGTCGGATGTGCTGGAACAATGATTTGACTGCTGCTGAAATTTTGCGGGAGTGGCTTGACATGACTTTTGTGGATGTCGATGAAAGGGCGAAAAAGACAATTTATGAGTTGTTGATGACCTCAAATCAGACTTACGAGGCTTATACCACACCACTTGCAATTGGTAATATGATAGTACCACACTATCATTATGGACCCTCTATAAATGGCTATGAATATGACCGCTGGGGTTCTTATCATTTTGCGGACCGAAATGGCTTGGGTGTTGACCGAACGATGGTGACTGGGACTGGCTATAGTGGGCTTTATGCGCCAGAATTGGCGGAAATTTATGAAGATATTAATAAAACGCCTGATGAATTGATTTTATTTTTCCATTTTGTGAACTATGACCATCTTTTGCACAATGGTAAAACGTTGATTCAGACAATTTATGATTTGCATTTTGAAGGCTATAATAAAGTACTGGAATTTCAAAAATCGTGGCAAGCTCTTGAAGGAAAAATCGATGAAATCACTTTTAGAAATGTTTCACAGAGATTAGAATTGCAAGTGCAGAATGCCAAAAATTGGCGTGATCAAATCAATACTTACTTTTACAGAATGTCTGGTGTAGAGGATAAGTATGGTAGAAAAATTTTTAATTAGCGTTCTCCTAACGAATTGCTGACGGAACTGTCATAAAAATATTCATTGTTTGATAATAACTTTGGGTATACTGATTATTTCGTCAGTAATTTTTTCATATTTTTCACAAAGTGCTATAATAAAAGTAAGCGGATTATTACTAAAAACGAGAAGTATGAAGGAGGATGAGATGTTATTTTTTAGACAAATTGTAGAAAATCAGATTTTGATGACGGCAATTGTTAGTTGGGCTTTGGCACAGATTATCAAGATTCTGATTGACCTGATTCGGACACATCGATTAAATTGGCGATTAGTTTTTGCGACAGGAGGAATGCCTAGCTCCCATAGTTCGTTGGTGGTGGCTTTGGCAACGGCTGTCGGTTTGAACAAAGGCTTTGACTCAGCTCTTTTTGCGGTGGCGACAGTGTTGGCTTTTGTGGTGATGTATGATGCGCAAGGCATTCGCCGTCAGGCAGGAAATCAAGCCCGAATCATTAACCGAATGCTCCAAAATGTTGAGAATGCGGGTATTAAAGTCGATAAAAATCTTAAAGAATTACTCGGACATACTCCGATTCAAGTTCTTGGCGGAACAGTCTTGGGCATTGTTGTAGCGCTTGTGATGAATTGAATTTCTGTTGAAATTCGTCAGTGATTAAGTTAGTTTTTAGAATGAGGTGTTACAGTGTCTAACAAGAACGAAAGAAAATTTTTAGTCCCTTTGACAAAATTCTAATCAAAAAAAGACCACAAACTGCCTTAAAACTAAAATTTCAACGCGAAGAGAAGAGAGAAGCCATGAAAAAAATAAAGCACAAAAATGAATTGCTGGATGTCAGCTTTAACACCATGCTTCTCTTCAAAAGCCTGTTTGCCTTCGGTGAGCTTTTATCTGGCTTGCTTTTGATTTTTATCCCGCTTGGTGTGATAAAATCAGCCCTTCATCATTTGGCAATGATGGTTTCACTGACGAGTTTATCAGCTATGATTATGCAGGCTGGTGAGCGACTGACCAGCAATGCAACACTTTTTGCTATTGTCTATTTGATTCTTCATGGAGCGCTCAAACTAATGACATTAGCCCTCCTATGGAAAAAAATCCTCTGGTCTTATCCTTTGTCAATTGCGCTTTTGGCTGGCTTCATTTTGTATCAAATAATTGAATTTGCTCACCACGGGTCAATTTCAATGCTTATTTTGTGTCTTGTAGATGCTATGATGATTGTCCTGACTTTACTTGAATACCGTAAGCTAAAAGCTCATTTTTCATCCTCAAAACTCCATTTTTTTCAAGAAAAAGTAGAATTTGAAACTGCAAAATTTACTGAACCTGAATGATAAGATTTGTCAGGGTTCTATAAGGCTTAGTGGTCTTGTTAAACATTTACTCAGCCTCTTTTTTGTGGTTGCAATCGAAACGAAAAAATCAATTTCCTTATGAAGTTGGTTTTTATAAATTATACCAATATTTGTTTTAGAGGCGATAAAGCGGTAAAAAAATCCTTGACAATCACTCAAAAGTGTATTATAATGCTCTTTGTAAATAAAAAAGAAACAAAATAATTAACTATACCAATTTTGTTGGTAAATAAAAGGAGCTCTATTATGTGCGGTATTGTCGGTGTTGTTGGAACGAAAAATGCAACAGATATTTTAATGCAAGGACTTGAAAAGTTAGAATATCGAGGCTATGATTCAGCAGGTATTTTTGTCAATGGTGAAAAAACAGCACCAAGTTTAGTCAAATCAGTCGGTCGTATCGCTGATTTGCGTGCGAAAATTGGCATTGATGTTGCGGGAACGATGGGAATTGGTCATACACGTTGGGCGACACATGGCAAACCCACTGAAGAAAACGCGCATCCTCATACTTCAGCTTCAGGACGTTTTGTTTTAGTCCATAACGGAGTGATTGAAAATTTTGTTGAGCTCAAAGAAGAGTTTGTTGCAAACGATAGTTTCAAAGGCCAAACGGATACTGAAATTGCGGTTCATTTGATTGCCAAATTTGCTGAAGAAGAGGGGCTTTCAACACTTGAAGCGTTCAAAAAAGCATTGAGTTTGATTAAGGGTTCTTACGCTTTTGCTTTGGTTGACACCGAAAACACCGAGGTCGTTTATGTGGCTAAGAACAAATCCCCACTCTTGATTGGACTTGGTGAAGGTTATAACATGGTCTGCTCAGATGCAATGGCGATGATTCGTGAAACTTCTGAATTTATGGAAATTCATGATAAAGAGTTGGTCATTTTGACAAAAGATACTGTACAAGTCACAGACTATGAGGGAAATGAAATTCCTCGTGAATCTTATACAGCAGAGTTGGATCTTTCTGATATTGGTAAAGGAACTTATCCATTCTATATGCTCAAAGAAATCGATGAGCAACCAGCCGTTATGCGCAAACTCATCGCCACTTATGCGGATGAAAATGGTGCAATGAAAGTCGATGATCAAATTGTCAAAGCAATTCAAGAAGCAGATCGCTTGTATATCATTGCTGCTGGCACTTCGTATAATGCAGGATATGGCTCAAAACAAATGCTTGAAGCGCTTACGGATACTCCCGTTGAGCTTGGTGTTGCATCAGAATGGGGCTATGATATGCCGCTTTTGAGTAAAAAACCTTTCTTTATTTTCTTATCACAATCTGGTGAAACAGCCGATAGTCGCCAAGTTTTGGTTAAAGTCAATGAATTAGGGCTTCCAAGCTTGACGGTGACGAATGTTCCAGGATCAACTTTGTCACGTGAAGCAACTTACACGATGCTGATTGGTGCTGGCCCAGAAATTGCTGTAGCTTCTACCAAAGCCTATACAGGTCAAATCGCAACCTTAGCTTTTCTGGCTAAAGCCGTTGGTGAAGAAAATGGGAACAAAAACGCGCTTGAGTTTGATTTAGTAAAAGAATTATCGCTCGTTGCCCAATCAATCGAATCAACCTTGTCAGAAAAAGATGAGATTGCAGAAATTGTAGCTCAACTTTTACCAACGACCCGCAATGCATTTTATATTGGTCGTAAACAAGATTATTATGTAGCGATGGAAGCTTCATTGAAATTGAAAGAAATTTCTTACATTCAATGTGAAGGTTTTGCTGCCGGTGAATTAAAACACGGAACAATTTCATTGATTGAAAAAGGTACACCTGTTCTCGCATTGATTTCAAATCATCCTGAAGTGGCCACTCACACACGTGGAAATGTCATGGAAACCGTGGCACGTGGTGCAGCAGCAATTACGATTGTTGAAGAAGGAGTTGCCCGTGAGGATGATACAATTGTTGTCAACCAAGTTCATCCCTTCTTATCAGCGATTTCGATGGTTATTCCGACCCAACTTATTGCTTACTTTGCGTCAATGCAAAGAGGACTTGACGTTGATAAACCCCGTAATCTCGCAAAAGCAGTGACAGTTGAATAAAAAGAGCAGAGAAAATGCTGACGAAAATAAAAAAATAAATTCGTCAGTAAAAAAGTCAGCTCAAAATCACTTTCGTCAGTAAAAAAGGAAGAATCTGAAAAATTTTAGATTCTTTTTTAGTTATTTGGTGACAAATCTAGAAATTTTGCGTATATAATGGTATGTACGAAGTAAGAGAAAATCCCTACCCCATGCTCCCTCGTGAGCGTCTGGCTTTGCTTGGCGAAGAACAATTATCTGACGTTGAATTACTGGCAATTTTGCTCAGGACAGGCACGAGGAAACATTCAGCAACTGGACTGGCTGCGCAAATTTTGCAACATTTTCAAACGCTTGAAAACTTCCGCCGGGCCTCACTCTTAGAACTTCAAGAAATTCCGGGCATCGGTCAAACAAAAGCAATTGAAATTCGTGCGATGATTGAGCTGGGCAAACGCATCCAAACCACCGAGCGAAAGCGATATGGTCGGGTTCTAGGTTCGCAAGAATTTGGTTTGAGTCTCGCTGATGAGATGCAAAACTTTGAACAAGAGCACCTTGTAGCGTTTTATCTCGATGCTCAAAATCGAATCATTGAAAAGAGAACGATTTTTATTGGTGCAGTCAATCATGCACCAGCTAATCCACGTGAGATTCTCTATCATGCCGTGAAGAACCTTGCAGTAGGCCTGCTTGTTGCTCATAACCACCCGTCAGGGAGTTTGACGCCAAGCCAGGCCGATCGTATTTTTACTGAAAAAATCAAAGGCGCCTGTGAGAATTTAGGGGTCAATTTCATTGACCATTTAATTGTTGGTGCGGGAAAATATTTTAGCTTTCGAGAACAGGCGCATTAAGGGAGAAAGCGGCTTCAAAATGTTAACAAATGTAGTTAACGAAAGAGCTTTCTTCTATATAAGTACATATGTTATGATAAATCTATCCATGATTTCGGTATTTCAAATGAGATAGCGAAAAAATAACGCTTAATAAAATGAGGTTAGGGGTTATTTTTGTAGTGTAATAACCAAATAAAAGTTCCGACAATGACGGAACTTTTATTATTCTTGATAATTGAAAGTAGGCAATGTTAATACACACAGAGCTTATAATTCTTTACGGTTAGCTTTCATAGATATCCATTTTTTTGAATTTTTCAAATATATGAGCGTAATTAAAGAACTACATTTTTTCTTGCTTATTTTTTGGCTGTATGCTAAAATTGTTTTTGTCGTGTGAAAAGACAAGCCGCATAGGAGCGGGCATTAAGGGGAGAAAAAAATGAAATTTTCAAAAGTAACTGCAACAGCAGTTTTAGTAGCCGTATTCGTTAGCGCTGGGTTTGGGGCGAAAACACTCGCTGAAGGTTTTTGGGCTGGACATGGGGATGTACAAGAAATCAACAATGACATTGATACATTGTCAACTCGTATCCACACAGAAGCTCATGAAGTACAAGAAGCCTCAGATGAATTAAAAATAGCTCAAGCAGCTTTGGAGACATCTCAAAGCACAAGCCAACAACAAAGCACTCAATTGAATCATTTGAACCAAGAATTGCAAACATTGCAAGGTGAAAAAACAAGCTTAAGTAGTCAATTGGCATCAAAAGAACAAGAAATTCAAAATAAAATTGCCGAAGTCCAACAAAAAATCAAAGAAGGCCAAGATGCAGTAGCAAGCAAGCAAAGAGAGTTAGATAACAAACAAGTAGAATATCAAACTGAAAAAACAAAAACTGAAAATCTCCAACATCAACTGGATGAATTATCAAATCAAGTCAATGCTGATGAACAAGGCGTGATTGAAGTAAGAAAAACTCGCTTGAAAGCTGATCAAGTCGTTTTAGATACAGCTAATCTTTCTACATTTAATCGTGGGGAATCTACAAACAACTAATTTCGGAAAAGAGCAATGAAAACATTTGAAATTAAGGAAGGCATAAACATTATTGTTGTGCCTTCAATTGTTGTTCTTTTTCTTTGAGTTGGCAAGAATCCCTGAAGATTTCGGAAGAAAGCTTGCTCAGGCGTTGTTCAATCAAACGTTTATTTTGAATTAAATCAGAGCGTTGAGAGTTTAACATCGCGATTTCTTGGCTCATGCTCTTGATTTTGATTTTAAGTTGTCGTAATTCAATCGTAATTTTCTGCGTTTGAGTTGGCATAGTGGTCCTTTCCTGTGTAAAATCTTCTTTTCATTATTGTAGCACAGAAAATTTTAAGTTTAACTTAAGATTTTTTAAAGAAGTTTGCCAATTTTTTTAAGGCTACAAATTCAGTTGATTTGATAGAAGTGGGCAAGAAAAGGTAAGTTTGACTTTTCTGCAAGACTTAAAAATAAAAAGCGGCTTTGTAAGCCGTTTTTTATTTTATTTAGTGATTTATTTATTATTCCCCATAAAAAAGAGGAGAGTTTGAAGTTCTTTAGTAAGGTCAATGGATTGGATGACGACATCCTCAGGGACTTTCAGACGAACAGGAGCGAAGTTGAGAATACCCTTAATTCCCGCTCTAATCAGAAGATCAACGACTTCTTGGGCATTTTCTTTACGAACAGAGAGAATGGCTGTCTTGATGTCTGATTGTTTAATATTGCGTTCAAGATCAGAGATGTTATAAATTGGGATTCCATCCTCAGTCTGAGTCCCGACCAAAGGGTTTCCTGAAATATCGTAGGCTTGAGTGATTCGCATTTTATTACGCTCTTGAAATTGGTAATGAAGTAGTGCTCGACCAAGATTTCCAACTCCTATGAGCGCGATATGTGTTTCTTGGTCTTGTCCGAGTAGTTCGCCAAAGAAGTCTCGCAAAGTTTGAGTCTCGTAGCCATAACCACGGCGACCTAATTCACCGAAAAGAGAAAAGTCACGGCGAATCGTTGCTGCATCAACACCAATTTTTTCAGAAATGAGTTGAGAATTGGTTCGGGTGATGTTTTCGTCAACTAAGCTTTTGAATAAGCGATAATATTGGGGCAACCGCTTTGCAGTAGCTTTGGGTAAGTTTTTACTTACTTTGTTGTCAGTCATGATGTTTTACCTCGAAATATGTTGATGAAAAAAATTAAATTACTTATTATTTACTTCTTTGTGATAATTTTATCAAATTTTTGTGATTTTATCAAACAAAAGAAGCTCTACTAAGCTGTTGTTAACGCTCACAAAAAAAGAAGTTTTTTCTATAAAACGCTTTCTTTTGTTGAGCTTTCATGGTAAAATAGAATTATGATAAAAAGATGAGGAGAATTTATGATTAAAGTTTATCTCACTGGCTCTTGTTCATCGTGCAGAAAGGCAAGGAAATGGCTCAAAAAAACATCAGCTTGAATTCACAGAAGTGAATTTGGGGACGACAGCTTTGGAAAAAGAGGACATCATCAAGATTTTATCTTTGACTGAAAATGGCTTAGAGGATATTATTGCGATACGAGGAAGAGCTTATACAGAGCTGGTTCACGATTTCGATACCTTGGGTCTGGAAGAAGCTTACTCTTTGATTCAAGAAAAACCCCGTCTGTTGAAACGTCCACTTATTTTTGATGAAAATCGTCTTTTAATTGGTTTTAATGAAGAAGGAATTCGGACTTTTATTCCGCCAGAAGTTCGAAAAATAGAGTTGCGAGAGAGATTGGTATTAGTCTAATTTCTATGGAAAAAACCTGTCAGTTGCTGACGGGTTTTATTTTTTTGTTTTAAAAGTTTTCTTGGGTTGTTGTAAGATGTCGAATTACGATTATTTTTGTATATCTTTGGAAAAGATAAGGTTTTTACGGTAATATATAAGTAACGATAAATAATCTAAATGAAACAATGGCTGTTCACACTATAAATTCAAACTTTCTAATTAAGGAGTAAATTAAGCTAGAGAGGGGACTGTATAGGATGAGTCTATTGCAACACAAAGGTGCTTTATTTTATCATTCGATTCATGAAAAAAAAGTGACTCATTTTAGAGCGTGGAAAAAAGGTAAGACGTGGCTCTATCTGGGTATGACGTTAGCTCTCTTTGTGGGTGCTATCAGTCCCGTAGCTCTCCCCTTCATGGGAGATGACGGAATGCTAACGGTCAGAGCAGCAACGACCTCATCTGCCACCTTAGTTCCAGGGCAGGCTTATGATACAGGCAACCATACTTCCTCGAACGGTCAAGTCAATCAAACCAGTAATTATACAACAGGTTCTACAGATGGCCATACCGTGACGAATGGAAATTGGTTTGACCTAGTCAATGATACAGCAAGTACAGTAGGTTATGCGACTTTTAATGGAGCTGTTGATACTTCACAAGCATTTTCAATGTCTGCTCAAATCAAGATCGATGACGGTACACTCGGAAACTGGCATAATACAGGGGATGCTTTAGGATTTGTCCTAACACCAGCTAGCTCTAGCCAGTTGGCAACAAATGTCAAAACAGCTACTGGAGCAAACCTCGGAATCAATGGCTTAGCAAACTCTGTATTTATTGGACGTGACTTATACTCTAACATTTCCAATCCTGCGGATGTTGACGGAACAACTTCAAATGGCTGGGTGGCAGGTGGTGGTTCTGTTATTGCGATTCGAAATACAAACAGTACAGGTGCTCTACAAGGTGCGGACTATTCTTCACTGGGATCTAGTGCGACTGGTACAGGGAACCAAAATACAACGAACGGTACGGCCTACATGGATGCGCCTGACGATACTTACACTTTAGGAATCAAAACAGGGACACCCTCACAGGTAACAGAGGCTATCTCTATTTCGTGGACTCCTGATGCTACAAATACAGCGCCGGCTGGTTTGATCTCTGGGACATTGAGTTTTACCTTAACTCCGCAAAATTCAGGAAATGCAACAAAAACGATAACGACTCACCTCAATTTGCAAGATGCCATAACCTTTGGATTCTTGGGAGGAACTGGAGGTAACTACGGTAATCTATCTGTTAGTTTGAATAGTTCCACAGGAACCTTAGTAAAAGGGACGTCGACGGTCAATGTCAATTACATCAATGCCATTACCAATCAAGCCATAGCTAGTATGCCGCTTTCTACGATTAAGGCCAATATCTACGATACTATTGGCGTGGTGGCAACTAGTCCAAATGCCGCTGATACTTACGATTATACGGCACCAACTGTTCGAGGCTATACGATAAGTACGATTAGTTCCCCTGTTCAAGTCCAAAACTACACGAGCGGATCGACTAATCCAAATGCTATTAATGTTTATTATAGTCCAAATACGAATGACAGCTCTACTTTTAATTTTACAGGAAGTGCGACAGCAGTCACAGCCCAGACTTACACTTCGGTCACGACTGATAGTGCCATGCCAAGCAGTCTGAGCTCGGATTTGACGGCTAAAGTGCCAGCTGGTTATTATATTTCAGCTATCAAATCTACTAATGCTGCTTATGACGGATCGACTGATGCAGGGGTTACAGGGAGCACAACGGCGGCAACGTTATCCGCTTTCCTAGCTGCTCATCCTAATGAATATAATATAGATAGCACTGGTACAGCTTACAATTACCAAGTGACCTTAACTCCACTGACGCAAACAGCAACATTCACCTACAATTGGGCGACGAATACACCCGGTACCAATGGCAACGCAGGGGCCTTGATTCCTTTTGGCAATCCAGCAACAACCAGCTTGCTAGGGAGCAGTGCTGAAACAGGGGGCACAGATAGTAGCATTGCTAATCCAAATCCAAATTTACCAATTTGGACGACTGCACCAACAGCAACGGCCAATCCATTTGCGGCTTCAGTGCTCAGCAATAACTTGGGCTGGCAATTGACTAATCCTGTCACGCAAACAGCGCTGGGAAGTTATTCAGGAAGCCCTTATGAAGTAGCAACGAGTGCAACGGACAAGGCAGGAACGACTACAACAGCAATTAAAAATGGAAGCAGTACAGGTCAGACCTTTGAGAGCTCTGGGAACGCTACCAATGTAAGCATGTCGGCTGATCCCCTGACTTATTATCTCACTAACAGCAGCACCAACACTTATCAGGCTGGTGGAAATACGTTCAGCACGCAGGTTTTGCCTAACAGCACTAACCTGATTTGGACGACGTTAGCAGTTGATTCATCTGGAAATCCGCTGACTGATGATCCAAATTTTGGTGAAAGTGGTAGTCCAAGCAGAGGATATTTTGCTAATCAAGGGGATGTTATCTCTAACCAACTGGCTGGAAGTCCTTTAGCTGACGAAACTTCATCAGCCACGATAGCACTTAATGCCACAGTACAAGGATTGACCAATGTCAATGGCTCAGGTAAAACTTATTATCTGACTGGAGGTTACAGCTATACTGACGACACTGTCAGTAGCAAAACGGCCACAAAAGCTTACAACACGTTGACTCATTATGCGACTTGGTCAGATTTGCTTGCAGCACACCCTAATGTGACAAGCTCTGATCCTGTCATTGCTATGGAAGTTGCGCTTGACCAAACGCAGCTGATAAGTAAAGCAGAAGATGAGATTACAGTTGGAACAACTTACAATCCTGTCAGTGATTTGACCGCAGGGCTTGATCGTGACGGAACCAATGCAGACAATGCTTTTTCAACGGTTAATGGACCTGTCCAAGTCAAGATTACTGATAGCTCAGGAAATGTTATTGACGCAGCAAATGTTAGCAGTAAAACAGGCACTTACACCGTGACCTACACCGCCCTCAATGGCGCAGGCTATACCGCGTATCAAAAATGGCTGCTGACCCATGCTGACGGCTCCGTCAGTGATTATCTAGCGACATTGTCAGCTGACGAAAATGCTGACCAAACGGTCAGTAGCACCACGCTTCTTACAGTAACTGATGACACAGCCCTGAGCAGTAACAGCCAGCACACAATTTCTAAAATCCTCGACTATCAGCCAGAAAGCGATCTAATCAGTGCCTTTGATGCTGACGGACAAGATAATGACAGCAATAAAAATACTGTCAATGGAAATGTCGTTCTCGTCAGCATTACGGACAAAAATAACCAGACGGTCTGGCAAGGCTTATCTACGGATACCTTACCAGCGAATACTCTGAGCGCAGGGACTTACACCGAACATTACACTGCGCTCACTGGTACGGGACAACTCGCTTATCAAAATTGGCTGACGACCCATACTGACAGCTCTGTCAGTGAATATTTAACGACGCTGACGAGTGACGAGCGCGCTGCAAATACTGTCAGTACCTTCACCCAGCTTGAGGTCATATATTTTGAACTACCACATGCAGGGGGTCTTGGTTTGAGTACGCTTTTAGCGCTTGCCACACTCTGTGGCTTCTTGTCACTTTCAGGACTGGCATGGCGAAGCAGAAAGGAGGATCAGTAATTTTCATAACTTCTTTTGATTCGATAGTGTTACCAGCAATACTTACAGGAAAGGTAGGCGAACAGAAATGACCTTAAAACGACTCCATAAAAAGTTCAATATCGCAAGTATTTTATTAATCTCTGCCACGACCTTTACAGGCTTTAGCGCACCGTTGGTCTTGGCGGATATTACGGGCACAGGAACAGGCTCTATCGTCATTGATGCCCAACAAGCAGCGCCCAGTAAAGATACTTCTGGCAATGTGACCAATTATCCAGGGACGACCAATGATGGTTCGGACCAAGCGAGCTTAGATACATCAGGTGTAGCAGGTGATGGGACGGGCAATACCAATGTTGGTGGAGCAGCCACCCCCGATGCTGTCGGTGGTGTCTATGGGATGGCGAATGTCTCCTTCCATGTCCAATCCATCGTTGCAGCTGATGGGAAAACGCCAGGGGATATGTCAGCGACTGACAGCTCGACTTACCAAACTGGACCCAATGGTGACACGACGATAACTACTGACAGTACAGGCATTGCTACCGCAACGAGTCTCCCTGATGGCTATTATCTGATCCACGAAACAACACTTGTTGGCGGGATTACGCCGATTGCTGATTTCATTGTCCAAGTCGTCAATGGCAATACGACCAAAGTTTATCCTAAACTTAGCTTGACCACGGCAAATAATAATACAGGAACGGAGGTTAATCACGACACTAATCCCATTGATGGCTCTGCCATTCCTGTAAAAAATGGTGCCACAAATGCCGATTGGTCGCCCAATAATGAAACGACAACAGCTGCCGAAGGAAAGCAAGTAGACATGATTTTAACCCCAACCTTCGATGCCTCGATGATGACTACCGAAGCCATTGCCAATGGTGCAGCAAATTCAACTGCCAAATACATCATCACAGAAAATATCGACAAAGGTGTCACTGTAAGCAGCAGTGGAATCACGATTGATGGCTTGACGTCAGGGACAGACTACACGACTACAGTGACAGGTGGCTCTGGCTCGCCATCAGTTGTGACGATTACACTAACTCCTGCAGGGATTGCTAAGGCGGCAGCATTGACAACAGATGGCGATGCTACAGCGGCAAATACCCAACTGAAAGTGACCGTCCCAACTACCGTTGACTCGGATTTTGTCGGAACGGTCAACTCCACCTATACCACAACGGTGACCAATGCCTACGGAACAACTCTAGATAACACTGACACGTCAACGACTAAAGAAACGATCAATGTCGCTGGTGGACAATTAATCAAAGAAGATGCTTCGACAAAAACACCACTTGCAGGAGCAGAATTTACAATTGTTGCTGCAGCTAGTGCCGCTGATGCGGTCGCCGTAGCAGGAGGTGATACGAGCAAAGGCACTATTGTCGATAGCACAGCAGCCAATCACACTACAGCTAGTACAGGCATGACGACCTTTGAAGGCTTGAGTTTACCTGTTGGGACCACAGGAGACGGCACAGCAACCACAGACGGAGTGACTTACTGGGCAGTTGAAACCAAGGCACCCACAGGATATCAGCTACCAAGTGGTAGCGCATCAGCCACTCAGTTGACTGTCTCAACAGGTAGCTCTCCTTTGTCAAACGTCACAATTGACAATAATCGGACACTGGATTTACCCTTCACTGGTGGGCAAGGAATTTTGGGAATTCTTGTACTATCAGGCATGATCGGAACAGCAGCGTTCTTGATTCGTCGTCACCAAACGACCGATGAAGAAGCCAGCTACTAGGGCTTCATTTTGAGAGGATTATTATGAAATTTATTCAACACAAGGCCTCTCAAAAACAGCAGAGGCCAAAGAAAAAACGCCGTCTTATCCTGCGCAATGCTCTAAGTATTCTGCTAGCAATTATTGCTCTAGGGTTGCTTTTTTATCCAATCGTGGTAAATTTCATGGTGGCTCAGCAAAATCTTACAACCATTCAAAACTATCGCGCACAAGTCAGTAAAATTCCCGCCCAAAAAGAGCATGAACTCTTGGCTAGCGCAAGATTATACAATGAATATATCTATGCTGTTAGTCAAGGTGTTGCCTTCAAGAAGGCTCTCCCTGATTATAACAAGCAGCTATCCCTCGATGAGAGTGGGATGATGGGTTATATCGCGATTCCACAAATCAATGTCCGGAATGTTCCTATTTATCACGGAGATTCTGAAAAGATTCTTTTTGCAGGTGTCGGTCACATCCCACAAACCAGCCTCCCCATCGGTGGGATAAATACGCACGCCGTCCTACCGGCCCACTCTGGTCGAGTAAATAATACGCTCTTTACAGAACTCGATAAACTTAAACTTGGTGATGTTTTCTATTTGAGTGTTCTCGATTTAGACTTAAAATACAAGATTGATAATATCAAAGTAGTGGATCCCAAAGATATTTCGTCGCTCAACGTGATCAAAGGTAAAGATCTGGTGACGCTTGTCACTTGCTATCCGACAGGGATAAATAATAAACGCCTCTTGGTCACAGGGGAGCGTGTTCCCTATAACCAAAAGCTACCTAGTGAAGCAATCAACAGAAACTCATTTGGCTATAATTTCTGGGTCATGCTAGCATCTGGAGTATTAGCGCTTTTAGGGTTGCTCATTGTCCTCTATTGGCTTTTCGCCAACAAGCGCCCCCTTTACCAAGTTAGTTTGGAAAAATTAGAAAAACCAACACTAGCCCATGACAGTTTGAGAGGAGATTTTGGAGCGGGTTTCTACTTGGTCACAAGCAAATCAGTCGCTATTGCACAGGCAGAAAAAATATATCCTGATCAGCCCCTTTACCTGAACGTTTATCGTTTGAGAAAACATAAAGAGCTGTCACGTTGGATTTTTAAAAATAAAAGTGAAAACTGGGAAAAATATCTGTCAAAAGTAAAAAATTCAAATTTCGTGGATAAAGAACATGAGTTGATTATTGGACCGCACCCAACCGCAAGAAAAGCGCAACAATATTGTCTAAAATCCACAAAAGCTCTTGCCCACCTCCGTTATCTCAAGAGCATTCCCCTCAGAAAAGGAAAGGAGCAATCATGATGCACAAAATGAAATATAGCTGGATGATTTTACTCCTTTTTCTGGGAAATGTTGTGTTTACAAAAAATAGTTTAGCTGAAGAGGTACATACCCAACAGCTAGTCATCGTCAAATATGGATTGACTGCTGGTGCAACGGGCTTTATCCCCTCACAAACAACTGATGATGGGCAGAAAATCAATAATCTTCCAATTGATAATCTAGGCAATCAATTGTCGCCGATAGCTGGAATTCATTATATTGTACAGCAGTTTGTCCCAACAGGAGCAGCTCGTGATGTAGCGACGGAAAATCTCAATCCTTCGACTTATCGTTTAGTTGGAAGCCCACAAGAATTAGTCACTGATAAAAACGGTATGGCGACCATGATGTTACTGGATGGTGACTATTTGATTAGTGAGCAGCCAAATCCGATGCTCAAACTTTCACAAGCTTCGCCTCCCGTTGTGGTGAGGTTGCCCTTGCCTGACTCCACAGGTATAGAGACTAAAGATACTGTTTATCTGTATCCCAAATCGAGCGTAGATCCAGCAGAATTTGAAGCCTTTGAAAAAAGAGGAATTTCACAGAAGACGGGGAGAAAAGAGACGAAAAAATTGAATGTTTTTCAAAAATATCTTCCAAAAACAGGAGTGAAATTTTCACTACTGATTGCTTTAGGAGGTGCTTTACTTTTGTTGGGCGATATTTTATTGGTAAAGAAATGGAAAAGATGAAATCGTGAGAAAGTTTTTAAGGCAGTGGTTTTAATTTGAGTGGAGAGCAGATGCTCTCTTTTTTAAAGCAACATAAATAATGAAAATCACAAAAAACGGACTTGAAATGGTATAATGAAGGGATACGCGTCTGCTAAAGTCAGGCAATAAAGAGTAAAGAAAAATAAAGATGAAGTGAAAGCTTCAGCTTTTATAAAAGGATTAGGAAACATGATTTTACTGCAAGGAAATGGAATCGCACGAACATTTGGGAGCGATGTTTTATTTGAAAATATCAATTTTAGTTTGCAAGACCATTCACGGATGGCTTTGGTTGGACGAAATGGTGCGGGAAAATCAACCTTGCTTAAAATTATTGCGGGGGTTGAAGAAGCAAGTCAAGGAACAATTTCTAAAATTAAAGAATTGACGATGAATTATTTGGCTCAGGATACGGGGCTTCGTTCAGAGCGGACGATTTTTGCTGAAATGCTGACTGTTTTTGAGAGTTTGCGCCAATTGGAAAAGCAGTTGCGCCAAATGGAAGAGCAAATGGGAGAATTGACTGGCGATGACTTATCGGCTCTTATGGAACGCTATGATGCTTTATCAGAACGTTTTCGTGCGCAAAATGGTTTTACTTATGAAGCTGAAATTCGCTCAGTCTTGAATGGTTTTCGTTTTGACCAAACCATGTGGGAGCGGGAGATTTCTAGCTTATCGGGTGGTCAAAAAACACGACTTGCTTTAGCGAAAATGCTTTTGGAAAAACCACAACTTTTGATTTTGGATGAACCAACGAACCATTTGGACATCGAAACGTTGGCTTGGTTGGAAAATTACCTGAAAAACTATGATGGAAGTTTGTTAATTGTTAGTCATGACCGCTATTTTTTGGATAAAGTAGTCAATGAAGTTTTGGAATTATCACGTGGTGAATTGACACGTTTTTCAGGAAATTATTCACGTTATGTAGAGCTGCGAGAACAAAAATTGCTACTCGAAATGAAGAATTTTGAAAAGCAACAGAAAGAAATTGCTAAATTAGAAGATTATGTAGCCCGAAATTTGGTACGAGCATCAACCACAAAAATGGCCCAATCGCGACGTAAGAAATTAGAAAAAATGGCACGCTTGGACGCTCCAACAAGTGATGAGAAGTCGGCCCATGTGACTTTTACTCCAGAGAAAACATCAGGAAATGTCGTGTTGACGGTGACGGATGCTGCAGTTGGTTATGAAGATAAGATGCTTGCTGCCCCGATTAATATTGATGAACGTAAAGGTGAGGCGTTAGCGATTGTTGGTCCGAACGGGATTGGTAAGACAACGTTGATTAAATCGATTGTTGGTCAGCTTCCTTTCTTGGCGGGTGAGGCTAAGTTAGGCGCGAATGTCACCGTTGGTTATTATGATCAGGAGCAGGGACGCTTGACTCCCTCTAACACAGTTCTGGATGAGTTGTGGAACGAACATCGTCTGCTTAATGAGGTGGAAATTCGTAATATGTTGGGTGCTTTTCTCTTCAGCGGTGATGATGTGAAAAAGACGGTTGGGATGCTTTCGGGTGGTGAGAAAGCACGGCTTTTACTTGCAAAGTTGGCCATGGATCACGACAATTTCTTGGTTTTAGATGAGCCAACAAATCATTTGGATATTGATTCGCGGGAAGTTTTGGAAAATGCGTTGATTGAGTTTGCTGGAACGATTTTGTTCGTTTCTCATGACCGATATTTTATCAATCGTGTGGCGACAAAGGTTTTGGAAATTTCAGCGCAAGGGAGTCAAGTTTTTCTGGGTGATTATGATTATTATTTGGAGAAAAAAGAAGAAAATGCAATGGAGGCTTCATCTGAAAATGAGGTGAAAACGATCGAAACGGTCGCTCAACAAGATTTTTCAGCACAGAAGGAAGCGCAAAAATTACGACGTAAGGTAGAACGGGAAGTGGCTTCCTGCGAAACTCAATTGTCAGAAATCGAGCAAAAAATTTCTGATTTGATAGCGGAAATGCATGAAAATCCAGAAGATTTTGTAAAACTGGGCGCTCTGCAAGCAGAAATCGACGAGCTCAGTGCCGAAAAAGAGGACATCGAAATGGCTTTGCTACTTGCTATGGAAGAATTGGAAAATTTGGAAGGGTAGCAAGGGCTCAATAAAATAATAAAGATTGACAAAGAAAGAGATAATAGCTATAATAAAAATAGTTATGTCTATGGCATAACTGTCGGTAGGTGAGGCTACCGCAGGGATACGGGTTGCTGCCGCAGAGTCGTGGAGACACGATGAGAGGGCCAACAGTTCATGTCGAAAAACAAGGCATGAAATAGTGCAACAACATTGCCCTGCGGAGCTAAAGCTTGAACGATAGCTTGTAACTGATTCGCTCTATAGTAGTGGTATCTTTTTTGGAATTATTCCCTTGCCTACGTTCAAGTTTTGTAGGCAAGGTTTTTTGTATTTAAAAAAGGAGGTGGAAACGGAAATGGAATCCCAGAGTATTAATAGTCCCGAGCCTGATAGGCCCCCGATAATTAACGTGATAAGAACAATTTTCCGTTTTTATCACCTTCTTTAAAGTGCCTAACGTTTGGGACTGTACACGCAGAAATATTATAGAATATGAGGTACAGACCAATGAAAAAACTTAGAAAAACACTCGAAAACACAAAAAGAGCTACAACATTTGTAGATAACAATGAAATAAATGCAAGATTAGAATTTGCAAAAATGTCTACAAAAGAAGAACTATTTCAAGAATTTAAAACATCGAATAAAGGATTAAGTGACGAACAGGTTGAAATTGCTCGTGAGCAATATGGAGATAACACGATTACTCATGGTAAAAAAACATCACTCATAAAACGACTTTATCAAGCATTCATCAATCCTTTTACTGTTATATTGTTTGTCTTAGCATTAGTTTCGGCTTTTACTGATATTATCTTAGCTGCTCCTGGGGAGAAAAATCCCCAAGGGCTCATCATCATTACTGCTATGGTTTTAATTTCAGGAATGCTGCGATTCGTTCAAGAGACAAGAAGTGGAAATGCTGCTGAGAATCTTTTAAAAATGATTACGACGACGACAAATGTTCATCGCTTGGAATCAGGAAGTCAAGAGATTCCTATTGAAGAAGTTCTCGTAGGCGATATTATCCATCTATCAGCTGGAGATATGGTTCCAGCTGACCTTAGGATTATTCAAGCAAAAGATTTATTTATCAGCCAAGCCTCTTTAACTGGTGAAAGTGAACCAGTCGAAAAATTAGATTGGGCAACAGATGAAAAGAATGATTCAATCACAGAATCAGTAAACCTTGCCTTCATGGGCTCAAATGTCATTTCTGGTAGTGCTTATGGAGTAGTCATTGCTACTGGTGATGCGACCATTTTTGGTGAAATGGCAAAAACTGTAACCGAAGACTCAACTCAAACAACTTTTGAAAAAGGCGTTAACTCAGTTTCATGGGTTCTTATTCGCTTTATGTTAGTTATGGTTCCTTTTGTTTTATTGATCAATGGTTTTACTAAAGGTGACTGGATGGAAGCTGTATTATTTGCTTTAGCAGTTGCTGTTGGCTTGACACCAGAAATGCTACCAATGATTGTGACAACTTGCCTAGCAAAAGGTGCAGTCACAATGTCAAAAGAAAAAACAATCATCAAGAACCTAAATTCTATTCAAAATCTAGGTTCGATGAATATTCTCTGCACTGATAAAACTGGAACATTAACACAAGATAAAGTAGTGCTCATGCGTCATCTAGATATTCATGGGAAAGAGGATGTGCGAGTACTAAGACATGGATTTTTGAATAGTTACTACCAAACGGGCTTAAAGAATCTGATGGATTTGGCAATTATCGAAGGAGCCGAAGCCAAGCAAGATAAAAATCCTGAGCTGGGTGGTCTGAGTAGTAAATATACAAAAGTTGATGAAATTCCTTTTGATTTTGAAAGACGGCGGATGAGTGTAGTAGTAAAAAGCAATACTCATGGAGCGAGTTCAAAAACACAAATGATTACTAAAGGTGCTGCTGAAGAAATGTTAAACATCTGTACTTTGGTTGAAGATGGGGACAAGGTTGTTTCTTTAACTCCTGAACTCAGAGCGTACATTTTAAAAAAAGTTGATGAGCTTAATGAAGAAGGAATGCGCGTGATTTTAGTCGCTCAAAAAACAAATCCTTCTCCTGTTGATATGTTTTCGGTTCAAGATGAGTCTGATATGGTGCTGATGGGTTATCTTACCTTTCTTGATCCTCCAAAAGAATCTACGGCAAAGGCAATCAAAGCACTCAATAAATATGGTGTTTCAGTTAAAATCTTGACGGGTGATAATGATAAAGTCACTCGTTCAGTTTGCAAACAAGTAGGGCTTCCAGTTGATAATACAATTTTAGGTTCTGATATTGACCGTATGGATGATAATGAGCTGGCAAAAGTTGCTAAAGAAGCTGCTGTTTTTGCCAAGTTATCCCCTCAACAAAAAGCCAGAATCGTAACAAGTCTTAGAAATTCAGGTAATAGTGTTGGTTACATGGGAGATGGGATCAATGATGCAGCAGCAATGAAATCCTCTGACGTTGGAATTTCAGTAGATAGTGCTGTAGATATCGCCAAAGAGTCAGCTGATGTGATTTTGTTAGAAAAAGATTTGATGGTTCTGGAGAAGGGAATCATCGAAGGAAGAAAAACTTATGCTAACATGATTAAGTACATAAAAATGACAGCAAGTTCTAATTTTGGTAATATGTTCTCAGTTTTAATCGCTAGTGCATTTTTACCATTTATCCCAATGCTGTCTATTCATATTCTCTTACTTAATTTAATCTATGATTTCTCTTGTACCGCTATTCCTTGGGACAATGTCGATGAAGAATATTTAGTTATTCCAAGAAAATGGGACGCGAGTTCTGTAAGTAAATTTATGCTATGGATTGGCCCAACAAGTTCTGTGTTCGATATTACAACTTATCTCCTAATGTTCTTTGTGATTTGTCCAGCCGCATTTGGATCATTTAACTCTCTTGTTCCTGGAAGTGCAGCATATATGGGCTTTATTGCGCTCTTTCATACGGGCTGGTTTGTTGAGTCAATGTGGACGCAAACTTTAGTGATTCATATGATTCGTACGCCTAAAATTCCGTTTTTACAAAGTCGTGCTTCCACTCCCTTGACTTTCTTGACTTTTATGGGAATTATTGGGCTTACGATTATTCCATTTACAAGTTTTGGGAGTTCAATGGGGTTAATGGCTTTACCGCTGTCCTTTTTCCCGTGGCTAGTTTTAACGGTTCTGATGTATATGATTCTTGTCACTGTGTTTAAGAAAATTTTTGTCTTAAAATATGGGGAGTTACTTTGAGCTGGGTTTTTGGGGCTTGCAAAATTTTGTAAATTTTGTTAAACTGATGGGAAAGAAACTTTTAATTTAGGGTACAAACTGACAACGGTCATTTGTCCCTGTCTTAGCAGAAGCTAGGATAGTCCAGAGAGGCTAGCAAGGTTTGAAATCAGGAAAAATCACTTTTGTAAGTTGCTGACGATTCGTCAGTGATTTTGCAAAATAATTTTGAGTATTTTTGACGCTTGCTAGAATTTCTGGCAAGTGTTTTTTGTTGCTGATCATTTGGTCAAAGTCAAGGAGGAAAATATGTCATTATCAAAAGCAATTGCAGCGGATTTGTTGGAAATCAAGGCGGTTAGTCTTTCGCCAAGTGCGCCATTTACTTGGGCTTCGGGGATTAAATCGCCGATTTATACAGATAATCGAGTGACTTTGGCTTATCCAGAGGTGCGCACACAGATTGAGCGTGGTTTTGCGGATTTAATCCAAAAAGAATTTCCAGAGGTAGAAGTCATTGCGGGAACAGCAACAGCGGGAATTCCGCATGGGGCAATTATTGCGGATTATCTGAAATTACCTTTTGCTTATATTCGCAGCAAACCTAAGGATCATGGGGCAGGCAATCAAGTCGAAGGTCGCGTGAGCAAGGGGCAAAAAATGGTGGTTGTTGAAGATTTAATTTCCACTGGAGGCTCAGTGCTGGAAGCTGTTGCGGCGGCAGAGCGCGAGGGTGCTGATGTGCTTGGTGTAGTGGCTATCTTTACTTATGAGTTGGAGAAGGCGACGACAAAATTTGCTGACGCAGGAGTCAAATTGGCAACATTGACAACTTATTCTGAACTCATTGAACACGCTCAAGAGACCGGCTATGTAACGGCAGATGAGCTGGAGTTGCTCAAGAAATTTAAAGCCAACCAAGACACTTGGCAAGATTAAAAAAATAGAATTAGAGAAGAAAATTTGCTGACGGAAATCTAATTTCCCAGAGAAATTGCTGACGAAAATCAATTTCGGAAGAGAATTTACTGACGGATTTGTAAAAGGCGTGATGTCAGTGAAGTGGGCAATAAAAAAAACCGTCAGTGCTTTTAAGGAGAATAAATGAGCTTACTAATCAAAAATGGTCGCATCATTGACCCCAAATCAGCTTATGATCAAATCGCTGATTTGCTGGTTGAAGGAGATAAAATTGTCAAAATTGGTCCAAATTTGACGGCGCCAAAAGCTGAGGTGATTGATGCAACAGGATTAGTTGTAGCACCGGGCTTGATTGATGTCCACGTCCATTTCCGTGAACCTGGGCAGACACACAAAGAAACGATTCATACAGGGGCCAAAGCAGCAGCAGCAGGCGGTTTTACTACGGTGGTGATGATGGCCAACACTCAACCAATCCTGTCAGAAGCTGGTGTGCTTAAAGAAACGTTGGCGTTAGCTCAAAAAGAGGCGATTCACATCAAGGCGGTGGGTTCAATTACTCAGGCGTTTGACGGGAGCAATTTGACTGACTTTGAAGCCCTTTTGGAAGCAGGGGCGGTAGGATTTTCTGATGATGGGATTCCCTTGACAAATGCTGGAGTTTTGCGGCAAGCGCTGCAAAAAGCTCTAAAAACCAATAGTCTCTTATCGATTCATGAAGAGGATCCTAATCTTATCGGCACTTTGGGTGTTAATGATGGTGAAGTGGCGCATCAATGTGGCTTTACAGGCGCGCCAACTGTATCAGAGTACAGTATGCTTGCGCGAGATGCTATGATTGCTTATGAAACAGGCGCGCGTTTGCATTTGCAACATTTGTCAGCGGGCGAATCAGTCGAACTTGTCCGCTTTGCTAAAAAATTGGGAGCGAAAATTACTGGAGAAGTAACTCCTCAGCATTTTTCAATCACTGAACAAGCCGTATTAGAGCAAGGGACAAACGCCAAACTCAATCCGCCTTTACGCCGGCAAACAGATATTGAGAAAATCATTTTGGGACTTCAAGACGGAACGATTGATATCATCGCAACCGATCATGCCCCACATACTCATGAAGAAAAGGCTGTCGCTCTCCAACAAGCTCCTTCTGGAATGATTGGTTTGGAAACCTCATTACAACTTGGTTTGACGCATCTGGTCGCACCCAAACATCTGACTTTGATGGAGTTATTGCAAAAAATGACGACTAATCCAGCGGATCTTTATCAGTTTGATGCGGGTTATTTGGCTGAAAATGGTCCTGCGGACATTGTTTTATTTGATAGCGAAAATGATTATCAAGTGGCAGAGACATTTGATTCTAAAGCGACAAATTCGCCTTTTATCAATCAAAAAGTACGCGGTCAAGTCAAATACACGATTTGCAATGGAAAAATTGTCTACACACAAAAATAAAAGGCGCTACGGCGCTTTTTTGTTGTCTTGAGGAGCAAGTTTAGACAATTTTCCACAGCAAAATTGCGGTGGATTTGTTATAATGGGTTTATGGATTATTACGATGAATATAGCAAAGGACATTTGGTTTTGCCCAGTTTAATTTTGGCGCATTTTAGCCAACTTTTTCCCTCGGCTTTTGATTTTTTAGTGTGGCTTTATTTTTTTGAAAATCGAGAAATTGCACCAAGTGAAATTGCGACACGGACAGGAAAAAATCTAACTGAAGTCAACCAAGCAATTGATCATTTGGCAAAATTTGGGGCAATGAAGGTAACGTTGATTGAGATTGACGGAGAAACAGAAACCTTTTTTGACATCAGCCCTGTGTTCAAACGCTTAGATGAATTGACACATTCAACTCAGCAAAGTCAGCCACTTTCAGAAGAAAAAAATCAAGAAGGTGAAGGGCAACTCAAAGAGCTTGTCAGCATTTTTGAAGCGGAAATGGGGATGATTTCACCTGTGCAACTTGAAGAGCTACGTGCGTGGCTTTTTGAAGATCATTATGAAATGAATCTTATCAAACAGGCTCTCCGGGAAGCTGTGCTCAATCGAAAGGTTTCACTTAATTATATCAAAGCCATCTTACGCAATTGGAAAAATGAAGGGATTCAATCGCTCCAAGCTGTTGAAGAACGGCAATCAGAACGACAAGAAGCTAAGAAAAATCAGCCTCAACAAGATTTCTATATCCCTTTAGACGGCCCTTGGAATAGCTAGATAACAGAATAAAAATTATGTTAAGTAAGAAAAAATATCTTGAAGTTTTAACAATTATTGAAGAAATGTTTCCCCAAGCCCATGGCGAACTCAATTGGGAAACGCCTTTTCAGCTGCTCGTGGCCACGATTTTATCCGCGCAAGCCACAGATAAAGGGGTCAACAAAGCGACACCTGCCTTGTTCGCTGAATTTCCAGATGCACAAGCAATGGCTCAAGCTGACCTTGTGGCCATCGAAAACTTGATTAGGACAATTGGACTCTACAAAACGAAGGCCAAAAACATCTTGCGGACGGCACAACTTTTGACCACTGAGTTTAAAGATGACTTACCTGACTTACCAAGAGATAAAAAATTATTACAAACCTTGCCCGGAGTGGGGCGCAAGACAGCCAATGTTGTATTGGCAGAAGCTTACGGAATTCCAGGGATTGCTGTAGACACCCACGTTGAGCGAGTGTCCAAGCGCTTGGATATTGTTGCTCAAAAAGCCACGGTTTTAGAAGTGGAAGAAAAATTGATGAAAATGATTCCCGAGGAAAAATGGATCCAAGCTCACCATCATTTGATTTTCTTTGGCCGCTACCACTGTACCGCAAAAAAGCCGAAATGTGCAGCCTGTCCTGTGCTTGATTATTGTAAATTTGGAAAGAACTACTTAAAAAATGAATGAAATTAAACTTTCGAAACGTTTGAAAATGGTCGCAGGTTTTGTGGCTCCTCAGGCAAGAGTTGCAGATATTGGCTCTGACCATGCTTATTTACCGACTTATTTGGTGCAGAGCGGGCAGATTAATTTTGCTCTTGCTGGCGAAGTGGTCAAAGGCCCCTTTGAAATTGCTCAAAATCAGGTCAATGAAATGAATTTACAGCAGCAGATTGAAGTCAGACTAGCCAGCGGTCTAGCAGCAATTGAGCTGACGGATCAGATTGATACCATCGTGATTGCTGGCATGGGTGGAATTTTGATTTCGGAAATCCTTGATGCTGGTCAGGAAAAATTAGCGCCAGTAAAACGGCTGATTTTGCAACCAAATAATCACGAGGATAGCTTACGTCAGTGGCTTTTTGATCATCACTTTATGATTAAAAATGAAGCAATCTTGCTAGAAGCTGGAAAATTTTACGAAATTATCGTTGCAGAGCCCTCAGAAATTTCCGTCAGCAAAATCTCTGTTCCGTCAGCAAAATCTCTCATGTTTGGCCCCATCTTGTCAGAAGAAAAATCAGAAGTTTTCCAGCAAAAATGGCAAAAAGAACTAACGACCTTACATAAAATTTTAGAACGTTTGCCAGAAGAGCAAAAAGAAAAGCGTCAGCAAATTCTCCAGCAAATCAGCGAAATTACGGAGGCTATCCAGTGAAAATTAGTGAACTGTTAGCAAAATATGAAACATTTTGTCCTAAAGAATTGGCCGTAGCTGGAGATCCTGTCGGTTTGCAAGTCGGCAATCCTCACCAAAACTTATCCAAAGTTTTGGTCACTTTGGATATTCGAGAGCAGACCGTCCAAGAAGCGAAAGCATTGGGTGTTGAGTTAATTATCGCGAAACATCCCCTGATTTTTCGTCCATTGAGCGCGTTGACAAGCTTAGATAAGCAACAAAAATTAGTTCTTGATTTAGCTGCCGCAGGGATTGCTGTCTATACCAGTCATACCAATATTGATGTAGTAAACGGTGGGTTAAATGATTATTTTTGTCAACTTTTCAATCTAAGTGATGTTGAAATTTTAGATGACGATGAAGGAGTGGGGCGGATTGGAAATCTTGCGCCAACCAGCCTTCTAGCGTTGAGTGAGCAAGTCAAACAGGTCTTTGGTTTAAAACACCTGCGTTTGGTGACCTATGAACACGATTTGAATCAAAAAATTTCTCGTCTAGCTCTTTGTGGAGGATCGGGCGGCAAATTTTGGGAAAAGGCCGTAGAAAAAGGCGCCGACGCCTATCTTACTGGAGATATTTATTACCACGTTGGTCATGATATGCTCTCGGCAGGGCTTGTAGGGATTGACCCAGGCCACTATATTGAACAAGCATTTATTCCGCTTGTGGCCAATAAACTTCGCGACTTTGCGCCAAGTTTGACCATTTTTGAGAGCCAAGCAGCAACCAACCCCTTTTATGATATTTAAAAAAAGACCATCAGGTCTTTTTCATTTAGAAAATGTTGCCTAAGCGACAACTGTTTTTTTATCTCGAAAATCAACAATCAAGAGATTTGAACTGAGCAATTCAGCCGTGCTTCGCAACTCAATCAAGTTGTAAGAAGGGTTAATCACTGTGGACATTTCATCTTGGAAGAAGTAAGTCCCATAAGCTTTATAGTAAATCGGTCCAAATTCTGAATCAATCGTAGCGTCAAAAACATCAGGAACAGTCCCCTTGTCCACGGCAACAATCCGATAACGTGAAATTCCGCCTGCGCAAGCATCCACTGCCTCAAGCTTTTCGCTCAAACTGTGATCAAAATCAAAGACCAAATCTACATCGCCGAAAGCTTTGATTTTTTCAGCTGTTTTTTCATCAAATGTAATTTTCATTTTATACCTCCGCTTATGTAAGAAAATGTCAATCTTATCTATAACCTGATTATAACATTTTCAAAGCAAAGGGTCATCTGTTATGTTTACAATTGTTTTCTTAAAGTTCGTAATCTTTAAGAACCCATTCATTGATAGCGTGGGCAACACCAGATTCAGCATTAGATTTTGTGATATATTTGGCGATTTTTTTCAATTCAGCCTTACCATTTTCCATCACAACAGGATTTCCAACGACCTCAAGCATTGCACGGTCATTTTCCTCATCACCGATTGCCATGACCTCATCCATATCTAGGTAAAGTTTTTCAGCCAAATGTTTAACAGCAGAGCCCTTGCTGGCTTTTTTATTCATAAATTCAAGATAGTAAGGCGTTGATTTGACCATGTTATAACGCTCAAAAAACTCAAAAGGTAAGTAAGCAATCCCATCGTCAAGCGCCTCTTGTTCATCAACCATCATTACTTTGGCAATTTCTAACGCTGCAATTTCTTCAGGTTGGCGGAAATAAAGTGGCATTTTAACCATTTGAGCTTCTTGAACCGTATATTTACCCAAATCACGATTAGACGTATAAATTCCTTCGCGAGTAATAGCGTGAATTGGCAAACCAATTTTACGGGCTGCGGCGTCTAAATCAAGCCAATCCTCTGCACTCAAGGTTTCCTTGATAAATTCTTCGCCCGTTGCTCTTTGAACCAACGCGCCATTATAAGTAATTACATAATCGCTTTGATCAGTTAAATCAAGTGCTTTAAGGATATCAATCACGCCAGGTAGAGGGCGCCCAGTAGTAATTACGATCTTCACACCGACAGCTTTAGCCTTAGCCACCGCTGTTTTGACCTCCTGTGTAATCTGACGATTAGGGTCAAGTAAAGTTCCGTCAAGGTCAATAGCAACAAGTTTAATCATAGTTTTCTCTTTCTAATAATGTTCTTTTTTATTTTTCAAATGATAGCTCAGACCAGAGGTTCATTATTGATGGTTTCATCAAGCAAAAGTTGCTGGCTGTCTTGCTCAGAAGTCTTCTTAGTCGTCGTTGTCACCTCAGCAACAAAGCTATCATTCACAATATGCTTACTAAAATCAGGATTTTCCAACATTATTTTTGGAAAATAAAAGCGACTATTTCCATGAATCGTACCCGTCAAACTTTTAATCAACGGCGAGATTGCGGACAATTCGGTCAATGAACCATTGTTTTGTAAAATTTTGATTTCAGTTCGAGGGCGTTCCGAGCTTGGGCGATAAAAATCATAAGGTAAATCATAGTTGCTGTGAATCCCCGTATAATACTCTGGATCAAAACCAGCAGCTTCCACCAAATCTGCCAAAACGGTCAACTGTTCAGCACCCACCTTGTCTCGATCAAACTTAATCGACTTTAACAAATGACGATTGATGTAAGCCGTCGCCAAATCAGATAAAATCGAATCAGGATGATTCATCCACGCTTGAAAATAAGTGTTCATTACCCCATCGTCCAGTCGCAAATAATTCTGCAAATTAGCTTTTTGTTCAAAAAAAGGAACGAGACAGGGACTATTTAAAACAAAATAATCAGGATTTTGAATATAGAGCACTTTTGCACGAGCCAAAAGCTTTTGGAGAAGGACTTCCATAGAACGTGAAGCAGCATGAAAATAAACTTGCATATACATCTGATAACGGCTTACGATATAATCTTCAACAGCGTGCATCCCTGAATATTTAAAAGCAATTCCGTTTTCCGTAGGGACAATAACGCGTAAAATCCAAGTCAAATCAAATTGCCCATACACAGCTCCTGTAAAATAAGCATCCCTCAATAAATAATCCATACGGTCAGCATCAATTTGACTGGAAATCAACTGTACAACCTGCGGATTAGGATATTTGTGCGAGATGACAGAGGCTACTTTTTCAGGAAAATCAGGAGCTACTTTACGTAAAACGGCATTGATTTCCGTATAGGAAGAAGTGATAATTTCTCTTGTCATCGCCTCATGATCGGTATCAAATAAGCCCTCAAAAGTATGCGAGTAGGCTCCGTGACCGACATCATGCAAGAGAGCAGCACATTGAGTCAATAAATTTTCGTCAGGATTCCATTCCAAAGGAAAAGTCAGACTAAAATAATCAGTAATCCGTCTTGCGATATGGTAGACGCCCAGACAATGTGAAAAGCGGGTATGCTCAGCCCCATGAAAAGTAAAGCTAGAAGTTCCAAGTTGCTTAATTCTTCTCAACCTCTGAAACTCAGCCGTATCAATCAATTCTGAAATTACAGAATCTGTTACGGTAATATAGTCGTGTACCGGGTCACGAAAGACTTTTTCCAAAGCAAACCTCCTTTTTAGCTAAAAAGGACTTAAAAACACGGAGTAATCAAGCAAACAAATTCAGCCTTATTTCTTTATATTATACCTTATTTTACGCTAAAATGCAGAGGCTTATTATTACTTAAGCTAGAGAGCTTGGTACGATATTTTTATTATTTCTTAAAATGTAGTAAAATATGCTTATGAAAATAACGATTAGAAACCGAATAAAAATTGATCATCAAGAAGAATTGATCAAAGAAAGTTATCCTGTTGAATTAAAAAAAGGAAATTCAGCGACTATGCTCAGGTATCAAAATGCCACTGGAGAAAAAATTCTTTTGAAATTCGATGAGCAGGCACTCACCATGACCCGTTTTTCCACACCGCCAGTAAAAATGCATTTTCACCCTGAAAATCCAAGTGTAACCAACTACGAAGGTTTAGGAGAACTTTCTCTTTCAACTCAGACACTAAGCATTGATCCTGAACAACAAAAAATCAAGATTAGTTACCAGCTTGCTCAACAAGGTTTGAAAATTGGTGACTACCACCTACGTATTGACTGGACAGATGAAGAAGGAGACAAATGAGTAAAATTTATTTACCTAAAGAATTGTACGATAGGCTTCAACTCAAAGAAAATGAAGAAATAGAAGTGATTGATTTGGCTGAGGATAGTTTTACCTTGCGAAAAATCAATACAGAAAAATCGGATACAGCAGCAACTTGGTTTATCATTCCTACTTTGATTTCGGTTTTGATTTTCTTTGGGTTTGCCTTCTTTTTTGCTCATCCAGACGCGATTCCCTTATCGGGTAATCAGTCCTTGGCAACAGCGGTGATTACTATTGCGAATGCTCTAGGGATGCTGACTTTTATTAGTGCTTACTTTGCTCGGAGAAAAACCTTTTATCGGCAAATGACTCAACGGATTTACTGGAGAACTTTTGCAACAGTGACGGTGTCGGTTTTATTGATTGTCATCCTTGCAACAATGGGACTTTTTTGGTTTTTGGGACAAATTTTTTATGGAGTAAGCTTCGGATTATTCACTTCAACTTTTCTTTTTGCGATTTTTTCAGGAATTATCAACTATGTCATGATTTTTGTCGTTGATACCTTCTCGATAAATGTTATGGTTAATATGCTCTTAGTCGTCTCAATTGGTGGATTTGTGTCAAGTATGGCGACGAATGGGAACCAGTACTGGTGGCAGCGTAATTTTAGCTTGTTAGGTACGCAAGCTTCTGATTCCAGTTGGCAATTTAACTTGACTTTAATTGTTTCGGCAGCTTTATTTGCAGCTTTGGTTGATTATATTTTTGTCTCATTGAGGCAAAAAATTGGTAGTCATTTGCGTCAAAACATCCTTCAAGTCTTATTAACCTTGTGCGCAGTTTCTATTGGTTTGGTGGGCTTAATTCCTAACAATAGTGGTTGGATGCATATTGCCCATGATGTGGTTGCACAATTAATTGTCCTCTTTATGGCAATCTCAATCTTGGGTATCCGCTGGTTTTTGCCAAGAGCTGGCCGTAATCTTTATCGAATGTCCTATCTGATTGTCGCACTCATCTTGATTTCTTATATCTTGTGGCATCCAATTCATTACCTGACTTTAACAGCCTTTGAAATTCTTTCTTTTAGTCTGTGTTTTGCATGGTTATTGCTTTTAGTTAATACGTTAATCAATCTTTTGTGGAATAATCGTAAGATTTATCAAGTCGGAAAAGAGATCAATGAAGAAAATCTTGAAAAAAAGTGACACTTTTGGAAGGTAAGACTTGAAATAATGCTGAAGGAGTGATATAATTATGGAGTTGTCTTTGTGAAATCTCATAAAGTGCAACCGCACGAATTTTCGTAAAAGTGGCGCAAGCCCACGAACTGAGGCGAGTCTAACAATCGCTTGACTTTAAAGCGATGAAATCTAACAAGGAGGAATCACAATGTCAAACTATGCAATCATCAAAACTGGTGGTAAACAAGTTAAAGTTGAAGAAGGTTCAGTAATCTACGTTGAAAAACTCAATGTTGAAGCTGGTCAAACCGTTACTTTCGATGAAGTTATTTTCGTCGGAGGTGAAACAACTAAAGTTGGTGCACCGCTCGTTGAAGGCGCAACTGTTGTTGGTGAAGTTGAAAAACATGGTAAGCAAAAGAAAGTTGTTACTTTCCAATACAAACCTAAAAAACATTCACACCGTAAACAAGGTCACCGTCAACCTTACACTAAAGTTGTTATCAAATCAGTTAACGCTTAATTATGATTGAAGCTTGTATCAGGACAAAAAGAGACAAAATTGTTTCTTATGAAATCTCAGGACATGCTGAATCTGGTGAGTATGGACACGATGTGGTCTGTGCGGCAGTCAGCGTTCTATCGATTACAACGGCAAATAACATCTACGATATGGCAAGCATTAAACCTGTAACCCAGATGGAAGATGGCTATTTATATGTTGAAATCCCTTTGAGCACACCTGAAAAACAAGGCGTATTGGCTCAAGTTTTACTCGAAGCTTTCGCAAATGCGATGAAAGCTGTTGAGAAAAATTATGGTCAGTACATTACACTTAAATTTGAAAATGGAGGGCAATAACATGCTTGAACTTAATCTGCAACTCTTCGCCCACAAAAAAGGTGGGGGTTCTACTTCCAATGGACGTGACTCACAAGCTAAACGTCTCGGTGCTAAAGCATCTGACGGTGAACTTGTAAGCGGCGGTTCAATCCTTTTCCGTCAACGTGGTACACATATCCATCCAGGTACTAACGTTGGCCGTGGTGGCGACGATACTCTCTTCGCTAAAATCGAAGGAACTGTTAAATTCGAAATGAAACGTGGTAAAAAACACGTATCTGTTTATCCAGTAGTGGCTAAATAAGAATTTTGAAGTCTGTCTTTGACAGGCTTTTTTGTTTTTTCTTTAACATATAGGAGATTATTTATAAAAATGAGCTCAGAGGGAGATGAGATTTATCTTAAAATTTGAAATGTGATATAATGTAGAAAAACAAGTTAGATGGAGATCATTTATTTGAATAAAAGTTCACTTGAGTTTAAATTAGAAAATCCTGAAGATGCCAGTCTTATTTTTGGTGTTCAAGATAAGTACTTGAAATTAATTGAGACGCAACTTGGTGTTGAGGTAAATTACCGAGGCGAAATGGTACAGATTTTTGCGGAAGATGAAGCAACAGCACAAAAGGCGCGTAAGGCCTTGCAGGCTTTACAAGTTTTGGTGGGGCGAGGAGTCCCTGTTCATACTTCTGATGTTATTATTGCTATAAAAATGGTGTTAAATGATGATATTGAGAATTTTACGGCACTTTATGAGATTGAATTAACCAAAGATGCACTGGGTAAGCCAATCCGGCTGAAAAATCTTGTGCAAAAAACTTATGTAGACTCGGTCAAGCATCATGATATCGTCTTTGGTATTGGGCCGGCAGGGACGGGTAAAACGTTCCTTGCGGTGGTGATGGCGGTACAGGCTTTGCGAAATGGTGTGGTTAAGCGAATTATTTTGACGCGACCTGCGGTTGAAGCGGGTGAAAGTTTGGGATTCTTGCCAGGGGATTTGCAAGAAAAGGTTGATCCTTATTTGCGTCCGGTTTATGATGCCTTGTTTCAAATTTTGGGCAAGACGGCGACTGAGCGAATGATGGAGCGGGGGATTATTGAAATTGCGCCGCTGGCTTATATGCGTGGTCGAACGCTTGACGATGCTTTTGTCATCCTGGACGAGGCGCAGAATACGACAACGATGCAGATGAAAATGTTTTTGACGCGCTTAGGTTTTAATTCGAAAATGATTGTCAATGGTGATATTTCGCAAATCGATTTGCCAAACAAAGTAAAATCTGGTCTGGTTGACGCACGAGAAAAGCTGAGTCCACTCAAATCAATTGACTTTGTTTATTTCACGGCGAAAGATGTGGTACGCCATCCTGTGGTGGCTGAGATTATTAAAGCTTATGAGGCTAAAGCGGAAAATGCTTGATCATTTAGATGTCAGGGTCAGGGATTTATCGCGTTCGATTGAGTTTTACAAGGAAATTTTGGCACCGCTTGAGATTGCTTTGCGCTCGCAAGATGCGTTCGGGGCTATTTTTGGCGATGAAAAAAATTATATTTGGTTGGGAGAAGGCAAGGTGAAACGGATTCACTTTGCATTCATGGCAAATTCGCGCGCACAAGTCGAGGAATTTTGGCAAGTTGGAGTTGAGTTGGGTGCTAGATTACATTCTGCGCCAGCGCAACAGGAGGCAAATTATTATGCGTGCTACTTGTTTGACCCAGATGGGCATTTGATTGAAGCGGTTTGTCATGAAAAAGGAGATGAAAATGGCTGAGGGTTATGTCATGGGTTTGCGGGAAAAAATTGGTCATGTGCCAATGGTAATTGCTTGCGCCAGTGTGATTATTTACGATGAACAGCGTGGAATTTTGTTGCAAAAGCGGGCAGACAATGGGACTTGGTGCTATCATGGGGGTTCTGTTGAGCCGAATGAACGTGTGGAAGAGGCGGCAAAACGGGAATTGTTTGAAGAGGTCGGTTTGACAGCGGATAAAATGACGCTTTACACTGTTGCCTCAGGGCCTGATCAGCATTTCTTTTATCCGAATGGTGACGAGGTGCATATTGTTGACACCGTCTTTATTTGCAAAGATTTTTCAGGAGAGATGGTACTAGAGCAAGCTGAAGTTGTGGATTGTCGCTGGTTTGCCTTTGATGAATTACCTGATGAAATTTCGCAAGCTACACGGGGGCCAATTTTGCATTTTGCTCAGGAAATGTTGGCGAAAAAATGCTGACGCAACTATTTTTGTGTGAAAATAGACAGAGAAAATGCTGACGTAATTATTTTTGTGTAAAAACAAGCAGAGAAAATGCTGACGAAAACAGTCAGTCAGAAAATAAAGGAAAACAAATGTACGTAGAATTAGTTGATGAAACAGGAAAGTTGCCCGCAGAAATCATGAAGCAAACGGAAGAGCTTTTGGCTTTTGCGGCTCAAAAATTGCAACTCAAAGAAGCCACGGAAATGGCAGTGACTTTTGTAGATAATGCGCGCTCACACGAGTTAAATTTGGAATATCGCCAAACGGATCGACCAACGGATGTGATTTCATTAGAATACAAACCCGATGATTCAGAATTTTTCTTTGACGAAGAGATGGAAGTTCCTGAAGAATTGTTGGCAGAAATGGATCCATTTATTGGTGAATTGTTTATTTCGATTGACAAAGCTGCTGAACAGGCCGCTGACTATGGCCACTCTATTGAGCGGGAGTATGGCTGGCTTGCAGTGCATGGCTTCTTGCATATCAATGGTTATGACCACTATACGCCAGAAGAAGAAGCGGAGATGTTTGGCTTGCAAGAGGAGATTTTGACCGCCTATGGACTCACACGATAAAGATTTTAAAGTTTTTAAAAAGAAAGACTTTGGCAAGGGAAAAACGCCGATTAAAAACGAGCGGGATCGTTGGAAAAATGCGAATTTTATTTCGAGTTTTGAGTTTGCGCTTTCGGGAATTGTCACAGCTTTTCAGCAAGAGCGAAATATGCGCAAACACGCCTTGTCCGCTTTGCTGGCCGTTATTGCTGGGTTAGTTTTTCAAATTTCGGAATTTGAGTGGCTCTTTTTGTTGCTGTCTATTTTTCTTGTTTTTATGGGCGAATTATTCAATTCGGCTATTGAAAATGTGGTTGACTTGGCTGCGGATTATCAGTTTCATATGCGCGCAAAACGCGCTAAGGATATGGCAGCAGGTGCGGTTCTGATGATTTCTGCTTTTGCTGTCATTACTGGATTATTCATTTTTCTTCCTAAAATTTTCCATTTGATTTTCAAATAAAGGGCAAAAAGATGAAAAATGAGGAGAAATTCATTGCTTTGCTCAAAGAAAATCAAGAATTGATGCAAATTTTAGACAGCGTTGCTCAACTTCAACTCAAAAATTGGTATCTTGCGGCGGGTTGTATTTTTCAGACGGTTTGGAATATCATGGATGAAAAACCAGCGATGACGGGAGTTCACGATATTGATTTGATTTATTTTGATGCCGAAATGAGTTTGGAAGCGGCCAAAAACAAGGATAAATTACTGGAAAAAAATTTGTCAGAAAAATTTCCTTATCTTTTTGATGTCCACAACGAAGCTTTCATGCACCTTTGGCATGGCGGCTCAAAAGTCCCTTACCAAGATAGCGAAAATGCAATAGAACGTTGGATAGCAACAGTTCATGCGGTTGGAATTACCGGAAATTCTAAGGAAATCAAACTTTTTGCCCCTTATGGACTGAAAGATATTTTTACTAAAACCATCCGCCCAATTCTTCAGATGGACAATCATCAAGCACTTTATGAGGCTAAGGTTGCCAAATGGCAAGCACGATTTAATGATTTACGGGTGCTCGATTGGCAATATTGCTTGAAAATGCAAGAAAATCAGTGTGAAAGAAGCAGTCATTAAGAGGCTGTTTTTTTATTTGTTAGAGAAAATACTGACGAAATCACGTGCGAATCAAGTTAATTAGAGAAAATGCTGACGTAAATCTAAATAACTTTAATTGATCTTAAAATAATTTGATTGCGGTTACAAAACCTGATATACTACGTATGTCAGGTTTTGACATAATTGTCAAAACCGATCTTAAGGAGCAAATGATGGAAATGATAAGTGTTGAACACCTCCAAAAAAATTTTAAAAAAACAATTAAACAAGCGGGATTAGTCGGTTCTGTCAAATCCCTTTTCAAGCCCGAATATGAAGTTTTTGAAGCGGTGAAAGATTTGAGTTTTGAAGTTCCAAAAGGTGAAATTATGGGCTTTATAGGAGCAAATGGTGCAGGAAAATCCACCACAATTAAGATGTTAACAGGAATCCTTACACCAACTTCGGGGACTTGCCGCATTAATGGCAAAATTCCTCAAGAAAATCGCACCGAATACGTTAAAGAAATTGGTGTTGTTTTTGGTCAGCGCACTCAACTCTGGTGGGATTTAGCCCTTCAAGAAACTTACAGTGTGCTCAAAGAAATCTATGATGTCCCAGAAAAACAATTTCAAAAGCGAATGGATTTTCTCAACGAAGTCTTGGAGCTGCAAGATTTTATCAAAGACCCTGTTCGTACCTTGTCTCTTGGGCAACGGATGCGTGCTGATATTGCAGCAAGTCTTTTGCATAGTCCGAAAGTACTCTTTTTGGACGAACCTACAATCGGGCTTGACGTTGCGGTTAAAGACAACATTCGCAAGGCAATTACACAGATTAACCAAGAAGAAGAAACAACGATTATTTTGACAACACATGATTTATCAGATATTGAACTTTTGTGCAAACGAATCTATATGATTGACAAGGGCGAAAAAATTTTTGATGGGAGCGTTCAAGCGCTCAAACAAGAATTTGGTAAAATTCACGAACTTAATTTTGTTCTATCGAGAGCTATGGAAGTGGATTTTTCCAAATTTCCTGACTTAGAAATTGAGAAAAATGGCTTGGCACTCAGAATTCGCTTTGACGCTACCAAATACAGTGTTCCAGCACTTTTGCAGCACACCATGAATCAAGCGCCAATTCAAGATATTTCGGTCAAAGACGCCGATATTGAAGAAATCATCCGTCGCTTTTTCCGTAAAGAAATCTGAACCAATCACATCTCTCAAAAAGTGGGAGAAGAAAGGAAAGCTAATGTTTTCAACGCTATCTAAATACAAGCCCTTTGTACGTGCAGGGGCGCAAGGGATGATGGCCTATCGTGTTGATTTTTTGATTTATCGCTTGGGCGATATTTTGGGAGCAATTGTCACTTTTTTCCTCTGGCAAGCTGTTTTTCTGAGTTCACCGCATCGTAATTTGAATGGATTTACTGTTCAAGAAATGACCCTCTATGTCTTTTTGAGTTTTTTTACTGCACAACTCTCTCATTCGGATGGTGCTTGGGCGCTTGGTGATGAAGTCAAAGATGGGTCGGTCGCTATGCGCCTTTTAAAACCAGTCAACTTTAATGCGACTTTTTTGTTCAATGAGTTAGGCGGAAAATTTATCGCGCTTGGAATGCTTAGTCTGCCTATTTTTGGTGGAATTTTAGTGTATCAATTTCTAAACCCTCAGCTGGTTGCTTTTAATTTTATCAATTTTTCTCTTTTTTTGTTGAGCTCTATCTTGGCTTATTTTCTCAATTTTTACTTCAACATTTGTTTTGGTTTCATGGCCTTTATTTTTAAAAATCTTTGGGGAGCAAATACTTTGAAAGCAGCTATTGTCAGTTTTTTGTCAGGTTCACTAATCCCACTGGCTTTTTTCCCGCCTGCTATTGAGCGCCTGTTGAGTTTTCTCCCCTTTTCAAGTCTAATCTACACTCCTGTGATGCTTTATTTGGGAAAAGAAAGCCTGAATCAAATGATTTTAGCCTTTGCGATTCAAGTAGTTTGGCTTTTGATTTTTATGGGGCTATCCAAGCTCATTTGGCATTATACGATTAGTCGATTGAGCGTGCAAGGAGGATAAAATGAGAAAAATACTAAGATTAGAACGAATTTTTGCCGCCCAATATTTAAAGCAACTCATGGAATATAAAGGAGATTTCCTCATTGGCATGATTGGCGTTTTGTTAACCCAAGGGCTCAATATTCTTTTGATTGGCATTATTTTTACACAAATCCCTAGTCTACGAGGCTGGACTTTGCCAGAAATTATGTTTATCTATGGCTATGGTTCGCTTCCCAAAGGCATTGACCATGTGTTGACAGATAATCTCTGGGCGGTTGGCCAACGTTTGGTACGTAAAGGGGAGTTTGATAAATACATGACTCGTCCGATCAATCCCTTAATTTATTGCGCGTTAGAAACTTTTCAAATCGATGGTTTTGGTGAAATACTCATCGGAATTTTGTTAATGATAAGTAGCTGGAGTGCCGTGGATTGGACGCCACTTAAAGCTTTTGCTTTCATTATCAGTCTTCCTTTTGCCACAGTGATTTATACGGCGATAAAAATTGCCTTGTCCAGTTTAGCTTTTTGGATGAAGCAATCAGGGAGTCTTTTGTACGTTTTCTACCAAATCAACGGTTTTTCAAAATATCCAGTGACTATTTATAATTTTCCTATTCGATTTTTTGTAAGTTTCCTTGTTCCCTTTGCTTTTACGGCTTATTATCCAGCTAATTTTTTGCTGACAGGTCGGAATTTTTTCTTGAATATCGGCGGAACGGTGCTTATTTCTCTTGTTTTTCTAGCGATTGCCTTATGGATTTGGAAAAAAGGAATTTCTGCGTACGAATCAGCGGGTTCTTAACGGCAAAGTGAAAAGGTACTAATTTCGGTGACACTTGCTGTTTTTAATGTTTCTACCGCGTGCTGTAAGGTTCTTCCTGTGGTGTAAATATCATCAATTAAGAGGATTTTAGGAGGTAAGTGGACCTCTGGCTTAATGCTAAAGGTATTTTTGCTGGCAAGTCGTGCGTGTCGGTCAAGACTTGATTGACGAGGACTGGTTGATTTAGTCAGAAGCTCTTGAAATTTTGTTTGCTCTAAAAAGGCAGAAACTTGATTGAATCCGCGCTCTTTCAAGCTTTCTGGGGACAAGGGTAACGGCACTAAAACAGCATTGCCAGCTAATTTTGCGAAATAAGGGGCGAAAACTTGACCTAATCGATAGTCACCGAGGAATTTATAGCGGGCAAAATAAGCTTTCATGGCAGCATTGTAGCGGAAAATAGCACGGTGATTCACAAAAATTCCAAGTTTTTCCCAATTTTTACAATCCGTACAAAGCCCCGAAACATCTGATTTGTAGCAACGTGGACAATGCTGTTCAGGAATTTTTTCAAATGTGCTTTGACACTTTTCACAAAGTAAGTTTTCTGGGGTTTTGAGTAAAAAAAGGGCTGAAAAAGTAAGTTTTTGAGGAATTTCTTGATTACAAAGTAAACAACTTCCCATTTAGAAGCCTCCTTTTTTATTCATTTTCTTAATTTCATGAATAGCTTTTACCATCGCACGACTTTTGCCTGTATGGAAAAAAGCGACTCGCCCTGCTGGGCGCTTAGGGGAACGTCCAACTCGCCCAGCCATTTGAACAAGTGCTGATTTGGTGAAATTAGGGTGACTTGCATCGATAATAAAGACATCGACGCAAGGAAAAGTCACGCCTCTTTCTAAAATTGAGGTGGAGACTAAAAGATGGAGTGCGCCTTGACGGAAGGCTTCAACCAACTGCACACGGTCTTTGCTTGTTGAAGCTACGAAAGCCATCTTTTCATCAGGAAATTGCTTTTGTAGCTTGATTAAAAATTGTTTTCCAAACTCAATTTCAGGGACGAAAATTAAGAGTGGAAAGCCTGTTTTTCGTTGTTTAAGGAATTCTTTTTTCCATTTTGACTGCCAAAAAAGTTGAGGAACCACTAGAGGGTTTCCATGAAAACGATGAGCTAAAGTTAGTCTGGTTAATTGTCCTTTTTTGACCTGTTGATCTAGTTTATCGGTTGATGTTGCTGTCAAATACAGGAGGTTGCTCTGAGGTTTACAGGCATTTTTGACAGCAAAATACAGCATTTCATTGTCTACCAAAGGAAAAGCATCCACTTCGTCAATAATTAAAAGATCAAACGCTTCTTTGAAACGTAAAAGTTGGTGGCTACTAGTGATTACAAGGGGACTAGAAAAGTAGGCCCCACCTCCTGCATACAAAAGCGGAATGGTGCAAGAGAAGTCTCGAGATAAGCGTTTGTGAAGTTCCAAGCAGACGTCAATGCGTGGGCTAGCAAGTCCCACAGCCCCACCTTTTTGCAAAACAGCATCAATAGCAGCATAAATAATTTCCGTTTTTCCTGCACCAGTGACGGCTTCAAGCAGAGTACGACTTGGGCTCTTTAATTGCTGAACGAGCTGCTGGGAAAGCAGGGCTTGGTGCTGGGTCAGAGTTCCCGTCCACATCAGATAGGAGCGTGCCGGAAACTTTTTTTGCGGAAAATGATATAAAAATTCATCCGAACGCACTCGTCCGAGATTCAGACAAGCGGGACAGTAAAAGCTACCAATAGGTAATTGGACGGCTTTTTTTTGATGAATAGTGCCACAGCGACAGCACAAAATCTTACTTGCACTGACGGAAAGCATTCCTGAAATTTTATGAATTTCGTCAGTAAAAATGTCTAGCTCAGAGAAATTGCTGACGGAATCATTTTGGACTTTTAAATCCTTTTTTAATAATAAACGTCCGGAAAATTGTTCTAAATTTGTGTCCATACCTAACTATACGAAAATACTGTTAAATTGTAACAAAATTTGTTACAATCAATTACATGACCCTCACGATAAAAAAAGATTTTATAAATGAAGAAGAAATCAAAAAGTCGCGTTTTATCTGCCATTTGAAACGCATTGCAAGTGAAGAAGAAGCTCGCGAATTTATTGCCCAAATCAAGAAAAAACATTTTAAAGCCAATCATAATTGTTCGGCCTACACCCTAGGTGATCATCAGGAAATTCAGCGAACAAGTGACGACGGAGAACCGTCAGGAACAGCAGGTGTTCCCATGCTTGAGCTGCTCAAAAAAAAGCAAGTTACCAATGTCTGTGCCGTTGTCACCCGTTATTTCGGGGGCATCAAACTTGGGGCTGGTGGCTTGATTCGCGCTTACGCAGGCAGTGTGAATCATGCGATTGAAGCGGTTGGGTTGGTTCAATTTGTCAGTCAAGATGAAATGATTCTGACGCTCGATTATAGCCTTTATGATCAATTGCAACGCTTTTTGGTCAGCAAAAACCTGATGATTAGTGAGAGTGAATTTCTGTCAGCAGTGACAATAAAGTGCTTTGTCGACAGAGAAAATGCTGACGCTTTTTTAGCTGCACTGACGGAAACTTTCAATGGCAAAATTGCTGTCGAAAAAGGCGTCAGTCAACTTGTTGAAGTCGATTATCAACCCTAAAAACAAATGATACTCCCGTTTTACATCAGTTTGAAAAGTGTAAAACGATTTGTCAAAAAAGAAAGAAAAAGATATGAAAATTTTTAGAGGCTCATTTATTGTTAGCTTAATCGCGCTTATCATTGCCTTTATTTACGCTGGTTGGAATGGGGTATTTATCACCCTGATTCTTGCGATATTGGAAATTTCACTCTCGATGGATAACGCAATTGTGAATGCGCGAATTCTTGAGCGGATGAGTCCGGCTTGGCAAAAAGCATTTTTGACCGTCGGTATTTTGATTGCTGTTGTCGGGATGCGCTTGATTTTTCCCTTACTTATCGTGGGCATTTCTGCGCATCTTGATCCAATCAGTGCCTTACGACTCGCCTTGGAGAAAGGAAATCCACACACGGCTGGAACTTATGGTTATATTTTGCACCAAGCTCACCCGCAGATTGCTGCCTTTGGTGGAATGTTCCTCTTGATGCTTGCTCTAGGCTTTTTCTTTGATGCCAAAGAGTATATCTGGCTAAAGCTCCCTGAAGCCTTCCTTGAAAAACTCGGACATTTTCCGTCCGCAAATGCGATTATCTCACTTATTGTTCTTTTGATTAGTTCAGAATTTTTAGCTAAGAATGCCCACCAAGTGCTATTTGCTGGCGGCTTGGGCATTTTGACATTTATGCTTGTTGACGGCTTTGGCGAAATGATGAGCCAATCCAAAACAGCGACAAGCACCAACTTTGCGATAGTCACTGGCAAAGCTGGAATTGCCCTCTTTTTATACCTTGAAATGATTGACGCCTCCTTTAGTTTTGACGGAGTAATCGGTGCTTTTGCAATTACATCAGATCCCATCATCATTTTATTGGGTTTAGGGATTATTGGTGCAATGTTCGTCCGCAGCTTAACACTTTATCTGGTAAAAAAAGGAACGTTAAACGACCTTGTTTACCTTGAACACGGAGCGCATTGGGCAATTCTGACCCTCGCTTTATTGATTTTAGCAAGTATCAAATGGGAGATTGGCGAAGCAGTCACAGGACTCTTGGGAGCAGTGATCATCATTTTCTCTTTTATTTCAAGCCTTCTTTATAACCGAAAACAAAGATAACAAGCAAGCGGAATCCCAAAGATTCCGTTTTTTCTTTTGAGCATGGTATAATTCTAATTGAAATAGAGGAGAAAAAATGAAAGCTTTATACTTTGAAACCTTTGGTTCAAGTGATGTCTTAAAATACGGCGAACTCCCTGACCCTGTGATAAATAATCAGGAGGTTCTCGTTCAAACAGCATATATTGGTTTAAATTTTGCAGATATTTACCGCAGACGCGGTGGCTATCATATCGAGCCAAACAGCCCATATATCAATGGATACGAGGCCTCTGGCATCATTATTGATGCTGAAGCTAAACATTTAATTGGAAAATCCGTTTTATTTGTTGACGTCCCTTTTGCTAATGCTGAAAAAGTTGCTGTTCCTTTAGAGAAGATTATTTTTCTACCTGATGAAATTTCTTTAAAAGAGGCAGCCACAATTGGTCTACAAGGATTAACCGCAGATTTTCTAGTCCATGACTTAGGAAAAAACAAACCCAAAGATAAAGCATTTGTTACAGGAATATCTGGAGGAGTCGGTCAAATATTAGCCCAAATGCTCATCGCAGATGGGGTCGAGGTATGGGGTTCTTCCTCTGCACATAAGGCTCAAGTTGCGCTGGATTTTGGTGCCAAGAAAGTTCTGTCAAGTCGTCATCTTGAATGGATTCCTGATTATAAAGGCCAATTTGACAGCTGCTATGATGGAGTAGGGACAACCCTCAAAGCCTCAATTGATTTAATAAAAAATAAAGGACAAGTTATCTTTTTTGGAATGGCAGCTGGAACACCACCAGCAATTGATTTTATTGAACTCCTCAGCCAATCTAAGAGTATTTTAACAGGAGATTTATGGGACTTTTTAAGCTCCTTTGAAGAGCGAAAAGTACGTTCGAATCGTTTATTCACTTATTTTAAAGAGGGAAAAATAAAAGTTACTGAACCCCATCTTTTTGCTTTATCAGAAGGAAAAGCAGCTCATGATTTTTTGGAAAATGGAAAAAATGTAGGTAAAATTTTATTAAAACCTTGAGATACGATCAGTACGAATAAAAAGGAGAGAAAATGGGCGTAAAATTTATAAGTTTATATGTGGCAGGCAATGCCACACAAGATGCAGAAATCTACCTCGGAGATGATTCTGTCTTTAACACATTGGAAGCCGCAGCTCAAGATGCTGCTCGCACTTTTGTTGAGATTCAAATGGAGAGCCTGCTTGTCATCCTGTTTGGTAAAGGTAAAGAAGAACAAGAGGAATGGATGAAAAAAGCAGATAAGGTGGGAATCTTAACCAGCACATTTGGTTTTCAAAAAACCTTATCTAAAGCCAATCAATTGAGTCCAGAATTAAAAGAAGACATGATTCGCAAATACGGAAATGAGAAAGCAATAAAAAAACGCTTGCTTGCAGGAGAGCGTATTGTTGGTTTGGAAAATGGAGATTATGTCACTGTTTCGCGATTGGAATATTGAAACAGGCAGTTTGTAAGTGGTCTAAATCAAGGCTGAAGTCAAAAAAGTGAATGGATAATTTTCATTCACTTTTTAAAATTGTCGATTTTGTCATTTAAAGTGATATAATTGATAACAAATAGCAATGATGGGGAGGCTGACAATGAAAGAAAAAGAAGAATTTTCAATGTCCCTGATGGGTGAAATTTTTTGTGATTTGCGCACTCAGCGAAATTTTAAGTTATCGGATTTTACTAGGGTAGGACTCTCTAAGTCAACTCTATCAGATTTTGAGAGTGGAAAATCAATACTTAGATTTGATAAATTGGATGCAGCTTTAGAGCTAATGCACATCGAAATTGCAGAATTTGAATATTTTGTGAATGGAATGCACTCAGATTATTTTGTCGAAATTTGTGATGAGATTGAAGTGGCAAACTATACGCAGAATGTTGTAAAACTAAAATCTATCAACGAGGAAGCAAGACAATATGATAGTGAAGTGGGAAATCGGATGATTTTTCTTGCCACTCAAAATTTGCTTTATGGATTGACCGAAGCGCAAGAGCGTGAAATTATTGACCTCATGTTTAATATTGAAATTTGGTCATATTTTGAGTTGAGTATCCTCTCATTTGTCGTAGAACATCTAAATACTCGACTCACTCTTTCACTTATGGAGGATTTTTGGAAAGAAAATTTGCATTACCTCAAAGTTAGAAAATATCGTGAAAAAATTATTCAGATTGCCTGTCGGGCAAGTGTGAAATATCTGCGTGAAGGTCAACTTGAAATTACAAAAAAGTTGTTGAGAAAAGTGGAGAAGGTACTTTTATCTTATAAAAAAGATCTGTTTTGCCATAATATGTATCGTTTTACCAGTGGTTTACTAGATTATCACTTGGGGAATAGGAGGCAAGGAGAGCAAAAAATGATTGCTTCCATAAGGCTTTTTGAAGACTTGAATTTGCCAGAAATGAAAGCCTATTATCAAAAGACATTTGTAGAGCAAACAGAAAAATAATAAAAGGAAGGCAAGTGTTAAGCCTTCCTTTTTAGATATTTTTAAAAAAAACTAAAAAATTTTCCGAGACTTCGGAAAAGGTCAAATAAGCCTTTTCGATTTGATATAATGATTTTAGAAATTAAAACAGATTCATGAATCTTGAGTGTCGTTTACTTAAGAAAAAACAAGAAGAAACTCTAACAAAGAAACATTCAACGTCGTAAACTGCAATGCCATCTCTTCAAGGATTTGCTTGCAGCTCAAAAAGGAGAAGTATTATGAAATCTATTCAAACTAAACTTATTGTGGCAAGTGCTGCAACGTTATTATTAGCTTCAACAGTGGCCGGAGCAACATTACAAGCCTATCAAGCAGCAAGTTCTAGTCCTCCTCAATCCACTCAAAAAGTTTCAGCTACTTCAGTGATTAAAAATACTCATGCTTTGGTGCTTAATGAGAATGGACAACCAGTTGCTCAAACGCTTGACAATTCAGATTTATCTACCTCTACAGCAGATGAAGGGAAAACCTATGAGGATATTCTGAATTCTGAGGATACAACCGCAACCACTCAATCAGTGGATGGTGCAGAAGTGACCACGGTTACAAACGATGAAGATAATACTGTCGGTGCCTTTTCTGTAACAAATACAGAAGATGGCTCCTCAGTTTCTATTGTTAATGATGGCTCAACAATTACCATTGCAAAAACAACCGTGGATTCAACAGGACAAACTCAAACTGAGGAACAAACATTGCCTGTTGATAATACTACAGGGTCAGCCCAAGCAATGGCATGGACTTCTTGGGGATATACAAACATTGCAGTAGGGTCTCGAGTTTTTGCTTATGCAGTTGATACAGCGATTATTGGTTTAGGAACTGCTGCGGCTACTGCATGCTTACCAGGAGCAGTCGCAGCAGCTGCCGGATGTTCAGTGGCTGCAGCAAAAGGATTTGTCGGATTTACAGCTGGTGTAGGTTTTGGATACTTAGCAACAATTAAAAGCCCAGGACAATGGCTAGCAGGCAAATTAGACACCAATCATAATGGTTGGATTGGAATTTATTATCGTCATGATCCAAGTACTGGAGCTGCTCAATGGAAAACAATTTAGTTAAGGGAGACTTGCTATGAAAGAAATTTTACGTGTACTCATTCCAGTTTTCATTGCTATGATTCCTTTCAGAATCTTATTCGATAAATTCCCGAAATTACTTTGGCTATGGACGATTATTTACCTTTTAATCGTAACTATATTGTATTTTATTGGGAAAAAGATTTTCAAATCCGATTAAAATGTTAAAGCAAAGCCCAGATTTTTAAAAGTCTGGGTTTTATAGCTCAGTTTTTTGGATGATACAAATTATTGTATAATAGTGTTAGAAATTATCAGAAGGAATAATATGGATGGAGAAGAATATCTTTATAGTAAAATTAATGAGAGATAATTAACTCGGTTAAAAAAACGGAAATAAAAAGAGGGCGCGCAAACACCTTCGTTGAGCAAGCAAGAATTTGCGAAATTACTCAATGTTCTCTATTCTTTTTAGTTTGATTATTGGGCATTTCAGGCTCTAACTAAAAGACAGGCACATATACTAAGTTTATTTTCTTTTGACTTTTTATCAAATAAAGATTATACTTTAGTATAAAGCGACTCGGAGATAGTGAAAGTTCGAGAATGAAAATGGCTCAGTTTAAATCGTAATTACACAATGAAGTAAAAAATAAAGGTGGAACCGTGCATTTGCACCCTTTGTCATGATTTTGATTATCATGAGGAGTGTGTGAATTACGGTTTTTTTGAATTTTGGAGGAAACAATGGCAGATAATAAATTATCATTTCAAGACATCATCTTGACTTTGCAAGGCTTCTGGTCTAAGCAAGGCGCAAACTTGATGCAAGCTTACGACAACGAAGTGGGTGCTGGGACAATGAGTCCTTATACTTTCTTGCGCTCAAATGGCCCTGAGCCTTGGGGCGCAGCGTATGTGCAGCCTTCACGTCGTCCTGCTGATGGACGTTACGGGGAAAATCCAAACCGACTTTTCCAACACCACCAATTTCAAGTGGTTTTGAAACCTTCGCCTAAAAATATTCAAGAACTCTATCTGCAAAGTTTGGCTGCGCTTGGAATTGATGCCCTTGAACACGACATCCGTTTTGTTGAGGATAACTGGGAAAATCCGTCAATGGGCTGTGCTGGTATCGGTTGGGAAGTTTGGATTGACGGGCAAGAATGTACCCAATTTACTTACTTCCAACAAGTCGGTGGGATTGAAGTTGATTCTGTGACCAGTGAAATTACCTACGGTCTTGAACGGATTGCAACTGTTGTGCAAGAAGTGGATGATGTTTATGATCTCGAATGGGGAAATGGCGTGGCATATGGTGATATTTTCAAAGAACCTGAGTACGAACATTCAAAATTCGCTTTTGAGGAATCAAATCAAGAACTTTTGCTTCAGTTGTTTGGTGAATATGAGCAAGAAGCCTTGACTTTATTGGATAAAGGTTTGGTTCATCCGGCTTATGACTATATCTTGAAATCTTCACACACCTTTAATTTGCTTGATGCGCGTGGGGCAGTGTCTGTAACGGAGCGTGCAGGTTATATGCATCGTGTGCGTACAATGGCGCGTAAAGTGGCAAAAACTTTCATCGAAGAACGTGCGAAGCTCGGTTTCCCTTTGCTTAAAGATGAAGTTTTGCGTGAAAAATATCTGGGTAAAAATGGGAAATACACTAAGGTTGTAGAAGGAGATGAAAAATAATGGCAAATTACTTACTTGAAATCGGTCTGGAAGAAGTTCCTGCACACTTGGTGACTCCTTCAATCAATCAATTGGCAGAGCGGATGACAGCCTTCTTGAATGAAAATCGTTTGCAATTTGACCAAATTGTGAAATTTTCAACACCTCGTCGCTTGACTGTCCTTGTCGAAGGATTGGCAGAGCAATCGGAAGCAATTGATGAAGAAGTCAAAGGGCCTTCAGCTAAAATTGCTAAAGATTCTGAAGGAAATTGGTCAAAAGCAATTCAAGGCTTCTCGCGTGGACAAGGGGTAACTCCAGATGACTTAGTACTCAATGGCGATTATTATTTTGCTAAAAAACATATTGAGGGTGTCAAAGCGAGCGATTTACTTGCTAAAATCGGGGCGGAAGTTATTTCGAAAATGACTTTCTCGACCTACATGAAGTGGGGCAATAATGATTTTCTCTTTGTACGTCCAATCCAGTGGCTCGTTTCCCTTTTGGAAAATGAAGTGATTGCCTTTGACTTGCTGGATGTGACAGCGGATCGTTTTTCACGTGGACATCGTTTTCTTGCGGATGTTGAAATTGAACTGGAAAATGCTTCTGAGTATGCTAGCAAATTGCCTGAGTATTTTGTGATGGTTGATGCAGAACATCGTAAAGCAGAAATTTCAGCACAAATCTTGGCCTTGGCTGCAGAAAATCAATGGCAAGTGACTTTACACAAAGATTTATTGGAAGAAGTGAACAATATTGTCGAATATCCGACAGCTTTTGTTGGTGCTTTTGATCCGAAATATTTGTCTGTTCCAGCGGAAGTTTTGGTGACTTCAATGCGGGATAATCAACGTTACTTTGAAGTTTATAATCAAAATGGAGAATTGGCCCCAAACTTTATCTCTGTTCGTAACGGGAATGCTGAACATATCGAAAATGTCGTGCTTGGAAATGAAAAAGTCTTGGTCGCTCGTCTGGAAGATGCAGAATTTTTCTGGAAGGAAGACCAAAAACTCAAGATTGAAGATCTCGTTGCCAAACTTTCTAAAGTGACTTTCCATGCCAAAATTGGTTCGATCACAGAACACATGGCTCGCACTAAAGAAGTAGCGGCACGCCTCGCAGAGATTGCAGGATTGACAGCTACTGAGAAAGCTGATGTTGCACGTGCTGCTGAAATTTACAAATTTGACCTTTTGACAGGAATGGTCGGTGAATTTGATGAATTGCAAGGGGTGATGGGTGAAAAATATGCCCTTTTAGCAGGTGAAAATGCGAACGTTGCGGCGGCGATTCGGGAACATTATATGCCAACTTCAGCCGAAGGTGCTTTGCCTGAAACAAAAGTTGGCAGCGTGCTTGCGGCGGTAGACAAGATTGACTCAGTACTTTCGTTCTTTAATGTGGGCTTGATTCCTTCTGGATCAAACGACCCTTATGCTTTGCGTCGTGCGGTGCAAGGGCTGACTCGAATTATCGAGAAAATGAACTGGCGCTTTGATTTTGCAGCTTTTATTGATCAATTTACTGGTGAAAATCATGCGGAACTTTTGGATTTTGTGAAAGCGCGTGTGCAAAAAATCTTGTTGGAAAAATTGGATCGTTATGACATTGTAGAAGCAGCAATCAATGGTTCTAAGTTTGATATTGCCAATATGATGGAAGCAGCTTTTGTGATTGATTCACACAAACTTCATGAGCCATTTAAACCAGCGATTGAAAATGTGTCACGGACAATCAATTTGGTGAAAAAAGCCACTGAAATTGGAAAAGTAGATCCTGTTTTCTTTGAATCTGAAGCAGAGCAAAAACTCTATGATGCGATTGATGCCTTGCAAGAGGATTGGGCAGAGATGACTTGCGAGCTCAAATTTAGAACAATTGTGCATGGATTAGCACCAGCAATTGAACTCTTCTTTGAAAATGTTATGGTCATGGTGGAAAATGAGCGGGTTCGTGAAAACCGCTTGGCTTTACTTGCGCAAGTTGTTGTTTTGACAGGAAGTTTGGCTGATTTTAGTTTGATTAACACAAAATAAAGACTGATTGAACTAAAAAGTGAGAAATTTTACTGACGGATTCGTGAAATATCTGATTTGATGGGAGAATTTACTGACGTAAATCTGATGAAAAAAGCGTCAGTAAATTCTCCCATCTGTCCGTCATTTTTTAAGAATTGACAAAAGGATTTTAGTATAATGGCAATTACAAATGAACAAATCGCGCGCATCAACGCGTTAGCGCGGAAGAAAAAAGCAGAGGGACTGACGTCAGAAGAGCTGGCAGAGCAAGCAACTTTGCGCCGAATCTACATTGACAGCGTCAAAGCAAATTTTCGCTCGCAAGTAGAAACAATCAAAGTGATTGACGAAAAAACTGGCGAAGATGTAACTCCTGAGAAGCTCAAAAAAATTCAAAAAGAAAACGGAATGCGTGATTAAGTTTTTCCTTGCAAATTTTTTGACTAAAGAGTAGAATAATAAGATAAATGGGAATGGTGCACTCCCAAAACCGCTGATTTTTCTGATAAAATCAACTGATGGCGCCTACAAACAAAAGGCTGTTTTTGAGCAGTCTTGTTTGTAGCGCCTTTTGTTTTGGAAAAACACAGGAAATAATGAGAAAATGAGGAGTTTATTAGGAATGAATTTTTTTAAAATTACAATATCACGAGCGACGCTTTTATCCCTTTTTTTGGCGGTGATTATTGGGGGGATTGTTGGTGCGGTGGATGCACTTTTTGGTCGTGTATTGATTGCGATTACGGCTTTTCGCGACAATCATGCCGTATATTTACTGCCTTTTTTGGCGGTTGCAGGGCTTGTGATTATCTACTTTTATCAGCATTTTGGCAAAGAAAGTCAAAAAGGGATGGGGCTGATTTTTGAGGCGGGAAATCATGGGCGTAAGGAGCTTCCTAAGCGCTTGGTTCCTTTGATTATCTTTTCAACTTGGCTGTCACATTTATTTGGAGCGAGCGTTGGACGTGAAGGGGTTGCGGTACAAATTGGCGGTGTGATTGGCCATACTTTTGGCAAATGGTTATCGGATAAAGAAGCACAAAAAATCTTGCTTATCACAGGGATGGCGGCTGGTTTTGCGGGACTTTTCCAGACGCCAATCGCAGCAGCATTTTTCGCTATTGAAATCTTGATGCTGGGGAAAATTGAATATCGCGCGCTGATGCCAGCGCTCTTGGGAGCTTATGTGGCAAGTGGAACGTCGCACTGGTTGGGCTTAGAAAAATTTTCTTTTTTGGTTTCCACAAAAATAACGCTAGATCCATTGAACCTTGTAAAGCTGCTCTTGGTTGCGATTTGTTTTGGTTTAGTCGGACGTCTTTTTGCTCAAAGTCTAGCTTATTTGAAGAAAAGATTTGCTGAAAAAATGTCAAATCCTTACCAACGAATTTTCATAATGGGACTTATTTTGAGCGCAGGTTTATTGTTTATCCATTTGGATCGTTACGCTGGTTTGGGGACAAATTTGATTGCTTTGAGCTTTAATGGTGGACAGATTCACACCTATGATTGGCTTTTGAAATTAGTGTTCACGGTGCTAACGATTGCGGCTGGCTTTCAAGGGGGGGAAGTAACTCCGCTTTTTGCGATTGGTTCAACCTTGGGAGCCACTTTAGCGCTTCTTTTGGGCTTACCTGTGGAATTGATGGCAGCAGCTGGCTACGTCTCTATCTTTTCAGCAGCGACAAATAGTTATTTTGGCCCAATTTTTATCGCAGCAGAAGTCTTTGGCTTTGGTTCGGTGCAGTATATTTTGCCAATCATGACCATCGCCTATGTCTTAAATGGCAACCAATCCATTTACGCCCAAGAGGTTTTGAATCTGGAGGTTTGAAAGTGGGATCAAAAAGGCATTGTCCAAAGAAAAAAGCACGTTAATCGTGCTTTTTTTGATAAATTTTTGTTTCGTTGATGTAGTTGAGGACGTTTTGGGGAAGAAGGTAAGTAGGGGCAATCTTGTTTTCAATCATTTCCCGAATCATGGTGCTGGAAATGGGGAGAAGAGGTACATTGAGCCAAGTGACAGGGTAAAGGCTCTCTTGGACGGTTTCATTGCGTTTAATCGCGATAAAGTGAACCATTTTGAGCAGTTCTTCAATTTTGTACCATTTGGGCAAATAGTCCACCATGTCGCTGCCGATGATGAAATAATAATCGGTGGTGGGATTTTTTTCGGTGAGAAATTTTAAACTGTCATAGGTATAAGATTTTCCACCACGTTCAATTTCGCTGAGTTCGAGGGAGAGGCGTGGGTTGTCGGCGATGGCAAGTTCTAACATTTTGACGCGATGTTCTGGTGAAATCGTTGTTTTTTCATCGATATGCGGCGGGATGTTTTCGGGCATGAGTAATACTTGGTCAAGTTGCATTTGTTGAGCGACTTGATCAGCAACCATTAGGTGGGCGTGATGAACGGGATTGAAGTTCCCGCCCAGAATTCCAACTTTTTTTCTAGAGCCTCTATTCATAAGGGCTTTTTTCTCCTTTTTCTTGTGAATATGCCAAATTTGTGCCAAATCACTTTTTTCTGGCGATAATGCTGTTATTCAACTCCTCGAAGATGTTTTTAATTTTTCCATCTTCGTTGAACCGATACTCTTTCATCATATGAGCATAGACGTAGGGCGTTATTTTGATAGAGCGATGCCCAAGCCTTTGAGAAATGAGATGAATATCTACATTTTTATATTGTAACATAGCTGTGTGGGTATGTCGCAATCCATGCAAACTAATCAGTTTTATTTAGAGAGTTTTCAAAATGAGTAGTAGTTGTCGGTATAGCTGTTGCAGTCACAGCTGTAGGTGTTGAAACAATGTCTACCATTGGTGTATTAGCTCTTGTTGCAGCGGCTAAAATACAGAGGCGGCAGATAAATCAATGCATATTTGACTTCAGGCAGAATTTATATCTACCTTAATTATTGTGCATATGCCAGTCTATGGTTTAAATGTGATATAATTTAAAATAATCATGAATATTTTTTACTATCTGTTGTTTTAATAATATTATTTTCTCGTTTTAGGCAAGGGTACAAAAATAGTAATGAAAAAAGAAAAATTTTTCATTATGTTATTTTACTCTTGTTTTTCATTTTAGCAATATTGCCCATAATAAGAGGAACCACGGCCCTCTAGGTGGTTATCTGGTCATTTGCTCAAACCGATTTTTACGCAGGTGCATCTTGGTCAAAAAGTGACAAATATATTAGCTCATAACTTTATATTTGTGAATCTTTTTATGAGATTACTTTCTCTTTTTCACTCTAGTTATTTGATACTAGTCCAATTGACCCTCGCTGTAATAGAATGACTGATTCAATTTTATTAAATTACTATAATTCTTTTTTATTTTCTTCCAAAACACAAAATGATTATAAATGTTGTACATCTTGTTAAGGCGAGCATTTTGTCTTGTTAGGTTTCAGACTATATGATAAAATTATTAGTGTAAAGTAAGAAATAGATGAGAGTTGTTCGTTGAAAATTCATTATTAAGATTTATTGAGGGAAAAGGTAAATAGACTACCTATATAACCTCTACTCTGTACCAAACTCGGATAATCGATACTGATAAACTAACATTTTAGGTAATAGCCAAAGGCTGCTAAGTATATAAGCCGTATTTATCAGGTGCAATGTAAGAAAGGTTGAATAATGATTATTAAAAAGGTAGCTTTAAGTTTGTTAGCAGTGACTGCTGGCTCAATATTTATAGTTCATAAGCTTTCAATTGCTAATCAATTAAAAGCACATGAACTTCATGAGACACAGCCTAGCTTAAAATCAGTTACAATTAAAAGTGACAAAAAAGATGTTTCCACATCTGACTCCCATTCTTCAAAGTCAAATACTTCCTCGCAAGAGCAAGCGAAGAATCAAGTAAATGAAAAAGATCAAATTGAATCCTCCCTTCCAAAAACTACGATTCAAAGTTCAGAGGGTTTAAACTTCAATGGGAAGCATTACGATATTAGGGGGGTTTCTGGTCTAGGACATGTCCCTGCAGATGAATATGTTTATCAGTGGCTTGATTATACAGAGCACTTACATCTTTTAGCTGAAAGAAAAGGCCAAATTGGTATAGATGTACGAGAGGTAGCTGTAGGTTCAAAGATTATAGTAAATAATCAAACATATACAGTTTATAATGTCATGAGTGGTGTTACAAACGACGAAAATGCTTATAACAGCTTATCAATAGGAGAGCCAGTGATTACTATTCAATCTTGCGATTCAGAGGATGATGATGCTACATTAACAATTTGGTACGCTGCTTAAACATTTGGATTGATAGCAAATAAGCGGATATGTATACAAACAAATCAGCTCACAACTGTTAAGTTGTGAGCGTTTTTTATGTGTTATATTTAAAGGAAAAGAGCGGCTCTTAACTTAGGGTTATAAGCGGAAGGGAAAAGATGAAAATCGGATATGCACGTGTTAGCACATTGCAACAAACATTGGAACATCAAATTGAAACTTTGAAAGAGGCAGGAACTGAAAAAATTTACAGGCGCTACTGTTGAACGAACTCAATTTTATATTTTGTTGCAGTAATTAAAAATCAGGGGATACTTTTTGCAAGACGATTGAGCGAAAAACAGGAATAAGCATTGCTCACCACATAAGCCGAGGAACTGTCAAAAGTCCTTGGTTTTTTCATTTTTTAATCATAACCACCCGTGAAAACCGGTAGTTATGATTTTATTTTCTCTGAAGAGCAATGTAGCGACAGTGACAGCTAATATACAAATAGTCGTCCAAGGTAAGTTGTTCAGTGATTTATTAGATATTATAGAGAAAATACAAAATATGAAAATAAGTAATGGTGTAATCATCACTGTTACGCTTGATCTAATCAAATAGATCTGTAGCACTTCGCCAACATTTCTTACTGGTCTATCTTTACGTAGCTAGTAGGATACGCCGTCTCATATTAGAGAAGATACTAAAAAAGAGAGAGAAATGGATATATATACAATTCACTTATAGCAAATATAGTTTTAATATGTTATACTTTTTTAAGAAATTAAGTTATATTTAAGAAAATAAAAGTAAATGTTGGTGTTAGTTTGAAAAAGGAGAGAACAATGGTTAAAAATAGAAAGATTAGTAAACAAGATGTGAAGACTGATAAATTAAGTAAAAAAGGGGAAAGTAATTTAAAAGATTTTATTAGGGCTACTCCTACCAAATATCGAATTATTGTAGGGATGTGTGCTGTGAGCATAGCAGCGATATTTTTTTCAATCGGTTATTTTCAACCTATAAAGGTATCTAGTAAAAATAATTTTGTGTCCAATACTTCTAAATATAACAAAGATGCAGAAAAATTATCTAAGCTTCAAAGGGAATTATCTGTTGCAGAGACTTCACTTTCAAGTGCTAAAGAGAATGAAAAGAGTGTGCGTGATAATACTAGTAAAATGGATACAGATATTTCAATGAAACAACAAACTCAAATCTCCCTCAGCACAGATATAGATAATTTAAAAGATAAAAAAGAAACTCTTGAAGAAATGATTAAAACCGAGCAAGCTGTCACAACGGTACAAGGTTCTACAGTTGGACAGACAATCCAAGGTTATGGAATATATCCAACTTATGATAAGCTGGTGCATGCGTATGCCGAAAAATATCATTATTTGAGTGAAGCAGATGAATCTCTTGCAAGTCAAAGTGGGCCATATTTTATCAGGGCAGAAGAAGAATATAGGAAATCTTCTAACCAGGATGATGTGACAAGCGCTCTGCTACAGGAAGGTAATTTGGAGTTTACTCAAAATGAAAAAGAGAGACAGCAAATGGCTTGTTTATTATATGATTTAGTTAGGGCAATTCAGACCCAAAAGTACTGACTAAGAAATCCTTTAACTTAGTCGTAAGGGTTCTGTGCTTACAATGGAGAGAAGTTATTGGTCATTCAAGTTTGGCAAAATCCACAAATTATTTGTGCTAAAAGTTTTGAATTTGCATGATTTTCATGAGTTGAGGTAAAGAAAAAAACCGCGGTATGATGCGGTTTTTATTTTTTATATTTTGCATTTTTAGTGGAAATCTTTCCACCTGGAAAAATCAAATACGTCAGTATTTTTTCTGATTAAAATTTAGTTTCGTCAGTAAATTTTCTTTTGTTTTTTTAGAAAAGGCTGATACTATAAATTTGAGACAATTTTTGATAAAATATAGGTTAGAAATGTGTTAAAATCAGGAGATTCACGGAGTGAATTACGGAGGAAATATGCCACATCTTTATCAAGACGATAGTCTGACCTTACACACGGACTTATATCAAATCAATATGATGCAAACTTATTTTGAACTGGGTCGTCACAATCGCCAAGCGGTTTTTGAGGTTTTTTTCCGCGAGTTGCCTTTTAAAAATGGTTATGCGGTTTTTGCTGGTTTGGAGCGAATGGTTGATTATTTGAAAAAACTCAGATTTTCAGAAACTGATATTGCTTTTTTGCGCGAATTAGATTATCCTGAGGATTTTCTAAATTATTTGAAAGATTTGCGTTTTCGGGGGCGTGTGCGTGCGATGCGCGAGGGGCAATTGGCATTTGCTAATGAACCTTTGGTGCAAGTGGAAGGCTCGCTTGCCGAGTGTCAATTGGTGGAAACTGCACTTTTAAACATTATCAATTTCCAGACCTTGATTGCCACAAAAGCAGCGCGGATTAAGTCGGTCATCGGCGATGATCCACTCTTAGAATTTGGAACGCGTCGTGCGCAAGAAATGGATGCGGCGATTTGGGGAACGCGTGCTGCGGTGATTGGTGGCGCGGATGCTACTTCAAATGTACGTGCGGCGAAGATTTTCGGTTTGAAAGCCAGTGGAACGCACGCTCACGCCTTGGTGCAGAGTTATGGCAACGACTATGAAGCTTTCAAAGCATATGCATCAACACACAAGGACTGTGTTTTTCTCGTAGACACTTATGATACTTTACGGGTCGGCGTGCCTTCCGCAATCAAAGTCGCTCGTGAATTTGGTGATAAAATCAACTTCCTAGGAGTGCGCATTGACTCGGGCGATATGGCTTATATTTCCAAAAAAGTCCGCCAGCAGTTGGATGAAGCGGGCTTTACAGAGGCAAAAATCTATGCGTCTAATGATTTGGATGAAAATACGATTTTATCTTTGAAGATGCAAAAAGCAAAGATTGATGTTTGGGGTGTAGGGACAAAATTGATTACGGCCTATGATCAACCTGCGCTGGGTGCGGTGTACAAGTTGGTGTCAATGGAAGATGAAGCCGGCGAAATGCGGGATACGATTAAATTATCCAGCAATGCCGAGAAGGTTTCAACGCCAGGCAAGAAGCAAGTTTGGCGCATCACCAGAAAAGTTGGTGGTAAATCTGAGGGAGATTATATCACTTTTAGTGATGAGCGTCCTGATTTGGCGGAGGAAATCTATATGTTCCACCCTCTTTACACTTATATCAATAAAAATGTTCGGGATTACAATGCGAAACCCTTGTTAGAAGATATTTTTGTTGATGGAGAGCTGGTTTATCAATTGCCAGATTTGCAGGAAATTAAAGCTTTTGCTCGGGAAAATTTGGATGAGCTTTGGGACGAATACAAACGTGATCTCAATCCGCAGCCTTATCCAGTAGATTTATCGCAAGAACTTTGGAATCACAAGATGCGCCTGATTTCGCAGGTGCGCACAAAAGTTTCGATGATCAGATTGGACGAAAAAGAATGAGAATAAGAAGAATTGATTTATCTGATGCTAGAGCGCTCTGGGAGTTGCAAAAGCAGTTGGACACCGAAACGAAATTCATGCTCTTGGAGCCTGAGGAACGAAAATTTGATTTGAGTCAGACAATTGGACAGATTTCTCGTTTTGACTTTTTGATTGGTGCTGAAGTTGATGGAAAATTGATTGGTTACCTTTCGGCAAAACGAGGCCACACTCATCGCATTGAGCATATGGCCTATATCGTTGTGGGAATCTTGGAAGACTTCCAGCATCAGGGCATCGGCGGGCAATTTTTCATTTTGCTCGATGAATGGGCCAAAGATAAGGGCATTAAGCGTTTAGAATTAACCGTCATCACCAAGAATTATGCAGCGATTGCCCTTTATCAAAAAAGCGGTTTTGAAATCGAAGGCGTCCGCAAAGCAGCCATGTGTGTGGACGGAGAATTCACTGACGAATTTTATATGAGTAAAGTTTTTGAGTGAAAATTTGCTGACGAAAGCTGATTTTTGCTAGAGAAAATACTGACGGACACTGCGCCAGCAGAGAATTTACTGACGTAATTCTATCATTTAAGAAAGAAGAGAAAATGACATTACAAGAAGAAATTATCAAAGAACTTGGCGTGAAACCAAGCATTGATCCTAAAGAAGAAATTCGTATTTCTATTGATTTTTTGAAAGATTACCTGAAGAAATATCCTTTCATCAAAGCTTTTGTTTTGGGGATTTCAGGGGGGCAAGATTCGAGCTTGGCTGGTCGTTTGGCGCAGCTTGCGATTGAAGAAATCAGAGAAGAAACGGGCGATGACACTTACAAATTTATCGCTGTGCGCTTACCTTATGGTGTGCAAGCTGATGAAGTGGATGCTCAGCGTGCGCTTGAATTTATTCAACCTGATGTGAGTCTTGCGGTTAATATCAAAGCCGCTGTGGATGGTCAAGTGGAAGCCTTGAAGACTGCTGGACTTGAGATTTCTGACTTTAACAAAGGAAATATCAAAGCGCGTCAACGCATGATTACGCAGTACGCTGTGGCTGGCGATTATCAAGGCGCAGTACTTGGAACAGACCATGCAGCCGAAAATATCACTGGGTTTTTCACTAAATTTGGTGACGGAGGCGCAGATTTGTTGCCCCTTTTCCGCTTGAATAAACACCAAGGCAAAGCGCTCCTTGCGGAGCTTGGTGCTGATCCAGCCATTTATGAAAAAGTTCCAACAGCTGACCTCGAAGACGGCAAACCGGGCTTGGCGGATGAAGTAGCGCTTGGTGTCACTTATCGAGACATTGATGATTACACTGAGGGCAAACAAATTTCCCCAGCGGCTCAAGAGAAAATTGAAGCCTGGTGGAACAAAACGCAGCACAAACGCCACTTACCAATTACCGTTTTTGATGATTTTTGGAAATAAAACAGAGAAATTACTGACGAAAATGAATTCGTCAGTAATTTTTTCTATCCAGAATCTTTTTATGTTAGAATAATATTATAAAATAATAAAAAATAAAGGAGAAAAAATGACTCTAAAAATCCAAAATTTAGCATCTAAAGATTTCAAAAAAATCATGAATTTTGCCATTGAAGGAATGAATTTACGGGACTACGTGAGCAATAAAATAATGCTGAAGGCATATAGTCGCTATTTTCTCTATTTAGAACTCGAAGAAGCAAGTCATGTTTATGCTGCCTACGAAGGAGATGAAATAGTAGGATTACTTTTATTGAATATGAAAAATTCCCCAAAAGTTTATCATAATTTTTGGCGAAAAACTTATGTAAGACTCATCAATCTCATTCAAAAATTATTTTTTTATAAAAAATCTAATATTTATCAGTCGACAAACCAGAAAATGCTGGCTGAGTTTTCTAAACATCATCAAATTGACGGTGAACTCAATTTCTTTGCTGTCAATCCGCAGGTCACTGGAAAAGGGATTGGAACGCAGCTTTTAGAACACGTTGCCAAACTTCATCAAGGCAAGCAAATTTATCTCTATACAGACAGCGGCTCAACCTATCAATTTTACGAACGACGCGGTTTCAAGCAGGTCGGCAAAGAAAAAATCACATTCAATGACTCAAAAGTCAGCAAATCCTTGACTTGTATGCTTTATAGCAAGGTTTTTTGAAGACTTAGCGCGGTTTATTTGTGATATAATTGAAAATAATAGCGTTTTCACAGAAAGGAAGACAGATGTCTTTTATCAAAATTATCAACGAATCGAAAATTTATCAATCCGGTCAGGAAAAAATATATGCCAACGATCAAGTGAGTTTTGAGATTGAAAAAGGGGAACTTGCCGTTATTCTCGGCTCCTCAGGAGCTGGTAAGTCGACCGTCTTGAATATTTTGGGCGGTATGGACAAAAGCGACGAAGGAGAAGTCATTATTGACGGCGAAAATATCTCGCATTTTTCCAGCAAAGAACTCATTACTTACCGCCGTTATGCCGTTGGCTTCGTCTTTCAATTTTACAATCTGGTCAATAATCTAACCGCCAAAGAAAATGTCGAACTCGCTTCTGAGATTGTCGAAAATGCCCTTGACGCCACTGAAGTCTTGGAAAATGTTGGCTTAGCCCACCGCATCCATAATTTCCCTTCACAGCTTTCAGGTGGAGAACAGCAAAGGGTGGCGATTGCCAGAGCTTTGGCCAAAAATCCCAAAATCTTGCTTTGCGATGAACCCACAGGGGCTTTGGATTATCAAACAGGCAAGCAAATCTTAAAATTATTACAAGAAATGGCGCAAAAACAAGGTACAACCGTCATTATTGTCACTCACAACGCGGCCATTGCACCTATTGCTAATCGTGTCATTCAGATGCATGATGGGAGAATCAAGGCCATCAAGCAAAATTCCGAACCTCTAGCCATTGATAGAATCGAGTGGTGATATGCGCAAAAAAACATTGAATAAAACCATTCGTCGCTCGATTACCGGCTCATTAGGGCGCTTTATTTCTATTTTTTCACTTATGCTTCTGGGCGTTTTTGCCTTTGTGGGTCTGAAAGTTTCAGGACCTAATATGAGAGCAACGGCTGAGCATTTTTACAAACAGCATCAGCTGGCTGATTTGACAGTGACTTCAACTTTAGGCTTAGATGCGAGTGATCAAGCCCTTATTCGCCAAGCAACTGGGCTTAAAAATATCGAATTTGGCAATTTTAGTGATGTCCTGGTTAAAGGAAGTACTCAAAGTCTGCGCCTTTTTTCTCAACCAGAAAAACTCTCGACCTACGCCCTGATGAGCGGGAAGATGCCTCAAGCTGACAATGAAATTGCGCTTGATTATCTGTATGAAAAAGACTATAAACTAGGCGACAATCTTCAATTTACCGCAGGAAAAGAGAGCGATTTACTCAAGAATCATCGTTTCAAAATCGTCGGCTTTGTCAAATCCAGTGAATACGTGGACAAAAATAATTTTGGCCCAACTACTATTGGGACGGGGAAGCTTTCAGGCTACGCCCTTGTACCAAAAACAGCTTTTAAGTCCGACCTTTACACGATTGCCCGCTTAAGTTACCGCAATCTGCAAGAGGAATCAATGTATGATCAAACCTATGATACAAAGCTCGAAAAGCATCAAAAAGCCTTAGAAAATTTGCTCAAAGACCAGCCTGCAAAACGTCTAGCTGACCTTAAATCCGCTCCACAAGCCCAGCTTAATCAAGCTCAAGCGCAGCTCGATGCTCAAAAGATTCAATTGGCTTCTCAACAAGAGCAATTGAAGGCGCAAAAAGCAGCACTGGCTGAACGTCTGCCAATCGCTCCGCAAGTCCAAGCTCAACTTGAGGCCCAAGAAGCCCAGTTGACCCAAGCACAAGCAAAAATGGAGAGCGCCCAAGCAGAACTCAAAACAAATGCAGCCCAGCTCGCAGCTCTAACAGCGCCGATATACACCGTGAACAATCGCAAGGAAGGAAATCCAGGCTATCAGAGTTTTGTGGACGATTCCACGCGAATTGACCGCTTGTCGAACATTTTTCCAGTGGTCTTGTTTGCGATTGCCTTACTTGTGACATTGACTACAATGACGCGTTTTGTTGAGGAGGAACGAAGTAATCTGGGCCTTCTCAAAGCACTGGGTTATACCAATCAAGCAATTCGGAAAAAATTTCTGGTTTATGGATTTGTTTCGAGTGGGTCTGGTGCATTAGTCGGAGTGATTTTGGGACATACTTTGCTTCCAATTGCTGTGTTTAATGCTTATACGGCGTCATCAACCTTTAGCCAGTTGCGTCTGACTTTTTCACTATTTTGGACAATTGTCGCTTTTGCAATTGCGCTTTCTTGTAGCCTTTTACCGGCTTACTGGGTGGTGCGTAGTGAGTTAAAAGAAGTTCCAGCAGGACTTTTTCTGGCCAAAGTACCCAAAGCTGGCTCTCGGATTTTGCTTGAACGGTTGCCTTTTATTTGGAACCGGCTGGCCTTTACTTATAAAGTGACTGCCCGCAATCTCTTTCGCTATAAAAAACGGATGTTGATGACCATCTTTGGTGTGGCGGGCTGTACGGCACTTTTGGTCATGGGATTTGGGATTCGAGATTCGATTTCTGGACTTTCCAGCCGTCAATTTGGCAGTATTTTGCATTATGATTTAATGGTTCTTGAAAAAGAGCAGTCGACAGCCAAGCAGAAAGAAGCACTGACCGAAAAGCTAGATTCCACAGAGTTTACGGGGCATTTACCAATTGTTTTTGAAAGCTTAAGTCACAAAAACGGTGGTGAAAAGCAACAGATTAGCTTGATTGTGCCGCAAGATTCAGCCGATTTATCCAAATTTGTCAGCCTGCAAAACCGACAATCAGGTAAAAAGTTGCTTCTTAAGGGTTCAGGCGTGGTTATTACTGAAAAACTGGCCACGCTGATGAACTTGAAAGTCGGTGATCAAGCCGAATTTCTGGACAGCGAAAATAAAAAACATCAGCTTCAAATTGCTGGCGTCACTGAGATGTATATGGGGCACTACATTTTCATGACGAAATCCGCTTACGCCCAAGCGTTTGATGAGCAATTTACGCCCAATGCCCAGCTCGCTCAACTAAAAAATCCAACCTCAGGTCATCTGCGGCAAGTTTCCACCGACTTGATGAGCCTACCTGTGGTCAAAGGCATTTCGCAAAACAGTGATTTGAAAACAACCATCAATTCGTTCATGCATGGGATTAACAGTGTCATGTTTGTCTTGATTTCTTGTGCTATTTTGCTGGCGATTGTGGTGATTTACAATCTGACCAATATCAATGTTTCAGAACGGATTCGTGAATTATCAACGATTAAAGTACTTGGTTTTTATGATCGAGAAGTCACTTTTTACATCTACCGTGAAACGATTTTTCTGAGTTTTATTGGGATTGGGTCTGGATTTTTGCTGGGTGCCTTTTTCCATCACTTCATCATTAGCCAGCTAGCGGCTGACCAGATTATGTTTGCGCCTGGATTGCTCTGGAGCAATCTTGCCTTGTCTGCTCTGATTACCTTTGCGACCACGGCTTCACTAGCCTTTGTCGTTCATTTCAAATTAAAGGCTGTCGATATGCTAGGGGCTTTGAAATCTATAGATTAAATAAAAAAATACTGACAGAATATTCGTCAGTATTTTTTCTTCACTTTTCAGCAAGTTAGACTTTTCGTCAGTGATTTTTCTATCAAAATGAATTTCGTCAGCAAATGCTCTGTGTTTTTTACTTATCTTTCAACCTTGCGTTTGATATCACTGACTTGCTGTCCTTTTTCTTCGTCAGCTAAAATGCTTTCAAAGGCAGGCAAATCGATATTTTGTCCATATTTTTGACGTAAAGCAGTAGTGACTAAGCGGTAAGCCAGCCGTGCATTTCTGGACAAAATTGGCCCGTGGAAATAAGTACCGAAAGTATTTTTGTAAATCAAACCCTCTGTATGATCATCAGGATTGTTTCCGCCGCCATAAACCACGCGTCCGAGTGGCTTTTCGTCAGCAGAAAGGTAAGTGATGCCAGAGTGATTTTCAAAGCCGTAGTAAGTTTCGCCAAATTCGTCATTATGTGTTTCGATGTCGCCAATAAAACGGTCAGTTCGCAGATTTTCGGTATAATGTCCCAAAATGCCTGTCCCAGCAATTTTGACCCCTGCCGAATTGACATAATATTGGCCCAACATTTGATAACCTCCACAAATCGCAAGCAGCGGTTTTTCCGCTTCAATATAAGCTTTCAGTGGTGCTGACAAATCCGTCAGTGATTGTTCTGCAATAATTTCTTGCTCATAATCCTGACCCCCGCCCCAGAAGGCCAGATCATAGTGATCAGGGTTGAAAACATCATCTAAACTGACGATTTCAAAAGTTGCCGCAGCGCCGAGCTTTTCAGCAATATATTTCATCATCAAAATATTGCCATTGTCGCCGTAAGTATTCATCAAATCGCCATAAAGATGCGCAATATTCAGCGAATAAGAATAACTTTCAGGATTTTTTGTTTGTAAAGAAATATAAGTCATTGAGTTCCTTTCATCAGTGAAAATCAGCGAACTTTACTTCATTTCACCAGAAATATAATGCTCTTGTGCCAGCAGTTCCCGCATTTGCAGCATTGCCGTATAAGTCGCTAAAATATAAACGTGTTCTTGTGGGCTTTCTTTGACGGCTTTCAAAATATCTGAAAGACTTTCGCGCTCAGAGATTTTAGTGGCATCAAAACCAGTGACCCGCATCCGTCGTGCCATTTCAGCAGAACGCGCCCCACCTGTGATAATTTGGTCAATCGCCATGTCGTTAACCAACTCAAAATTAGCATCCCAAATCCAGCTTGTATCAATACCGTCCGCATAGTTGGCGTTCAATAAAGTAACTAAACTAAACGGATAATTGGCCAATTTCATCATTTCGAGCGCCTGATTGGCACCAACTGGATTTTTAATGAGAACGATGGTTGCTTTTTTGCCGTTAATTTCTAATGTTTCTTGTCGGCCAAAAACAGCCTTAGAAAGTTCAAATCCAGCAGCAATCGTTTCTTGTGGCACTTTGAAATATTCAGCCACAGCCACAGCAGCAAGCGCATTATAGATGTTATAGAGCCCGCCAACATTGATCTGATAAGCCCGACCATCAATTACAAACTTCGAAGCCGTATTTGTAATCTCAGACAATTCAGTCAGTTGATAATCCAGCGGTGGACGACTAAAATCACAATTTTCACAGAAATAATTGCCCAAGTTAGCATAAGTATTGAGCTTATAGGCCAAAATATGGTGACAGTTTGGACAAACCACACCCTCTGTGTTATAGTGGGCCCGACTTCCCTCGTGATTTTCATGATTGAAACCATAATATTTCACCGGATTCACCAATTTTTTAGAATTGAAAAGTGGACTATCGCCATTGAGCAACACCGTGGCAGTAGGACTATTCGCCGCCCCTTTCACAATGAAATCATAGGTCGTATAAATTTCGCCATAACGATCCATTTGATCACGGAAGATATTGGTAAAAACAAAAAGAGAAGGTTTGATATACTCCGTGATTTTAGGCAAACTTGCCTCATCAATTTCCAAAACGGCAAATTTTTTCTGACCTGCTTTCGCCTTTTTAGCTTTCAAAAAAGTGGAAACAATTCCCGTAATCATATTGGCTCCAGTTGGATTCGTCACCACAGGACCGAAAGCCTTCTCCAAAATCCCCACCGTCAAAGCTGTTGTCAAAGTTTTTCCATTTGTTCCAGTCACAACGATGATTTCATAATTTTGAGTTAAGCTTTTAAGAATTTCGGGGTCAAATTTGAGCGCAATTTTACCAGGCAAAGTCGAGCCACGCTTGAAAAATTTTTCCAAGACAAAGCGCGAAGATTTCCCAGCAAACTTTGCAAATGAAGTTTTTATTGTCATAACCATTATTATATCAAATGCAAGTCAAATTTGCTTTATCAAATTTCCAAATGCTTTAAATAACCAATAATTAGAAAAAGTGCTAAAATAAAATTATGACAAAAAGCAAAATTTTCCAACATAATACATTTACAACATTATCTGGCGGATTCTATGAAGGGACAATTAGCCTCGCAGAAGCGCTCAAACACGGTGCAGCAGGCATCGGCACTTTAGACACAGCCAATGGCGAAGTGACTATTTGGGACGGTATTGCCTATCACGGCGATGCGCAAAATCATGTCCGCCAAGTAGAAGCAGATGAAACCTTGCCTTATGTTGCTTTGGTTGATCATCAGGCTCTAAAAACTTTTACAGACAGCAGTAGCCAACCTTCTGAGGAATTTTTGTCAAACGTCGTCGCACAATTTCCCACTGAAAACACGGCCTATACCATTGTCATCAAAGGGCATTTCAAATCCATGACGATTAGCAGCAAGCCTGCAAATAACACCCGACCTTATGCGGAGATTTTGGCAGATCAGCCTTACTTTACTCGGGAAAATGTCGCTGGAACCCTCGTTGGCATTTGGGCGCCAGAGCATCTGTCTGACCTATTTGGTGCAGGTTTTCACCTCCATTTCATCAGTGATGACAAACAATTCAGTGCCCACACCCAAAGTTTTATCACAGAAGATGTTACCGTTGAATTTGGTCAGATTGCTCAGATTGAACAAGAATTTCCCACAGATAATACCAGCTTTAATCAGAAAAAAATACTGACGTAAATTTACGTCAGCAAATTCTCCATGTTCTAGGAGGATTCGTCAGCAATTTCTCTCGCTTAACAGCATCCGTCAGTAAATTCTCTCCAACAAATTGACCAAATCACTGACGAAAGAGCCAAGAGGACAAAAATTAAAAACCGAACATTCCCCGCTTCTCACCTATGAGGAGCGGTTTTTTACATCAAAATATGATATAATTATTTCAACTAACGATAAAAGTTACCCCTACTAAAAAAGCTGTAAAAAGCAAAAAGGAAACAAGATGAATCTACAAGAAATGAACGCGCGCAAAGAAAAAATTCGGAATTTTAGTATCATCGCGCATATTGACCACGGAAAATCAACGCTTGCCGACCGCATTCTTGAGCAGACGGAGACCGTTTCAAAACGGGAAATGCAAGCTCAGCTCCTTGACTCAATGGATTTAGAGCGTGAACGTGGCATCACCATCAAACTCAACGCCATTGAACTCAATTATAAAGCCAAAGACGGTGAAACATACATTTTCCATTTGATTGACACCCCAGGGCACGTCGATTTTACCTATGAAGTGTCACGCAGTCTTGCCGCTTGTGAAGGAGCTATTCTTGTCGTTGACGCAGCCCAAGGAATAGAAGCCCAAACTCTGGCTAATGTTTATTTGGCACTCGATAATGACCTCGAGATTCTCCCTGTCATCAATAAAATTGACCTTCCAGCCGCCGATCCCGAAATGGTTCGCCAAGAAATCGAAGACGTGATTGGACTGGATGCCTCAGAAGCTGTCCTTGCCTCTGCCAAATCAGGCATCGGGATTGAAGAAATTCTGGAGCAAATCGTTGAAAAAGTCCCAGCCCCTCATGGCGAAGTGGACGCACCGCTCAAAGCTCTGATTTTTGACTCTGTCTACGACGCCTATCGTGGCGTTATCTTGCAAGTCCGACTAGTTGACGGCTCTGTCAAAGTGGGTGACCGGATTCAAATGATGAGCAATGGAAAAACCTTTGACGTCACAGAAGTCGGCATTTTCACACCAAAAGCCGTTTCCCGTGACTTCCTCATGGCCGGTGATGTCGGCTATATCGCTGCTTCCATCAAAACCGTAGCAGATACTCGCGTTGGGGACACCGTGACATTAGCCACTCAACCAGCTAGCGAAGCACTCAGCGGTTACAAACAGATGAACCCGATGGTGTTTGCCGGAATTTATCCCATCGAATCCAATAAATTCAATGACCTCCGTGAAGCCCTTGAAAAACTTCAACTCAATGATGCGAGCTTGCGTTTTGAGCCAGAAACATCGCAAGCCTTAGGCTTTGGTTTCCGCTGTGGTTTCCTTGGACTCCTGCATATGGACGTTATCCAAGAACGCTTAGAGCGTGAATTTGGCATTGATTTGATTATGACCGCACCATCCGTTGTTTATCACATCAATACTACTGATGGCGAAACCCTTGAAGTTGCCAACCCATCAGAATTTCCAGACCCAACCCGCATTGAAAATATCGAAGAACCCTTTGTCAAAGCCCAAATTATGGTACCGAACGAATTTGTCGGTGCCGTTATGGAATTGGCCCAACGCAAACGCGGGATTTTCCAAACCATGGACTACTTAGATGCTAACCGCGTCAATATCATCTATCACATTCCATTGAGCGAAATTGTCTTTGATTTCTTTGACAAACTCAAATCCTCGACCAAAGGCTACGCCAGCTTTGACTACGAAATCTCAGATTATCGCCCATCAAACTTGGTAAAAATGGATATTCTCTTGAACGCAGAAAAAGTGGATGCTTTGAGCTTTATCGTTCACAAAGATTTTGCCTACGAACGTGGGAAAATCATCGTAGAAAAACTCAAAAAACTCATCCCACGCCAACAATTTGAAGTGCCAATCCAAGCGACCATTGGTAATAAAATCGTCGCTAGAAGTGACATCAAAGCGCTTCGCAAAAACGTCCTTGCCAAATGTTACGGTGGAGACATTTCACGGAAACGCAAACTCCTTGAAAAACAAAAAGCCGGTAAAAAACGCATGAAAGCCATCGGCTCCGTCGAAGTGCCCCAAGAAGCTTTCCTTTCTGTCCTTTCAATGGACGAAGAATAAAAATTCACATAACCGCCAGTCAGGCGGTTTTTTGTTACAATGATTACAATGAATAAAAAGAAAAGAGGTCGAACATGAAAATATTTATCGTTGGAAGCACAGGTCGAGTCGGAAAAAGTTTGCTTAAAACCCTCTCAACAAGTGAACATCAAATCTTTGCAGGAGCGCGTCGTACTGTAGATTTACCAACTTTTGAGAATGTCACACCAGTCGCTTTTGATTTAGACTGGACACCAGAACAGATGGCTGAAAAACTCACAGCTATGGATGTCGTTATTAACGTGGCTGGCTCATCAGGAGGAAGTCTTTTACAAGTTGATTTATTTGGGGCAGTCAAATTGATGCAGGCTGCAGAACTATTAGGTGTGGAACGTTTTATTTTGCTCAGCACGATTTTTGCTTTGCAGCCTGAAAAATGGACAACTCCGGGCTTTCTTGCTTTGAAAGATTATTATATTGCGAAACATTTTGCTGATTTGTACTTGGTTAAAAATACAAACTTGGCCTATACAATTTTGCAACCAGGTGCCCTCACTGAAGAAAAGGCAACGGGACAAATAGAAGTTAATGATGACCGCTCTGGCTCAAACACGATTGATGATGTTGCTGAGACCTTGAAAATGCTTATCAGTGCAGAGAATACGATTGGGAAAGTGATTACCATGCATAATGGAGAACAACCAATTGCTCAAGCAATCGCCCAAATTTGAGCTGTCAGCACTAATTGGCCCCAAATTTTGGGGCTTTTTTGGTGCTTTAAAAAATAGAAGCTTTTTGGCAAGCAGGCTTTTTAGAGGTGAAATATGCTATAATAAGTAATGATTTTGGTATGTAGGAGAACAAAATGAATTCACTATTACAAGGAATGAATGAAAAGCAGGCCGAGGCGGTGCAGACGACTGAAGGGCCGTTATTGATTATGGCGGGAGCTGGTTCGGGAAAAACACGTGTGTTGACTCATCGAATTGCTTATTTAATTGACGAAAAAATGGTTAATCCGTGGAATATTTTAGCGATTACCTTTACAAATAAAGCAGCAAAAGAAATGCGCGAACGTGCATTGTCATTGACACCAAGAGCACAAGATACTTTGATTGCGACTTTTCACTCAATGTGTGTACGAATTTTACGTCGTGATGCAGATCATATTGGTTATAATCGGAATTTTACAATCATTGACCCTGGTGAGCAAAAAACACTCATGAAACGGATTCTGAAAGATGCAAATCTTGATCCCAAAAAATGGGAACCTAAAAGTTTATTGAATGCGATTTCTAACGCAAAAAATGATTTGTTGGACGAAAATGCCTATGAAGCGCAAGTTACGGCACGAAATCCTTATGAGATGGTTGTAGCAAGGGTTTATAAGATTTATCAAACTGAATTACGCAAGGCCGAGTCTATGGATTTTGATGATTTAATCATGCAAACGCTCCGTCTTTTTGATCAAAATCCAGATGTTTTGGCCTATTATCAAGGAAAGTTTCAGTATATTCATGTTGATGAATATCAAGATACCAATCATGCGCAGTATCAATTGGTTAAGCTTTTGGCGAGCCGTTTTCAAAATATTTGTGTAGTCGGAGATGCAGACCAATCCATTTATGGCTGGCGTGGAGCTGATATGCAAAACATCTTGGATTTTGAAAAAGATTATCCTAGCGCTAAAGTGGTTTTATTGGAAGAAAACTATCGTTCAACCAAAACCATTCTTGATGCTGCAAATAATGTCATCAAAAATAATGTGAAACGTCGTCCAAAAAAATTGTGGACTCAAAACGAAGAAGGAGATAAAATTATTTATTTCCGCGCAGGAAACGAGCAAGAAGAAGCAAATAAGGTTTCCGAAATCATTACTTCTGGGATTCGTTCTGGACGCAAGTATACCGACTATGCTGTCCTTTATCGGACAAATGCTCAGTCGCGTACCATTGAGGATTCCTTTGTTAAATCAAATATTCCTTATACAATGGTGGCAGGTACAAAATTTTACTCTCGTCGTGAAATCCGTGATGTGATTGCGTATTTGAATGTAGTGGTTAATCCAGCAGATAACATGAGTTTTGAACGGATTGTAAATGAACCAAAGCGGGGAGTTGGGCCTGGTGCTTTGGAAAAATTGCGACGTTTTGCAGAGAGTCGAGGGCTTTCTTTAGCGGATTCGACTTTTGATATTATGCTTTCTGATCTTCGAGGGAAAGCTGCCAATGAAATTTATAATTTGGGACATATTTTTGATTTTCTGCGGACCAATAGCGAAGTTTACACAATTACTGAGCTAGTTGAAGAAATGCTTGAGCGCACTGGTTATCTCAAAGCGTTACAAATGATGCCAAATCTTGAAAATCAAACGCGGATTGAAAATATAGAAGAATTTTTATCGGTCACAAAAGGTTTTGATGAAAAGTCAGAGGTTCCATTGGATGAGGAAACGGGAGAGCCGATCATCGAAACAGGTTTAGATAAGTTGAGTCGTTTTCTTAATGAAGTAAGTCTGCTTTCGGATACGGATGCTTATGCAGAAGAGTCTGATCAAGTGACCATGATGACCCTGCACGCGGCTAAGGGGCTTGAATTTCCCGTTGTTTTTCTGATTGGTATGGAGGAAAACATCTTCCCGCTGGCTCGTGTCAATGAAGATATGGATGAGTTGGAAGAAGAACGTCGTCTGGCTTATGTGGGCATTACGCGTGCTGAGGAAACGCTTTATCTGATGAACGCTAATCAGCGGGTGCTTTATGGGAAAACAAGCTATAATCGTCCAAGTCGTTTTATTTCTGAGATTGATGATGCATTGCTTGATTACGCCGGGGTTGCTCGTAAAGCTAACTCTAGTTTTAATGCTGCTTATAAAACTGGTGGTTTTGCAACGGGATTATCAATGTCGGACGCTTTGCATCAACGTAAAGCAATCATCAATCCAACAGCAGCTCAGACGACCATCGCCAATTCGGCAACGGAGGATTGGCAAATTGGTGATACTGCAGTGCATCGCAAGTGGGGTGAAGGAATGGTCTTGGGAGTTTCTGGAACTGGCAAAAATATGGAACTCAAAATCAATTTCCCAGAAGTCGGCATGAAACGTCTGCTAGCTGCAATGGCTCCGATTGTAAAAAAATAGTTCTGAGCTTTGGTGGTTGATTGACTTTTTAAAATATTGAGCTTATACTTGAGAGTAAGATTTTGGAAAAGAAAAACTTGAAAATGAAGAAATCTTGATTTCTTCATTTTTGTCTGTGGAGGTTGAATATGAGTGAGCATGAGTTGGAACGGGTTGAATTGACCAATATGTGTGCAATTATCGATGAAAAAACTCAGAAGGTTGTTGTTCAAGAGCGTATAAAATCTTGGATGGGAATCTCATTTCCCGGGGGTCATGTGGAAAAAGGAGAGGCTCTTGTACCTTCAACAATCAGAGAAATTAAGGAGGAAACAGGCCTTGATATTCGACATTTGAAACTTTGCGGAATTAAAAATTGGTTTGAGCCAGATAAAAATCGACGTTACATGGTCTTTCTTTATTCAACAACGGATTTTTCTGGAGAGTTGATTGAGGAGACGAGCGAGGGGAAAGTTTACTGGGAAAAAATTGAGCGTTTACCTGAGTTAAATCTGGCGAGTGGCTTTGCAGAAATGGCTCAAATGATGCTGGGTTCATCGTACACTGAGTTTAGTTACGAAATTAAACAGGAGTGGTGGACAAAGAAATTTTATTGAGTTTACATATTTAAAATTATGTAAAGTGTAATTTTGGAGAAAGATATGATTGAAAAAGAACGTTGTAACTGGTGTTTATCAAGTGAAAAAATGATGGCTTATCATGACCAATACTGGGGCAAGCCATTGCATGGTGATCAGGAGCTTTTTGCTAAATTGGTTTTGGACATGAATCAAGCTGGACTCTCTTGGTCAACAATTTTGAACAAACAAGAAAATTTTTATGCTGCTTTTGATAACTTTGATATTAAAAAGGTAGCAGCCTACGATGAAGCTAAGGAAGCTGAATTGTTAGGCAATGCTGGAATTATCCGAAATAAATTAAAGGTAAAGGCAGCAATAAATAATGCTCAAAAGGTGCTGGAAATTCAGAAAGAATTTGGCTCTTTTGACGCTTACATTTGGGGATTTACCGCTGGAAAAGTACTGCAGCACAAGATTGCTGACGAAAGTCAAGTTCCACCAACGAATGAATTGTCAGACAAAATAAGTAAAGATTTGAAAAAGCGCGGCTTCAAATTTACAGGTTCAACAGTGATTTATGCCTATTTGCAAGCGATTGGCGTAATTAATGATCATGCGGCGTATTGTTTTCGACAGGCTGAATTGTTGGATTAAAGCGTTTTCTTGTGTTAGAATGAGAGTGTCGAAAGCAACAAATGATGGGTAAATTTATCATTTTTCTAAGAATAGAAAGAGGTTTTTATGGCAACAATTCATCCTTATCTCACTTTCAATAACACAAAAGAGGCCTTGGCTTATTATGAGGAGGTTCTGGGGGCAAAAAATATTTCTCGAATGCCTGTGGCGCCTGAGCAAGCTGAGCAATTTGGCGTAGAAGCTGATGCTGCTGCGGATTTGACCATGCATTCTCAGTTTGATGTTTTAGGTTCAACGATTATGGCGGCTGATAATTTTATGAAATTGGAGCCTCTGGTCTATGATGCTGTTTCAATTTTGATTGACTTGGATTCAGAAGATGAAGTAGCTCTTGCGCAAGCCGATGCTTTCTGGGATCATGTTGTTGCTTCGGGAACAGTGACGGTGAATTTGCCTTTTGAAACACAATTTTGGGGTGGAAAAATGGGAGATTTTACTGACAAATATGGGGTAAGATGGATGCTTCATACGCAACCTTATTCTAAATTGACAGAAGCAATCAATTAAAATGAAGAATTGTTAGAGAAAATACTGACGGGAATTTTTAAAAGGACTGTTCAGTATTTTTGATTCTTTTAGACTTCAAAAAGGTAATTTTTTTGAAATAATGGGGAATTTTAAGTATAATAGGCGGTAAGGAAACATTTAGAGGAGGAGACTTATGGCTAAACATTCAAGCTCAAAGAATGCGAAGAAAAAGTGGTGGATTGTGGGTCTTGTAGCAGTTTTGGCCCTTATCATCGGGGTTGTTGCTTATCAAGCCTTACAGACGCAGCAAGATAACACAGAAAAGCGCGCAACATCTACCCAATCTACTGTTAGCAAAGGAAGTAAGACGAGTGAAAGTCAATCTTCTAGTAGTGCGACCCAGGTTTCATCATCGTCTTCATCACGTACAGCGAGTTCGGCAAGTGCATCCTCAAGTCCAGAGGCTAACAAAAGTTGGAGCGAGTTGAGTCCTAGAGCGCATGAGGCAATTTTTGCTCAATGGGTTCAAAATGGACAAGGAAAATATGACGTTTACACAGGCGAAGCCAATCTGGTTTATCTCGTTAACCGTGGTGCAAATGGCGTAGCATCTTACGATGATCCCGTAGATGTGATTCAAAATACAGCCCGAGTGCTTGCTGGTAGCGATGGAAACAGCTATTCACTTCAAGTGGCAAATTCTGCACAAACGGGCCTGAGAATGATGCAAAATCCTTGGCCAGTTGTAGATTGGCAGACAAAAGAACAATTAACCACTGCTCAGCTGACTGAAAAATACGGATCAAATACAGGGATAGCGGCAGGAACCGCGCAGATTCAATCTGTTCAAAACACTCCAGTTCCTACGGGTAATTCTTAAAAATGATTAGACTGACCTTGGTCAGTCTTTTTTTGTCAGAAAATTTACTGACGCAAATTTTTTGCTGAAAAACAGTAAGTGAAAATAATTTACATAATTTAATTTATGTCTAAACGCGTCAAAAATACATGACTGATCAGTTTGGAAATTTCGTCAGCATTTTCTCTGGAAAATCAGTCCAAAAATCAACGAAATTCAGAAGTTATGTATTATATATGATATAATAGGGGTAATTTATAAGTGAAAAATCAGACAAAAATACTCCATTTTTGCCTTGAAATAGCACCATAGAAAGATAATTATGATCCGGATCACCCAAATTAAAATTTCCATCAATGAACCTGTAACGAAAGTCAAAGCGTTGGTTCTTAAAAAGTTAAAAATTCAAGAGTCTGACCTGCTAGACTTCCGAATTTACAAGGAATCGATTGATGCCAGACATCGTGGCGAGATTGATTTCATTTACACGGTGGATGTAGCGCTAGAAAATGAAGGCAAGATTTTAGCTAAAAAATTAAAAAATGTGAGTTTAGCACCTGTTTTAGATTACAAAAATCCAGATAAAGGCAGTAAAACACTTGCCCACCGTCCCTTGGTCATTGGTTTTGGCCCAGCAGGGATGTTTGCGGCGCTTTTATTGGCGCAAAATGGCTATCGCCCAATTGTTTTGGAGCGTGGACAAGCTGTTGATGAGCGTGTCAAATCAATTGACGCGTTTTGGACGGAAGGAAAGCTCAATCCAAAGTCAAATGTTCAATTTGGTGAAGGTGGCGCAGGGACTTTTTCTGATGGAAAATTGACCAGCCGAGTTCGTGACTTACGCGGTCGTAAAGTTTTGGAAGAATTTGTTGCGGCAGGCGCACCAGAAGACATTCTTTATAAGGCTCATCCACACGTTGGGACGGACTTGTTGCGTGATATTGTCAAAAAAATTCGCCAACAAATCATTGCCCTAGGTGGGGAAGTTCATTTTGAAGCTCAAGTGGAACAATTTGTCTTGGAAAATCAAGCTTTGCAAGCTGTAAAACTTGTTGACGGAAGACAATTTGAAGCCAGTCAAGCGATTTTGGCGATTGGCCATTCGGCGCGCGATACTTTTTCAGAATTGTATGAGAAAGGCGTTGATATCACGGCAAAACCGTTTGCTGTCGGCGTTCGCATTGAACATCCGCAAAAAATGATTAACAAAGCACAGTATAAAGAGTTTGCTGAGCATCCACGTTTGGGTGCGGCGGAGTACCGCTTGACCTACAAAGCCTCATCAGGACGAGGCGTTTATACTTTTTGTATGTGTCCGGGCGGTCTGGTCGTCCCTGCAGCGTCAGAAGAAGGACGTTTGGTGACAAATGGGATGTCTGAACACGCTCGTGATCAAAAAAATGCGAATTCGGGACTTTTGGTGCAAGTCTTCCCAGAAGATTTCCCGACAAATCATCCGCTTGCTGGGGTTGAATTTCAACGAGAATTGGAAAGCAAAGCTTTTGAGCTTGGTGGTTCAAATTATAAGGCACCTGCTCAATTGGTCGGCGATTTTCTGGACGGTCAAGCCTCTACAGCGATGGGTTCTGTTGAGCCAAGCTATGCTTTAGGCGTGACGCCAACAGATTTAACTCAACTCTTCCCAGAATTTATCACAGATTCGATGAAAGAAGCCATCGTTGGTTTGGACAAAAAAATGCACGGTTTTGCACTTTCTGACGCCGTGATGACCGGCGTTGAATCACGATCATCTTCGCCAGTTCGGATTAACCGTGACGAGGAAAACTTCCAATCCGTGTCCACAAAAGGCATTTATCCTTCAGGAGAAGGGGCTGGTTTTGCTGGTGGAATTGTTTCAGCGGCCATTGACGGATTGAAATGTGCCGAAGCTTTGATCTCCGAATTTGCTCAACCCGAAATGGAGGACTAAAATGAGCAAAGGTAAATTTCATCAGCACCGTCATCATGATTACGAACAAGAATCTGAACAGTTTTATGACCACATTGCTGACCATTTTGATCACAGTTTTGACGGTTTTCTGGCCAGTTTTTTCAAGAAATTCATTCTCAAAAATTTGACTTTGACAGCCAACACACGTCTTTTGGACGTTGGCTGTGCCAATGGGCGCCTTTTGGAGATGCTCAATCAAAAAACAAAAATTTTTGGTGTGGGTCTGGATATCTCCTCGGAGATGGTTCGGGTGGCAACAGCTCGATTTCCTGAATTTACATTTGTGCAAGGCAAAGCAGAACACTTGCCTTTTGCAGCAAACAGTTTTGATTTGCTGACGTGTTCGGCAAGCTTTCATCATTTTCCAAATCCAGAGCAATTTTTGCAAGAAGCCAAGCGCTTACTGGATGAAAATGGACGTTTGGTCATTGCGGAAATCCATATTCCACTGATTACAAAAGCGTACAACTGGCGACTCAATCGCTATTCTACCGAAGGCGACGTCAAAGTTTACAGCCCCAAAGAACTGACGCAATTATTTGAAAAAAATGGTTGGAAAATAACGAAAAAGAAGATTTTTCTACAAATTCAGTACTACGAACTTCAGAGAAAATGCTGACGGATTCTACGTCAAAGAAAAAATACTGACGAAAAGTCAAAAAAAATTACGTCAGTAAATTCTCTGAAAAAAAGACTCAAAAAGAGGAATAAGAAAAATTATGGAACAAGAAAAACACCGAAATATCAAGGACTCTTGGCTTTTCAAGTGGTTCATCAACAATAAAGTCGTTGCCTGTTTGGCGATTATTCTCCTTTTTTTGCTCAATGTTTTGCTCCTGCGCAAAGTTGGTTTTGTCTTTCGCCCAGTCGGCGATTTTATCACCGTCATTTCGCTTCCGTTGGTTTTAGCCGCTGTTTTTTACTATCTGCTCAATCCTATCGTTGATTACCTTGAGAAAAGACGTGTGCCACGGATCGTGACCATTATTTTACTCTTTGTGATTATCGTTGCCTTGATTGTGTGGGGGCTGGTTGTGGCAATTCCCAACATTATCAGCGGTGCTGAAAGCTTCGCCTCTTCCGTACCACATTATGTCAATGTGGCACAAAAAGAAATCAATATTTTGGCCAAAAATCCTCGCCTCGAAGAATTTAGACCACAAGTCGACCAATTCACCAATTCAATCGGTGATCAATTGATTGAGTGGTCAAAAACCTTCTCTGTCAATGCAGTGTCCACCTTGTCCAACTTTATCAGTAAGACAACCAGCGTTTTAATTTCACTCATTGTCTTTCCATTCGTTCTTTTTTATCTCCTGCGTGACGGTAAAAAATTGAATGGTTTCATCACGCGTTTGCTGCCTAATGACTGGCGCAGAGATACCTCAAAAGTTCTCCACCAAATCAACAGCCAGCTCTCAAACTACGTGCGTGGTCAAGTTTTGGTAGCACTCGCAGTTGCTGTAATGTTTATGATTGGTTTGCCAATTGTTGGCTTGCGCTATGCTCCAGCTTTAGCGATTACCGCAGGATTTTTAAACCTAGTGCCTTTCTTAGGCTCATTTTTAGCTGCTATTCCGATGCTTATCGTTGGTTTGGCTCTGGGCGGGCCATTCATGTTTGTGAAAGTGCTGATTGTCATTGTCATCGAGCAAACTTTGGAAGGACGCTTTATCTCGCCATTGGTTTTGGGCAAGCAAATGTCCATTCACCCTATTACCATTTTATTTGTCCTGTTGACCTCAGGCCAAATCTTTGGAATTTGGGGCGTCTTGCTGGCCATTCCTTTTTACGCCACCATCAAAGTTATTGTGGTTCATATTTACGAATGGTATCGTGAAATCTCCAGTCTTTACCACGAAGAACCCGACGCTCCTATTGAAATTCAAACCGAACTAGAAAAAGAATAATTACGAGGAAAAAATGTCTTATTCTGAAGATACTATTGATTTTTTACACCAAGGCGATTTAATTGGGATGCAAAATTCACTTGCCAAAGCCTTGAGCAATGACGACGATGAAATGCTCGCCGATTTAGCAGAATACTTACAAATGATGGGCTTCATTGATGAAAGCCAAAAAGTTTACGACAAAATCATGGGTGATCATCCCGAATCTACAGCCTATCTCATCAACTTAGCGGAAATTGCCGAAGACAATGGAAACTTGGACGAAGCCTTAAGCTATCTGTATCAAATTCCGCAAACAGACGAAAATTATGTGGCAGCGTTAGTCAAAATTGCTGACTTGTACCAATTTGACGGCGACTTTGAGACAGCAATTTCTAAACTCGAAGAAGCCCGTGAACTATCAGATTCACCGCTCATCACCTTTGCTTTGGCAGAATCCTACTATGATCAAGGTGACTACTCAGCAGCCATTAATGAATACGTCAAATTATCTGAACGTAAAATTTTGCACGACACCAAAATTTCGATTTATCAACGCATTGGCGATTCTTACGCTCAACTAGGCGACTTTGAAAAAGCGATTTCCTTCTTGGAAAAATCCTTTGAATTTGACAAAAAAGCTGAGACCCTCTATGAAATCGCTCTGCTTTACAGCGAAATTCATAATGAGACCCGAGCCATCGCCAACTTTAAACGTCTCGAAAAAATGGACGTTGATTTCTTAAATTATGAGCTCGCCTATGCCCAAACATTAGAAGCCAACCAAGAATTTGAAGCCGCTCTAGCAATGGCTGAGCAAGGTTTACAAAAAAATCCTAACGCCGTTGCTCTCCTGCATTTTGCCTCAAAAATGAGCTTCAAATTAAAAAATACAAGTGCTGCCGAGCGCTACCTCATGGATGCACTGAATCTACCAGACTTACACGATGAAACGGTCTTTTTATTGGCAAATCTTTACTTTAATGAAGAAGATTTTGAAGCCGTCATCCACCTGCAAGACCTATTAGAAGACGAACATCTTTTAGCAAAATGGCTCTTTGCCGGCGCACACAAAGCCCTTGAAAACGATAGTGAAGCCGAAAGTCTTTACCAAGAACTTCACCAAACCTCACTCAGTGAAAACCCAGAATTTTTAGCAGACTACATCGAGTTTTTACGAGAAATCGGTCAAAACAAACAAGCCGAACCACTGATTAAACAGTATCTCGCACTCGTTCCTGACGATCAAACGATGGAGAATTTACTGACGGAAGACGAGAGAAATTACTGACGCATTTGTCAGTAATTTTTTTCGAGAAAAAATACTGACGCAACTGAAAACTAGGCGTCAGTGCGAGAAAAAATGCTGACGCAACTGAAAATGAGGCGTCAGCGTGAGAGAAAATGCTGACGAAAAGTAAACTTCACAAGCTTTTAACAAAAGCAGTCAGAATAATTGTAAATAACGTCATTATCTGATAAAATTAACACGAACTCAACATATAATCAATTGATTTGAAAAATAAAAACATAAAACGAGGTAGAACAAAAGATGTCTGACAAAAAATTTGGTGCAAATCTGATCGTAGATAGCCTGATTAACCACAAAATAAAATACGTATTTGGAATCCCTGGTGCCAAAATTGACCGCGTCTTTGACCTCGTAGAAAACGAAGAAGGCCCACAGATGGTCGTAACCCGCCATGAACAAGGGGCAGCTTTCATGGCTCAAGCAGTCGGCCGCATCACAGGAGAGCCAGGTGTCGTCATCGTGACGAGCGGCCCTGGTGTTTCTAACTTAGCAACCCCACTGTTGACCGCCACATCAGAAGGCGACCCCATCTTGGCTATTGGCGGACAAGTTAAACGTAGCGATCGTTTAAAACGTGCCCACCAATCAATGGACAATGCCTCAATGATGCAAGCTGCAACAAAATATGCCGCAGAAGTCCTTGATCCAACGACCCTCTCAGAAACCATTGCTAATGCTTATCGGATTGCTAAATCAGGCCGCCCCGGAGCAACATTCCTCTCCATCCCTCAAGACGTCACCGACTCCGAGGTTTCCCTCAAGGCAATCAAACCCCTATCTGATCCTAAAATGGGGAACGCGTCAATTGACGACATTAATTACTTGGCTCAAGCCATTAAAAACGCCGTTCTCCCCGTCATTCTTGTTGGTGCAGGCGCATCCGACGCCAAAGTAGCATCAGCACTGCGCAATCTGCTCACCCACGTCAATATCCCAGTCGTTGAAACCTTCCAAGGCGCTGGAGTTATTTCCCACGACCTCGAACACACTTTTTACGGTCGAATTGGACTTTTCCGCAATCAACCTGGCGATATGCTGTTGAAACGCTCAGATTTAGTTATCGCGGTCGGTTATGACCCAATCGAATACGAGGCACGAAATTGGAACGCTGAAATTAACAGCCGAATCATTGTCATTGATAATGCCATCGCCGAAATCGACACCTACTACCAACCTGAACGTGAACTCATTGGAGACATTGCAGCTACCCTAGACAACCTTTTACCCGCTGTCCGCGGCTACCAAGTTCCCGAAGGAAGTAAAGAATACCTTGACGGCTTACATGAAGTTGCCGAACAACACGAATTTGACACCGAAAACACAGCAGAAGGCCGAATGCATCCCCTTGATTTAGTGAAAACTTTCCAAGCTATTGTCAAAGATGACGAGACAGTCACCGTTGATGTCGGTTCGCTCTACATCTGGATGGCCCGCTACTTCAAATCCTATGAACCGCGTCATCTCTTATTCTCTAACGGAATGCAAACCCTAGGCGTTGCTCTTCCATGGGCAATCACAGCAGCCTTGCTCCGTCCAGGCAAAAAAGTCTACTCTCACTCTGGTGACGGTGGTTTCCTGTTTACTGGACAAGAACTAGAAACAGCTGTCCGCCTCAACCTTCCAATCATCCAAATCATTTGGAATGACGGCCACTATGACATGGTCAAATTCCAAGAAGAAATGAAATACGGCCGCTCATCAGCAGTTGATTTTGGCTCAGTTGACTACGTCAAGTATGCTGAAGCAATGGGAGCCACAGGCTATCGTGCCCATAGCAAAGAAGAGCTCACCCAAATTCTCAATAACATCCCTAACACGACAGGCCCAGTAGTCATTGACGTTCCCTTGGACTACTCAGACAACATCAAACTTGCAGAAAAACTCCTCCCTGAAGAATTTTATTGATTACAATCAAGCAATTTGTGAAATAACAAAAATAAAAGAAGAAGCCCTTGAACCTCTAAGCGTTCAGGGCTTTTTTCTGTGAAATAAATCAGATGAAATTTACAATGAGATTTGTGAAACTAGCTTCTAGTTTGTGAAAAATTGCCTATAATTGCCGAATAAAATACCCTTTTACCACTCCAAGAGGATGCCTCAAATTAGCCAAATACCCTTCTTAGAGGATGCGCAAAAACAACAAAGGAGGATGAGTATAGACAGATAAAATTTTTCTGATAGATTGGGAAATTGAACATTTATTTTCCTCGAGTGATATAATAAAAAGTAGATAGCGTTTACACACAAACATGATTGGAGAGGGAAATTATCATGCAAAAAATTGAAGATTACATTCATACGAGAAAATTAAAAGATAAATTAGACGAATTTGATTTTTCCAAGAGATCTGAGAATATGGGAAAAATCATCAATTACGTTTCTGAATACTTCAATAACTACCTGACACCTGAAGACTTTAGTGAAGAAATTCTTAAACTACAACAAAATCTTGAAAAGTCGAGAAAAAGATTAGAGGAAGATTATCCAACTTCGCATTTGTTTATTGAACAATTTTATATGAAACACCAGAAAAGAATTGATACTTTCATTGGTAAAGTAGTCCAAAACTCAGTAGAAACTCCTCTTTGCTATCGTTTATCTGACTATATGGCTATTGCAGTAGAGGAATATACGAAGCGATGGAATGAGGGACCAGATCGTTCATCAATGAAAGAATTAGACCCTGTTATTGTTAAATGGATTATGGATGCCTACCATGAATACGGGGTAAATTTGCTTGACTTTGCTTATGGTTACATGAGTGAATGGGAAAAGAAGTATACAGAAACGACTTATTCTAGAGATATAAAGGAATCTTATTTGATTAATCATTATGATTATCAGTATCAGGATAATCCTTTTGATATTAATCAATGGTATGAACAACATAAAGATAGACCGTTCATTGAAGGAAAGAAGTATTTTTTGGAAATGCTTCTAATGTATATTTGGCTTTTTGAAATTTTGGATGATTCAAGCTATTGGGGAGAGTATACTCAGTTGATGATTAAACAAAGAAAGCTTCCGCTAAAAAATGAAAAAAGAAGATTAATTCCAGTAGCGATTTCAGGAATAAGTTATCCTGAGGAAATAGAGAATACTATTGAGTATATTGAAACAAAAGATGGAAAAGTAAAACAGCTGCAGGCTCAAAAATATATTTTAGCTATTATTAATGAAAAACAAACAGATAATTTTTGGACGAATCAGGTGAAAAGAAAGGATATCATCCAAAATCTTAAAGAAACATTTAAGCTCTATGGTATGCCAAAATTATTAGAACTTAGAACGCCAATGAAGAATGCAGCAATGGGAATTCAAGAATTAATTTCTATCTATTATGAGCTGCTACACGAACTAAAAAACTATAAGACAGTTAACATAGCGATACGAACTCAATCTAGCAAATCATCGAAAGAACCTTTAATTTACTCAATGAATGATATTATGAAACTATATAATACGATTAAAGAAATGAAAATAGATTTAAAAATTATGCTAGATATGGTGGACACTATTAGAACAGTATGACTGAAGAACGAAGTGCCAAGATAACTCTTGGTGGAGATGAATATGAGTTGATTCTGACGACAAAGGCAACGAAAGAAATCGCCAGTCACTATGGCGGTCTTGAAAACTTGGGCGAAAAGTTGCTCAAGTCAGAGAACTTTGAACTAGCCCTTGATGAGATTATCTGGCTGATTACGCTCCTAGCCAACCAGTCCATCAAGATTCACAACTTGAAACACACGGACGACAAGAAGGAAGAACTCACGACTGAGTATGTGGAGTTGTTGACTTCACCACTTGAGTTAGCTGAATACAAATCAGCGATTACGGAAGCAATGTTCAAAGGAACGGCTCGTAACATCGAAAGTCAGCTTGAGGCAAAAAACAAAGCAGGCGAGTAAGTGATGTCGAAACATTTACTCGCCTATATTATTACGGAACAGTTCAAATGGGCATGACACCAGATGACTTTTGGTTCTGCCCACTGGGACTGTTTTTAGACTTATGGGAATGCCATAAGCAGTTCACTGGTATAAGCAAACCCAAAGTCGAGATGTTCATTGATGATATTATTTCTAACGACACTTAACTTTACTCGGTAAAATTATTTGACAAAGTTAAATTTGTGTGATATATTGTATTTGTAAGTTGGAGGTGAGCTAATGGAAAACAAGAAAAATGAACGCCAATTACAAATTAATAGATTGCAGCAAAATTTATCTTCAATTCGAAAGATAGCTGGCTGGAGTGCCGAAACACTTGGCAATAAGATAGGTGTTACCAAGCAAACAATTAGCAATCTTGAGAATAAAAAAACACCCATGACGTTTACTCAGTATATTGCAATTCGTGCTATATTAGATGCAGAAATCGAAACTAATAAGGATAATGAAGCTCTACCAAAGGTGATCTCAATACTTTTGGATAGCGTGGACAGTATTGATGATAATGAGTATAAAGAGGTACAAAAATCAGTTGAAACTGTTGCTGCAACGGCATCTGGTGGAGTTGCAAGTTCTGCTTTATTGGGATTATTAGGTGCGATTTCTCCGCTTGCAGTCTCCCTTATTGGAACAGCAACATTAGTAAATTGGAAGAAATTATTGAAATAGTTAGGAGGTATTTTTTATGGGAGTACCAGAAGGACATCCGTTTTTTGGAAATCAGTATACTGATGGTGGTTATCAGCCGGGAAGTTTTTCTTATACCTTTGAACCGTTAATGGAAAAGGCAATCGATTCAGTGCAACCGATTGCTAAAAAGGTAGTTGAAAAACCTGTTAAGTTACATCGTGATTCATTAACCCATACAAAAAATAAAGCACTGAAACTAGTTAAGAATGATAAAGGAAAAGGTGCTATTATTATTGCTGGCATTACTATTGTTGTGACCGGTGTTAGTTTTATAGCTTATAAACTGTCGCATAGGAAGAAAACCCAAAATATCAAGATAGAAAATGTTGGAGTTTGTAGTCACTGTGGAAAACCACTTTTGAATTCAAGGTTTTATCCCGAGGATGAAAATAATGGCATTGATGCTTACATTCAGTGCAAATTCTGTGGCGAGAAGAACTATGCACATTATAATGAAATAAAAAATCTCTCGGAGGAATAGATTATGGATGAATTAGTAAAGAAACTTGCTGGTTTTGGAATTCCTGCAATAATTTTGCTTGTTGCAATGAGTGCAACAGGTCTTGTTGGGGCGGCAGCACTTACAGCAGCACTTGCTGCATTGGGGCCTTTTGGCATGATCGGCGGCATTGCTCTGCTCGGTGCGATTGGACTATCAGCAGATAAAATTGCAGAATTTGGTTATGAAAAAATAACTGTTCTAGTTATTAAGGAACAACTTAAGACATTTTCAAAAGAAAATATGATTCAAAAAGTTAGTAAATACCCAATTTCAAAGGGGATGAAGCTCAAGATTATAGACTATATTGAGCATACTAACGTGACAGGAGAATAATTATGGGATTATTTGATTTGTTTAAAACAAAAAAAGATGAATTATCGTGGGAAGATGAAAATACTTATAAGGGTGAGACGCCAAATTGCCCCAACTGTGGTACATCACTTACAAAGCGATATGTATTTAGTGAAATGTATTGTGAGAACTGTCGTTACGGATTAGATGATATTCCAAATGATATGGAAGATGAGTCAATTGATGTTTGCGATGCTGCTTTGATTTGGCAGTCAAATGGCAAAGATGAAGACTACACATTTGGTTATTCAGAAGCTGAATTAGAGGCTGCTTTAAGATAGTAGTCATATGATTGGAGAAGATAAGCATTTAGCAAATGAGCTAAGTGCTTTTTTCATGCCCAAAACCTGAGAGGAGGTGAATTTTTATGGCGGATAACTTTGGTCTAAAGATTGGGATTGACGGGGAAAAAGAGTTCAAAAATTCCCTCCGTGACATCAACCAATCTTTCAAGGTACTGGGTTCAGAAATGAAACTGGTATCGTCTGAATTTGATAAAAACGACAAAAGCATTCAGGCAGTTTCTGCCAGAAATGCCGTCCTCAATAAATCCATTGATGCACAAAAGGAGAAGATTTCGACTCTTGAAAGTGCGTTACAAAATGCCTCCGATAGCTTTGGCGAGAATGACAAGAGAACACAGAACTGGGCTATTCAACTCAACATGCCAAGGCACAGCTGAACGGTATGGAACGTGAACTTGCGACCAATGAGAATGCAATCGGCTCAATGGGGCAAGAAGAAATGGATGCCACGAAAGAAACCGAGAACCTTGGCGATGAACTGAAAGACACAGCTGATGAGGCTGAGAAGTCTGGAGGGAAGTTTGAGAAGTTCGGTGGTGTCCTTAAAGGCATTGGGGCTGCAATGGGAGCCGTTGCACTTGCTGCGGGTGCTGCCGCAATTGAATTAGGGAAACAAGTGGTATCAGCTTATGCCGACTATGAACAATTAGTCGGTGGGGTTGATACCCTTTTTGGTGACGCCTCAAAGACGGTTCAAAAAGCAGCGGATAATGCTTTCAAGACTGCGGGGATGTCCGCCAACGAATACATGGAAACCGTCACTGGTTTCTCAGCCGCCTTGATTTCATCTCTCGGTGGGGATACCAAGAAAGCCGCTAGTGTTGCGGACCAGGCTGTGACAGATATGAGCGACAACGCCAACAAGATGGGGACGGACATCGAGTCCATTCAGAACGCCTATCAAGGTTTCGCTAAACAAAATTATGGGATGTTGGACAACTTGAAGTTAGGTTTTGGGGGAACGAAGTCCGAGATGGAGCGTTTACTCCAAGAGGCAGAAAAGATTTCAGGTGTGAAATACGATATTTCAAATTTCGCTGATGTCACTGAAGCTATTCACGTCATTCAAACAGAAATGGGCATCACAGGAACAACAGCCAAAGAGGCAACAGAAACCATTAGTGGTTCGATTGATGGAATGCAGTCTGCCATCTCAAATCTGATGGCGGGACTAGGAAATGCCAATGCCGATATTGGTTTACTTATCGGAAATGTAGTCGAGGCTTTTCAAAATGTCCTCAAAAACATTATCCCAGTGATTCAAAATATCGTTTCAGCCTTGCCAGCGGTCATTGATGCCGTGATTGGAACCATTGGCCAGTTGTTACCAACTTTACTTGAATCTGTGACTTCATTGTTTTCTCAAGTCTTGCAGACGATATTAGGACTTTTGCCGACACTCATTCCAGTAGTGGTGCAAGCCGTCTTAACGATTGTGCAGACTTTGATTGAGAATCTTCCGTTGCTTATTAATGCTGCTTTCCAATTAGTAACGACACTGGTTCAAGGGTTTGGCGAGGCTTTGCCTGAACTGATTCCGATTACCATTCAAGCGATTATCACCATTGTGAATGGACTGATTGAAAATCTGCCCCTACTACTTGATGCAGCCCTACAACTCATCATGGGTCTGGCTCAAGGCTTGATTTCAGCATTACCGATTTTGATAGGATCCTTACCACAAATCATCACTGGTATCGTGAACTTTATCATCAGTTCCATTCCAGTCATTATTCAAACAGGAATTCAGCTCTTGACCTCATTGGTATCAGCATTGCCTGACATTATCAACGCTATCGTGAAAGCTATCCCCGTGATTATCCAAAACATCATCAATGCGGTGATTGGGGCAATTCCTCAGTTGATTGATGCAGGTATCAAACTACTCGTTGCCTTGATTGGTGCTTTACCACAAATCATCACAACCATTGCGAATGCCCTACCTCAGATTATTAACGCTATTACAGGCACGTTAGTCGGTAACATCGACAAGATTATTCTTGCTGGGGTCAAGCTCCTTGTAGCCCTAGTTCAAAACTTACCTGCCATTATTTCAGCAGTTGTCAAGGTTGTACCTCAAATTATCACGGGTCTCGTGAACGCTTTTGGTCAGTACATTTCGACAATGGGGAATATCGGACTTAACCTCATCAAGGGCTTGTGGAATGGTATCGCTGATGCCGCAGGCTGGTTCCGTAACAAGATTTCAGGTTTCTTTGGTGGAGTGGTTGATAGTATCAAGGACTTCTTTGGTATCCACTCACCATCAACCTTGTTTCGGGATGAAATCGGGAAGAACATGGCTCTTGGGATTGGTGTTGGTTTCGATAAGGAAATGACAGGCGTGGCGAAAACCATGCAAGATGCTGTTCCAACGGAACTTGATATGCCAAGCTTTGATATTGATACAGGCATCCATACAGCAATCGATAGCACCTTCTCCATGCTTGATTTAGGAGCCAAGGTGGATGCACTTACAAACATCACGACTGAAATGTTTCCAGCCTTGCTTAAAGCGATGGACATCAAGATTACCCTTGATGATGGAACATTGGTAGGTCGCCTGGCTCCTGAAATTGATAAGAGCTTGGCGGTTTTGAAACGTAGAAAATATGCTTATTAGATTGGGGGTGATAGCTTGAACGCATTTATTTTAGACGGAACAATCAATTCACGGACGGATTTGGGCTTGCGAATTACGCAAGTCCCAGTCATTCCGACAACAGAACGAGTGATTGAAAATATTGAGGTGGATGGACGAGAGGGAGATTTGACCTTACTTAAAGGTTGGAAGGATATGACGTTTTCTTTGAAAGCAGTTATCTGGGCAAAGGATGTCTGGAATGTGTGGCGAACCATCTCTCCACAAATCTTGAATGCCAAGACTATCAGCTTTTCAAGTGATCCGTCTGTTTACTATAAAATGAAAACCATTCAGGCGAGTGGGCTAACTCAAGTGCTTTCCACCATGTGGGAGTTTGAACTTGAGATAACCTGCTCGCCATTTCGCTATAAAGCAAATGTTCCACTCATCAACCGAACCTCATCAGGTACGGTGACGAATAGTGGGAATGTCTACTCATTGCCTCGAATCAAGGTATTCGGGAGTGGGACGAGGACGTTGACCATAAATGGGAAGCCTATCGTGCTGAGCTTGCAGACGGAGTATCTGATACTCAATAGCGAGTTGAAGGAATGCTTTTATGGGGACGTGGCAGCGAATAATTTGATGACAGGTGATTTTCCTGAATTTCGAGTGGGCAGCAATACGGTCACCCTTGGCACGGGCATCACAAAAGTAGAAATTGAACCGAGGTGGCGCTATTTATGATTACTCTTTATAACAAAACGGAGACCACATTCAGCCACAACGGCTTAGGTGTGCTTGACGAAAATATGATCAGTCCAGTCGTTCATGAAGAGCTGAATGGGCTTTTTTCTTTGGCGTTTGATTATCCGATTCATGCAGTGCATAGTACGGAACTCATGCCTGAAATGCTTGTCAAAGTACCTGTTCCAGAACTATCCGAACAGCTTTTTCGGATTGCGGAACGCACCGATGAAAACAACGGCTTACTGCATATTGTCGCCTACCATATCTTTTACGATTTGGCGAAAAATCTCATTGAGGATACGTTTGTCGTCAATAAAACTGGCACGCAAGCACTCAGCCAAATCCTAAATAGTACGCAGTTCACGCACCGCTTTACTGGCACATCTAACATCACAGCGGTCAATAATGCCAGAATAGTACGGCTCAACCCTGCAGAAGTCTTGCTGGATGCAGACTTAGACAACGGCTTTCAAGCAAGGTGGAGTGGCGAAATTGTTCGGGATAATTTTGCGATTGCCATGCTTACCAAACGTGGCTCGGACAATGGCGTACAAATCCGAGATAAGAAAAACCTCACAGGCTATCAGTCAGACGTAGATTATTCGTCAGTCGTGACACGCATCATGCCAGAGGGCTATGATGGTTTATTCTTGCCTGAAAAGTATGTCGATAGTCCGCTTATCAACCATTACGTCAGTCCAAAAATTAAAGTCATCAAATACGACAAAGTTAAAGTTGGCGAGGAGGAAGGGGAGTTCAAAACCAAAGAACTCGCTTACGCAGAACTTCGGAGACTCGCCAATTTAGAGTATAGCCAAAACAATCTCGACAAACCAATAGCGACTTATGAGGTAACCTTCGCACCACTTGAAAAAACGGAAGAATACAAGAATTTTTCCGCACTTGAAACGGTCAATCTAGGAGACGTGGTGTCGGTCATTCATGAAACAGATGGCTTCAACGTGTCTGCTCGCGTGGTGGCTTACCAATACGATCCTTTGATGCAAGGCTACATTTCCGTAACCCTTGGCAACACCACGCCAAAGTTTACAGATATCGGCAAAGACATCAAAAAAGTAGAAACGATCTCTAAACAGGCACAAGATGATGCTAACTATGCCCTGACAAGTGCCAACGGCAAGAACACCAACTTTTACGGGACAATCACACCAAACAATCCCAAACTAGGAGACGTGTGGTACAAGGAAAATGGCGACAAGCTAGAGATGTGGGTCTATGAAACACGTGACGGCATTACCCAGTGGTTTCCACTTCTGACCGATTTGACGCAAGAAGAAGTCAAACAAGCTGTGGCACAAGCCGAACGTGAGGCAAATGAGGCACTGGATAATGCCAATACTGCCTTTGACAAAGCGGTCAACGCCTTAAACCAATCAACAAGGACCGCCGCCCAAGTCGAAACGCTAGAAACCAAAGTCACGCAGAACACGGACAAAATCACGATCACCGCAAGCGGATTGTCAAAACTAGAAGGACGAGTCACAACTGCCGAGACAAGCATTACGGTTCAAGCAGGTCAAATCGCAACCAAAGCAACACAAACCAGTGTCGACAGTTTAACAGGTCGAGTGACAACGGCTGAAAGTAAAATCACGCAAACCGCAGACACGCTTCTTGCGACCATTTCCGAAACCCATGATGCGATTGGTACACCTTTCAAGGTCAAATCTTGGCAACAAGGAACACTCTCAACAACTGACGGTTCAGAACAAGCTGCCACCAACTACTTGCGGAGTGATTATATTGCGGTCAATACAGGCGACAAATTTATCGCCCAACTCATAGACGGGACGAGCTTGACCATGTACTACCATTATTACAAAACTCAAGCACCAAGCTATATTGGTTATGTACCAACAGCTACTCAGTATGTAGAAAGTTTGGCGATTGGGTCGTACACATCTTCGACAATTGCGGCGTATTTACTCTCAAAGGATATTGTAAACTTGTCAATCACGGCTAGTGTTTTGACCAACCCTTATTCAAGTTCAACGGACTATTTGACGATTTACAAAATCCCTTTAGCAGGTAAAGTTGCACCAAGCGTTATCACATGGAACGGGCGAAAAGATACGTCAGACAGTACGGTTTGGCTTTTCACGGGTTCATCTTGGATCAAACTGGGGGATGTCACGGCAACCGCAAACACGGTTCACTCTTGGCGAATTCCAGCAAGTGTTCAAGCTACGATCACTGAGAATGTTTATATTGCCTTCTTCTCTATCAAAAATGGGAGTTACGCAGGGATTTATAACGCCACAACCACACCTTATACACTCAGCCCCACAGGGACAGTGGACTATGTGCAAATCTCCTATACGAGTTCATCAGCGAGTGTCACAGTACCAACGAACGCCACCATGATGCGTGTGCGAAAATCGCAAGTCTCGATGCCGCGAAGATTACCACAGGCACACTAAGTGCTGCACGCATTGCGGCGAGTTCCATTACCGCAGATAAATTAGCTGCCAATATCCTCACAGCCATTACGGCAAGTAGCTCTATACGAATTACAGGCACCACCATTGGTTACTATGACGGCAATACTCTCGTCACACGGATTGACTCGCAAGGGATTACGATTAACCGTGAGGGGACATTGGTTGGGACGATTGGGGCGAACAATATCACAGGACACACAGATTGGAAAGGACTGGACTTTGACCTTGCTTACGGTGCGCAATACATGACGTGGGCACATCAAGACACCTCCGGTGGGACAAATAATATCAAACTCGCATGGTATGCCAAGAAACTTCAAAACGGCATGAGTAAAGGATTCCACTTTGATGACATTGTCTATTTTCAAGATAAAATCGGCGTGTGTTATTCAGACGGCACAGAACGCCATGTAAGACTGACTACAACCACCATTGGCAGTAGCTATGAAACCATTCAGTCAGGAGGTGGAAAGGCTGGGATTGTTTTTGCGGGCTCAAACCTATTTTTCTGTGATGATGACGTTTATGTGGATTTCGGGATTATCCGAGAAATTTGTAAGAAGTTAGCTGGGCGAACGATTGTCTTACCCAGTGCCATTGATAGCACAGGCAAGGTAACCAGTTGGTACGCAGCGCAAGCCTTTAATACGTGGACACAGTACAGTTAGGAGGAGACAATGGAAGAACACCCCAACAAAGCACTCACAAAAGAACACTTTGAACCAGAACCACCGATACAGATTGATGTGGATATGGTGGAACTTTTAGTATTAGTCGTGGACGATTTATGCGTTCAGGTCGGCGAATTAAAGGAGAAATTGAACGATGACCAAACTAAAAAATGAACGGTTGGTAGCGACACTTGATTTTTTAACACAAGTTGAACTGCCACCCAAAGCAAGCCGTGTGCGCACCAAACTCATCAAACGGCTACAAGTCAAGATTGACGAGTTGTACAAAGATGAGATTGAGCTGCTCGAGAAATTCGGTATGAAAGATGAAAACGGAACACTTGTACAACACGAGGGTTCTTTTTCTTTGGTCGAAGCAACAGCAGAAACCTATCATCAAGAAAAACAGGCACTCTTACAAGAAGCAATCAGTCTTGATGTGGCGGAAATTAAAGACAAGTTTCCAATCTTGATAGAAACCTTGGAAAACAGCGAGGTCAGCTATTCAGGCAATCAAGCTGAATTGCTTGATTTCATCTTAGAACAATTAGAAAACGAAATGGAGGAAGTAAAATGAACTTATGGCATTGGATACAAGTCAGTTTAACCACACTAGGCGGAGCGTTGGGTTGGTTTTTTGGTAACCACGAAACCATCTACGTCTTACTCGCCTTTATCGTGGTGGACTACATCACAGGCGTGCTGCTAGCGATTGTGCGAAAAGAACTCTCAAGCAGCATTGGCTCAAAAGGGATTGTCAAGAAAATCATGATTTTTCTGCTAGTCGGGATTGCCCATATCATCGACATTTATTTTGTCGGTGATCATGGCGTGATTTGCACGGCAGTGATTTTCTTTTACGTCTCAAATGAGGGGATTTCAATTTTAGAAAACGCAGTGAACTTGGGGCTACCAGTCCCAGAAAAACTGCGAGACATTTTGGCAAATTTAGCCAAGGAGGACAAATAAAATGGGTATCAGTAATCTAGCAACTAAATACGGCTTTCAAAGTTTCCCGCATTACAGCGAGGGACGAAGCGGAGCAACAATAAATAAAATCGTTCTGCATCACATGGCAGGGACAAATTATGACATTGTGCCAGGCATCTGGCAAACGAGAGAGGCATCTGCACATTACGGCATTGGCAAGAACGGCGAAATCAGAGCCTACGTGGATGAGAACAACACCGCATGGCACGCAGGCAATTGGAACGCTAACATCTCAAGTATCGGCATTGAACATTGTAATCTGACGGGCGACCCAACTTGGCAGGTGGCGCAGGCAACGATTGAAGCAAGTGCCAAGCTTTGTGCGGATATTGCCAAACGTCACGGCTTAGGCACTTTGGTTATGGGTAAGAATCTCTTTGTCCATTCCGATTTTTCAGCGACCTCATGCCCTGGTCCCTACTTGAAACCACGAGTGCAAGAAATCTGTAACAAGGCAAATGCGATAAATAATGGGACTTCCGCACCACAACCAACAAGTGGGCTTTATCGTGTCCGAAAGACATGGGCAGATGCCAAAAGTCAAAAAGGAGCCTTTAAAGATTTAACCAATGCCAAAAAATGTGCCGATAGCAATTCAGGCTACGCCGTCTTTGACGAGAAAGACAATAAAATCTATCCGTCCAGTTCGTCAACCCCAGCACCAGCAACCCCTACAAAACGCTTGACGGTTCAAATCAACGGACTCAACGTACGAAACAAGCCAAGTCTCGCAGGAGCAGTTGTGGGCACCTACAACAAAGGGGCAACCTGGACATTGCCAAAAGCAGAGCAGTTCACGATTTCAGATGACTGGGTCTGGGCGAGAGCACCGATTGGTTACTGTGCAGTTGGGCGGAATACTGGCAAAGAAGAAAGTGATGATTATATTTTCATCAGCTAAATTAAACTCCTACAAGTGTGATTCACGTCATGCTTGTAGGAGTTTTTTTGTTTTACGGCAAAAAAATATTAATAGGGGGTTTATTTTTGACGATTTTCTTTGCCTGTAACTTAGGAGGCGATGAAAATGAATCAAGAACAGAAAAACGAAATCATCCGATTACGGCAACAAGGCTTTGGCTATAAAAAGATATCTATACATCTAAGTGTATCGGTAGATGCGGTCAAGTATTACTGCAAGAAACAAGGACTGACAGGTGTAAGAGCCGCACCCCATAACATGAGCATAAACGCCTGTCGAGAATGTCATCAACCGCTTGAACAAAAAGAAAAACGAAAATTTCAAGCATTCTGTAGTCCAATCTGTCGGTTAAATTGGTGGCGAAAGAATCGATCCAAAGGCAATTTAAAAAGAGGCAAGCCCATCATCTGTCCGTGTTGCGAGAAAACAGTCAAGGTAAGTGAAAAATCAATACGCAAGTACTGCAGTCATGAATGCTACATCAAAGAACGATTCGGAGGAAAAACAGATGAACGATCGTAATGAATTACTCTATGAATTGAGTATATCAACAACAAAACAGCTCCTTGAAAATCAACTGATTTCAAAAAAGGAATACCGCCAAATCAAGGAGTTTCTCATTCAAAAATACCAGCCCATTATTCCGCAATTACTGAGGTAAATACTTGCTATTTAAGGCCTTTAGAGTGATAGATAGACGTATGAAAGGAGGAGATTCATCGTGAAAAAGATACAAAAAATCAAGGCGACTAGACCTGTCATCAAGAAACGACTACGGGTTGCCGCCTACGCACGAGTCTCCGCAGACAAAGGCAGAACGCCACATTCCTTGTCTGCTCAAATCAGCTATTACTCAGCCTACATTCAGAAAAACCCTGAATGGGAATATGCAGGTGTCTACTCAGATAATGGCATATCAGGTGGTTCAGTCAGTGCGAGAACATCATTTAAGCAAATGCTTCAAGATTGCGAAGACGGAAAAATCGATGTGATATTGACGAAGAACATCTCAAGGTTTGCAAGAAACACAGTCGACCTACTTGAAACGGTTCGGCATCTCAAAACATTAGGGGTAGAGGTAGTATTTGAAAAAGAAAACATCCGCTCCATGTCTGGTGACGGAGAATTGATGCTCTCGATTCTTGCCTCATTTGCCCAAGAAGAAATCCAAAGTATGAGTAAAAACATCAAATGGAGCATTCAAAAACGCTACAAAAAAGGCAAGCCCAATGCAAGAATTAATCTGTATGGCTATCGCTGGCAAGGGGATGACCTTGTTGTAGTGCCTAAAGAGGCTAAGGTAGTACAAGAAATCTATGCCAATTACTTCAAGCAAATCTCGGCAGAGAAAACAGCCAAAATGCTAACAGCACGAGGCATTAAAGGATTTACAGGTGGAGATTTCAAAGGCGAATCAGTTCGAAGTATATTACTTAACGTGACCTATACAGGAAATCTACTGCTTCAAAAAGAGTTTGTCGTCGATCCCTTGACGAAAAAGTCAAAACGGAACAATGGAGAGTTACCCCAATATTTGGTGGAAAATCATCATGAGGCAATCATCTCACTTGAGACTTTTCAAGCAGTCCAAGAAGAACGAGCCGACAAGCACAAGGAGTCACATCGAATTGGAGCATCAACACGAGTTGCTTGACGAGTAACATTCGTTGTGGCTGTTGTGGTTATAATTATCAAAGGCGAATTAGCAGTGCGAAGAAGCCTTATCATTTTTGGAGCTGTCGAACGAAGCAAAACAAAGGAGCAAAATTTTGTCCCTCCAAAAACATCAAGGAATGGCAAATCAAAGAAATAGCCTCAGATGTATTAGGTTTAGCAGACTTTGACGAGGAGCAATTCTCAAAAGAAATCGATCATATTCTTACAACAGAATTTCAACTAGACTTTGTTTTTCAAAATGGCAAAGTGGTGCAGCGTACATTTGAGAGACACGAAAACCCCAGAAAAGTAGAATGGACAGATGAAATGCGACAAGCACTAAGCAAAAAATTAAAAGGAAGGAAGCGAGAAAAACGTGAGCAAAAAAGTAACCACGATACCCGCAACGATAAGTAAGTTCAACCAAACGGCAATCACGCAGATGAAAAAGCGAAGAGTGGCTGCCTACGCTCGTGTGTCAACCGAGCAAGAAGAACAGCAAACAAGCTACGAGGCGCAGATTGATTACTACACGACCTACATCCAAGGTCGGGAAGATTGGGACTTTGCAGGAATGTATTCAGATGAAGGCATTACCGCAACCAACACGAAAAAGCGGATTGGCTTTCAGAAGATGATCACAGATGCCTTAGACGGTAAAATTGATTTAATCGTGACGAAATCCGTAAGCAGGTTCGCCAGAAATACCGTAGATAGCTTAACGACCGTTCGACAACTCAAAGAAAAAGGTGTGGAGATATTTTTTGAGAAAGAAAACATTTGGACGCTAGATTCAAAAGGCGAACTCCTCATCACGATTATGTCGAGTCTGGCTCAAGAAGAGTCACGTTCCATTAGTGAAAACGTGAGTTGGGGACACAGGAAACGATTCGCAGACGGAAAAGTGACCGTTCCGTTCAAACGATTCTTAGGCTATGACATGGGGCCAGACAGGAACCTAGTCGTAAACCCAGAACAAGCCAAAATCGTCAAACGCATTTATGCCTTGTTCTTAAAAGGGAAACCTTATTATGCCATAGCGAAACTCTTAACCGAAGAAAACGTTCCAAAAGCGAATCATGACGGGACACCTTGGAACGCAGGTCACATCAAAAGTATTCTGACAAACGAGAAGTACAAGGGAGATGCCTTACTGCAGAAATACTACACGGTCGATTTCTTGACCAACGAGAAGAAATAAAACGCTGGGGAGATTACCCAGTACTACGTCAAAGCCAACCATGAGGCAATCATCGATCCAGCGATTTGGGACACCGTGCAAAACAAAGTTGCTCTAAGAACGAAAGGGAAGAATCGTCTCAGTAGTGTTCGTACCTTTTCAAGCAAGATTAAGTGTTGCAAATGTGGGTCATGGTACGGCAGCAAGGTATGGCATTCGAACTCGAAATACCGAAGAGTTGTCTGGCAATGTAATCACAAGTATGAAGGCATTGGGAAATGCCAAACGCCACACAAAACAGATGATGAGATAAAAGAGATTTTTGTAGCAGCAGTCAATAAACTGCTAGACGTCCGAGAAGAAATTATTTCAAACTTCAAGGAGATGAAAGAACTACTATTTGGCATAACAGAATTGAGCCTTGAACAAGAAATACTCGAAACTCAAGTGAACGATTTCGCAGAAACCATTAACGCAGCGATTGAAGAAAATGCACGAGTCGCACTTGACCAAGTGGAATACGAGAAACGATACAACGGTTTAGTAAAACAGTTTGAAGATGCTAACGCAAAGCTAGAAGCAGTCAAAGACGAAATTCTAAAGCGAAACGTCAAGCGAGAAAACATTGAACGTTTCATTTCTGAAATCAAAAAGGTTGGCATGGTAACCGAGTATAATGAGGAACAATTTCAAAACTTGGTGGAGTGCATAACGGTTGGGCAGGAGGACGTGATTGTGCGGTTTAAGGACGGGAGTGAAGTGAGCGTTTGAAATAACGAATCGTCTAACCCTAGCGGTTAGGCGTTATTATTTTAAGCAATATAGTGATATGTGATATAATTATAACAACAGTTACATAGGGAAAGGGTTGGCTATTGGAAAATGGATATTACCCAGTTTCTTCTGTAAAAGTATCGAGGAATGAGGAAAAGGCGGGGGTTAATAATGTCAAAAGGAATGTCTTCAGGTCTGTTTGAGGAAAAGTTTAAATTATGGAATAAGAAACTACTGGATTTATCAAAACGGAATCGTTTATTGAATTATAAGCAAAGAAAGACGGGCACTTTTAAAATTGATGGTAATGTTGAATGCTTGTTCGATACGCTTGTTAATGGTGATGGCTTTTTTTATGACGTAACTCCAAATTTATCGTTAGATGAAGAACAAAATCAATTCATAAAGGATCGGACAAGGAAACTTGAATATATTCGTAAGCAAGTAAAGTCTGCTGAAGATGAGATGGGATTTAATATTGGATATGCTGCTTTTGGACTGTTGCAGTGGGCGGAGGATGATAGTTTTGGCAAACAATTAGAGTCTCCTTTAATACTAGTTCCTATTCGCATACAAAGAGAAAACTTGTCATCCCCAATAGTAGTAAGTCTGAAAGAAGATGAAGAAATATCTATTAATCCGGTAATTATTAAGAAGGTACTTGATGATTTCGGAGTTTCGATTGATGAGAACTTTACATTCTCATCAATCTCGGAAGTTTTTTTATATGTGGAAGCAATCATAAAAAAACTCGGGTGGACAATTTCTGAGACGGTCATTATAGACACTTTCAACTTCCAGAATTTAGTCATCCAAAAAGACTTAGAAGCCAATAAAGAAAATATCCATGCTAATCCATTTATTAAGGCACTAGCCGAAGAAATAGATGCTGAAGTAGAAAAATTATTTGATGAGTATAACAAAGAAATTGATCTAAAAAACGAGGACTCAAGAGAACGCCTACAAATACTAGATGCTGATTCGAGTCAGCAAGAGGCAATAAGTAGAGCAAGACGAGGAGATAGTTTTGTTCTCCAAGGACCTCCAGGAACAGGAAAATCTCAAACTATTTCGAATATCATAGCAGAACAACTCGGTATGGGAAGAAAGGTTCTTTTTGTCTCTGAAAAACAAGCAGCACTTGAAGTTGTTTATCATAAATTGCAACAAAAGGGGCTATCTGAGTTTATACTAACCTTGCATAACACAAAACAGAAAAAGGGGGACATTAGGAATCAACTTCAAAGCTCCCTGCAACTATCTGAACAGTTATATCGCTTTAAAGATGAAAATTTATCGATATACAATAATTTGAATAATGAAGCGAACCAACTAAATGAGTATGACGGAATCGTACACGATGAGAACAATAGCGTAAAAAAATCTTTTTATTTTTTGCATGGAAAACTCGCAAATGTTCTTGAAGAACAAGATTTGCTCTTTGATGTGGATAATTCAACATTGAAATTGACTTATGATTCGATGACACAACTTTTTCAAAAAGTTGATGAGCTTGGAAAATCTTATATTTCAGATACATTCAGACATAAAGAAAACGGTTGGAAAGAATTTAGAGGGGATCCGACTTATACGAAAATTACTTCAATTTCCGAATTATTTACTAAAATAAGTAAAACGATTGTTGGAAATGAAGAGTTGGAAAAAGATATTCAAACAATCCTATCAAATAAATTTAGTGATGAAGATATACAAGTTAGCATTGAGCAGTTTCGAGACTTGATTTTAAAAAAAGATGGATATTTCCCTTCAAAATGGATATCGTTAAATTTGCCAGAAGTAATTTCAGAACTTGAGAAAGTACTATCAAAACACAAGAAAAAGAAAGGACTAAAAAAATCAATATCCGATAATGAGCATAGGGTTAAGGATATTTTTGAAGATGAATTCCTCAATACTGAAAATGTTGACCAATTAGTTAAAGTTCTAAAGTATGAATATAAGTCGATGTTTAAACGACTTTTTTCGAGTGAGTATAAGGATATTTTTACAAGGAATAAGAGATTGACCAAAGAATTGAAATTAAGTTACGAACAATTAATCAGCAATGTTGAAAAATTGTCTGTAATTAAAAACGAAAAATCTGAAGTGGATATTCTGAATGCCGAAATCCTTTTGCTAGAAAGAAATTTAGCAAAAAAATTAGGGACTTCCGATGAGATTGATTCAGATCTTTTAGTGCAATGGTTAAAATGGAATAATTGGCTTTTAGAAATCAAAAGAGTAATATTCAGAGATGGTTGGTATGTACCTCTTGAAAAAGTTGAGATGATTATTGATGGATCCATTTCAATCGATTGGATAAGCCTTATGGAGTTAGTAAAGGAACGACTTGAGAATAAAAAGAATTTATTGAAGTTGAAAGATGTGTTCTCAGATGATTTCCCGAACATTAAAAAGGATCAAAAATCAATTCTTGCCTTTATTGACAACCTAGATTTTAACTTGCGCGAAGAGTTCTTCACACATAAACGTATTAAGCAAGAATTGCTTGGTAGTTATGGATTAAATGATTTTGTTTCTAAACTAGAGAAGACAGCAATCCCGTCAAGTAAGGTTCTCCCAATTTTTTTGAAGCGGTATATTCTTCTTGTTCTTGAGAATAGCCCTAATTACTCTAAAATAAGCACCTTGTCAACTAAGGAGTTGTCTACGAGAATTGCGAAATTCAAACGGGAAGACAAAAATACTTTTTCTTTGGCACGTGATCGAATTTTTAAGGAACTGGTTGATAGGTTACCTAGCGTTAATGAGAATGTGAAGGTCACTGGTGGAGAAATTTCAATATTGAAGAAGGAGATAGCAAAAAAATCTAGATTAATGCCTACTCGGAAATTGATTCAAAATTTGCCGACTTTGCTACCAAGGCTAAAGCCCTGTATCATGATGTCGCCAATTACAGTGAGCACTTATTTTGCATCTAATAAAGAGTGGGAGTTTGATTTGGTTATTTTTGATGAGGCATCACAAGTAAAGCCGGAATATGCAGTTGCTGCAATTAGCCGTGGGAAACAAATCATTGTTGCTGGGGATAGTAAACAAATGCCTCCTACTTCGTTCTTTGATTCATCTAGTGAAAATGATGAATTATCTGAGGATGAGGTTGATGTTCAAGATTTAGAGTCTATTCTGGATGAACTGAGCGTAAAAATACCAGAGACCTATTTGAATTGGCATTATCGTAGTAAAGATGAGTCGCTAATTACGTTTTCAAACCATAAATTCTATAATAATCGTCTTTACACATTCCCGACTGACAATTCTGATGTTCATAGTAATGTTAAGTTTACTTACGTTCAGAATGGTCTTTGGGAATCGAAATCAGGCAATTCTATAGAAGCTGCTGAAGTTGCAAAAGCGGTGATGGATATCGCTTCCAATTGTCCGAACAAATCACTCGGTGTAGTAGCGTTTGGTATGAGTCAAGCACGAATTATCGAAGAAAAAATACTTCAATTAAGAGAAGAGCATCCTGAGCTTGAAAGCTTTTTTGATGAAAATAGTCCTGAGCCATTTTTCGTAAAAAACCTTGAAAATGTTCAAGGCGATGAGAGAGATGTCATTATTTTAAGTATAGGATATGGAAAAGGCCCAAACGGTAAGATAAGAATGAATTTTGGGCCTTTGACTCAAACAGGTGGTGAAAGAAGGCTTAATGTAGCAGTTTCACGTGCAAGAGAGACTATGAATGTTATTTCAAGTATGAAGGGCACTGATATTTCAGTAGAGGGAACTACTAATGAGAATCGTTTAATGTTTCGAGATTTTCTCGAGTTTGCAGAAAAAGGGGTTGGAGCACTAATTGGTTACGATCTTTTTGATGAAGAATCCATTACTGAGTTTGATTCTGACTTTGAAGAGAACGTGTATGATTATTTGAAAAACAAAGGATATAATGTCCATACACAAGTTGGTTCTTCTGGGTACCGCATTGATATGGCAGTAGTCCATCCAAAAATTCCTGGAAGATATGTGCTAGCTGTCGAATGTGATGGAGCTGCTTACCACTCTTCAAGAACAGCCCGAGATAGAGACCGTTTGAGACAAGAAATATTAGAATCAAAAGGCTGGAATTTTTATAGAGTTTGGTCGACAACATGGATTCATGACAATACAAACGAAAAAAACAACCTTATAAATGCAATCGAGCAAGCTATTGAAAATTATTCTGATTTAGATGAACCCGAGTTGGCGTCAAATTCTGTTGAAGAAGAAGTCTCCAATTTAATCATGGTCTCAGCTTTCGAAGAAGAAAGTGCTCTTCCGTTCTTTTATGGAGATGTCTATGACTTCAAAGCCAATATTACAGGGTTATCAGATATAATCATGATAGTTGCTAAAAAATATGTGGGATATAAAACAATCGATTTAATGCGACACATAAACAAGGAAGTCTTTGATAAAACACGCCTAACACAAGGTTATAAGTGTGTATATATGCAAGCATTCGATTATCTGGTAAAAGAAGGAAAGGTAGATGTCTCTGGAGACTTGATTCAATCAGTGGATTAAAATAATATCAACGTCTAACCCCAGTGGTTAGGCGTTTTTTTGTACCCAAAACCCAATTTTACATAGTGTGAAACGACCAAAACCCAATTTGTTATTGTATCAAAGACAGTATGAAAATAGAAGCAACGTATAAAAGAGAAAAGGATAACTTAGAAGGAGATGAAGTAATTATTGAATGGTTTAGTTTGAAATGTGAGGGGGATTTGGCACAAAATTTGGATGATTTCCAAATCGAGACGGTGGAACATTACAGCTATACAAAAAAACTAGAGATCGTAAAACAAAAATGGAAATAATATTACCTCGAACTCCTTGCTAAGCGGTCTTTTTTCATGCTTGTTATTTTTAATAAAATTATTGAACTGTGTTTTCATATTAATCATAAGCATTTTTCTTTATGGTATAATAAAGTGGATGGAAAAAATTTTAAGCATGTAGATTTTTTATAAAATTCACGACTGACATATAGCAATTACTTTCCCTATATTTGAATACCGTACTTAATATAGGGCTTAAATTTTTAGCTCATGTTCTAAAAATATGTTAAGATAGGTATATCAAGAGATCAGGAGGGAGATAGATGGTTGAGCAGATTGATTTTCATTTGGAGTACGCAAAAAAACATAAAGATAATTTTATAGCTGATATTGTAGAAGATAAAAAGAAGCTTGAAGATAAAACTGCCGTATTTATGGCTGGAAGTCCTGGTGCCGGAAAAAGTGAAGTCGCAAGCTCTATTTCATCTATTTATCCTGATTATGTTGTAATTGATGCAGATTATTTTCGTTCAAAGTTTCCTGGTTATAATGGAAGCAACTCAAGTGAATTTCAAAAAGCAGCTTCATGGCTGGTAGAGCAATCGTTTAAATATATGGTTGAAAATGAGTACTCTTTTATTCTAGATGCAACTTTTGCTTTGATTAGCTCGAACAACAATATTAAGCGTGTCATAAAAAATAATTTTAAACCAATAATATTTTATGTTTATCAAAAACCTTTGATTGCATGGGATTTTACTAAAAAGCGAGAGAAAGTAGAAGGACGAGTTGTACCAAAACAAACGTTTATTAATGCTTTTTTTAAATCAAGAGAAAATATTATCAAAGCGAAGGCAAAGTATCCTGAAGTTGAGTTAAACATTGTGTTAAAAGACTTTAATAATAATATTTCTGATGTTCATTTTGATGCAGAAAATATTGAACTTGTTATCGCTCAGGAATATACTCGTGAAGAATTGGAGGAAAAAATTAATGACTGAAAAAGAAAAAGTGCAAGAAATAGCTAATAAGTATGGTTCGAGTTTAGGAAAACTCTCAAATGAAGCTACGGCTAAGGAAGTTAAAACTGTTTTTAAATTTTTCGCAGATGAAGCAAATCGTAAGCAACGAGAATTAGTTGGATTGAAAAACAAATAATAATTTGAAAAGCCTTGGAAGAGTATTTCATTCCCATTCTAAAAAATAGCTTGCCTATACTTGTCAAAACCCAATGCTCATAGTGCGCTCATAATATGAAAAGGTACGATAATAGTGGCGACAAACGTTGAACCACTAAGCGTTCAGGGCTTTTTTCTGTGAAATAAATCAGATGAAATTTACAATGATAGTTGTGAAACTACCTCCTAGTTTGTGAAAAATTGCCTATAATTGCCGAATAAAATACCCTTTTACCACTCCAAGAGGATGCCTCAAATTAGCCAAATGCCCTTTTTAGAGGATGCGGAAAAACAACAAAAGAGGATGAGTTATATTGATTTCTCATTTCTAACAACAATGGAATATAAATTAGTTTCATCTATTATAGAAGTATGAATAAATTATCTTGAAGAATCAAGATAAAAGTAGTAAAATAATACAATGACTATTGAACTATCAAAAAAAGCAGAAGATGAAATAAGAAGTAAAATTTTTAAAGCTTTATCAGAGCCTATACGTCTTGAAATTATCCGATTTCTTATCAAAAAAGGGACGGAAGTGAGTTGTGGAGAAATAGGCGATAATGTCAATTTAACCAAATCTGCGGCTTCTTATCACTTCAAAACTTTGAGAGAAGCAGGATTGACTTTTACTCGAAAAGAATCAAGAGAAAAATATGTTTCAATTAACCATGAACTTTTCGATCGGTATTTGGAAGGTTTCCTAGATTCACTATAAATCTAGTATTATCTTTTATATAATAGTTCAAAAGTCGTTGAACAATCGTACTAATATGAGGAAGTAATTATGAACCAGCTTATTGATGAAAATGTTGAGTGCCGTAAAAGTATTTTGGGAAATGATATTTGGATACGAGCAGAAACAAAGCTAAATCGTTCAACCATTGGCGATGATGTTTTTATCAATTTTAGGTGTCAGATTCAAGATGCTATCATCGGGGACCATACTCAAATTGCCTCTAATACAAAAATAAAATCAGCTATTATTGGGAATAATTGCTGGATTGGTTCGGATAGTTGTATCTATGGAAAAGTACATGTTGGCAATAATGTGGTTATCGGTGCTCATACCGTTGTTTCACAATACATCCCTGACAACTCAGTAGTGTACGGAAGAGATAAACTTGAAATTAAAGAAAGAAATTTTGAAAATAATGGTTTCCCAGATTTCAAACTCGCTTTAGAGAAAAATTTGAAATTGAAAAATTTAGGCAGTTACTTAAGAGAAGATGAATCGGGAAATTATATTTCTGCTGATTTCATCGGCCAGCCAAGCAAAATAGGTTATGGAAATATTTTGATTGGTAATAGCGTAACGAACGGTTTCATCAAATTTGGGAAAAACGTTAAAATTGGCAATGGAAATATTTTGGAAGGTGCAGGACAGATAGAAATTGGAAATAATTCATGGATTGGAAATAATGTGCATATTGTTTCTAATAGCCATGATTATCACTATTCAAAGCTCCCTATGACTTTTGCACCTGTCATTATTGGAAGTAGTGTGGTTATTAAGGATTCGGCGATTATTTTAGCAGGAGTAACAATTCCTGATAATACAATCGTTGATAAATCACAATTTGTTAGAAAATTTTAGAGGCTGGTTATGAAAAAGATTTTATTAGCCCCAAATCCCACAGGGACGGGGCACAATATGAGAATGCTTACGATTGCTAAAAAACTCAAAACAATAGATCCAAAGCTTGAAATTACGGTTTTACTTGGCTCAAGGCAAGATGTTTTTACTACATTATTTCAAGAAGCAGACATAAAAGTTGTTGATTTAAACCCAACAGGGATTATAGACTTCTCTCAAAGCTCTCATTTGGAAAAGAATTTGAACTGGGATTCTATGATTTCAAAATATTTTGTTCCTACATTTTTTAATGGTGATAAAATTCTTCATTATTTACAACTGATTGATGAACAAGAAGCTGATCTTTTAATTAGTGATTATAATATTAACGCTTCATTTGCAGCAGTTATGGCAGGGATTAAGACTGTTTTTGTAACAGAACGGCACAATTTTACATTAGTGGATGTTAAAATAGAAGATTTGATTTTAGGAGGCTTTACTGTTAATCAGGAAGAGATACGCTCCGCTCAAAAGGATTTGAATCGTTTATTTAAGTGGTTGGTAAAAAGCACAGATTTGATTATCACGGATAAATTATTTTTAGATTCCTTTGAAAGTGATAAATATTTACAGAGTAATCTTGAAAAAGTACATTTTACAGGTTCGATGTATCTAGAAGAACAAAGTAAAGAAAAGACATTAGATTTTGATTATTTAAAAATTGATAAAACTCTTCCTTATATAGTCGCAACTGTTAGTAGCACTACCATGTTAGCAGAAAATAAAAATAAAAATTTTGAATTTTATGAGGAAACTTTTAAAGTATTAAAAAAAGCTGTGCCTGAACTTCAAATGGTTTTGATTGGTGCCTCAGAGAAACCGCAAAAAGCAGGTGGTCTTATTAAATTGCCATACATTCCAAATTGGAAGGAGTTAATTCAAAATTCTGCTTTGCTCATATCGCATCCAGGTTGGATTACAGTAACTGAAGTTGCTTATTTAAATATCCCTACTATTTTTTATCTATCTAGTTTTATGGAATACCATGAGTTAGAAGCATATAAACGCTTAGAGGAAGTGGGAACTCCTGTATTTTCGGGTTATGATATTCCAGAATTTTGTGCTTTGATAAAAAAAGTTTTGAGCCAACAGGTTGATTTTATTGCAGCTTATCAAAAACTGACTCCAACACATAATGGCTTGACTGAGGCCGCTGAACTTATCATGAAGTTGATTGTAAATGGAGGTGAATGAAGATGGTTTATATTTTAAAAACTCTTTCGGATTACATCAAAAATAATCTTTATGATGAGTATTACGGAGCATTTTATAGTGTTGTTAATCGGGACAAACAGGATATTGTGACAGAAGATAAAACACTTCTTGATGTTTCTTTAGGTCTTCTCGCCTTTTCAAAGCAAAATGATAAAAAGATGGTTTTAACGTTGTTGAAAGATATGGAACAATTCCAAGACAAAGAAAATGGAGGATTCTATGAAATTCTTGATGGAACAAATATTAAGCAAGAGATAGGGATAGTAAAAACAATTTTCATACAAGCTCTTGCTCAATTTGCACGTTACGTTGCAGCTAGAGGTTTAGAAGATAAAATTTTGGTAAAAACTTCTTCTGAAGCAATCGAAAGAATAAGTAAACAATATATCATTAAAAACAAAGCAACTATATTAAGTCAGGATTGGAATGATGCTATTGATACCTCTATTAAGTTATTAGATGTTTCTCTTTTACTTTATATCTTAAATCAAATTGGAAGAACAGATTTGGGCAGTATATTTATTGATTTTCTCAAAGCCTTTATTGATCCTGAAAAAGGGGCATATTCTAAAATCAACGGAGATGGCACCCCTATGTTTTTTGCAGGAAAAAAGCTCCTAGATATGTCTGTAATGATTTTAGCTATAAGTGCGTTGGATGAAAAAGAACGACAAAAATTTACTGGTGTTATCAAAGACACAATTAGTTTCATTGACCGACATTACAGACATCCGTTGACAAAAGGTTTTTGGGACAAATCGGACAAAGATGGAACAATTTCAGTCAGTGTAATTAGTGCCTATTATCAAAAAAGTGAATCTCCTTTTCCAATAAAATCAATGTTAAGTCATGCAGTATTTCTTATGGCTTTGAATAAGATAGACCATTCGTCAACTAAAAGTCTTGTTGAAAGTATGAAGAAAGAAGTGCAAGAACAAATTCTTCATTTTTATGATACTAAGAATGGAGGAATAAATTTTGGCCAAGGAAATTGGTTTTCAACCCCTACAAGTCCTACGGTTCCGATAGCGAGACACGTTATGGTACCAACCTATACTAAAGGTGCCTTTTACGTGGGGAACACAGCTTACCTTCCTTTGCATGAAAAAATAACAACACTTCAACTTTTGGGTCTATTGGTTTTGGATGAAAATGCCAAGTTATTGAGCCAAAAATTTAAAAAAATAGATTATCAAAGCCATTCCTTTGATAAAAATAAAAATAGCCTTCCTTATGCTGCCACAGCAGGAAAATTGACACAGCAACATATTGATATAGAAAAATATAAAGAATGGTCTCACAAGACAATTTCTGGCTTTTCTTATGGTTTGACAGCTTATAAATCTCCTTTAGGAGTAAAATCTGATAAAACACCTCAAAATTTTTCAGCCCTTCATGTAATTGCAGATATGACATTACTTGGAGAAGAAATTCCAAATAAAAAGCAGCTAGAGACTACTCTTGTTGCTTGTCAAAATGAGGATGGAGGTTTTGCCGAACAACCTTCACTACTATCAGAATTATTCACGACATATTGTGTCGTTGCTTCTGAATTTATTTTGGGACAAGTAAACTATGATGTAAATAAATGTTTAGAGTTTGTTAGAGCCTGCCAAAACGAAGATGGCGGTTTTGGAAATTCGCCAGGTTATCCTAGTGATACTTGGCATACCAATTTTGGTGCGGTTATTCTGCATTTATTGGATGCAGAAGCAAAAGATAAAGAAAAGTTGATTCAATATTTACTGAATTGCCAAAATGAAGATGGAGGATTTTCTGTAATTCCAAACGGAGTGTCAGAAGTCTTTTCAACATTTAGATGTATTGATAGCCTGCTCGTTCAAGGAGTTGCAATCCCTCATGAGAAAAAAGTTATTCAGTGGCTTCAATCTTTACAAGACAAAACAGGTGGATTCTTATATCAAGAAAATCAAGTTGTTAGTTTTGTTGGAAGTTACCATGCGATTGGAGCTTTGTATTTACTAGGAAGCCTTCCGTTAGAAGTTGAACAAGCCCAAGTATGGCTAGCTCAACATCAATCAAGAGATGGAGGATTTTCAAGAGCTATTGGTGCACCTTCAGACACGACAGATGAAGGCTTCATTTCTATTCATGCCTCCTATATGTTAGAACAAAAAGTTGATCCTTATTGGGTTGCGCTTATTACTTAAAAAGTCCTTGAGATAAAGTAAAAAATAAAATTTAAAAGAATATAGGAGATTATAATGCGTAAATATGGATTGATTTTTTTCTTAGTCATGTTTTTAATTGGAACGGATACTTTTCTGATTTCCCCGTTACTGCCAACATTATCAAATTTGTACAAGATTAACCCAAGTATTTCTGGGTGGATGGTCAGTGCCTATGCAATAGGTTATGCCGTTTTCGCTCTCATTAGTGGCCCAATTTCTGATGGACGAGACCGTAAGAAAGTCATGTTAATTGGATTTCTTGCTTTTGCTATTTCAACCTTTTTGTGTAGTTTTGCGACCAATTTTACTCTGATGATAATTTTCCGATTTTGTGCGGGAGTCAGTGCGTCTTTTGTGACACCTCAGGTTTGGGCAAGTATTCCTGTGGTATCGCCCAAAGAAAAAATTGTTCAAATGATGGGAATTGCCAGCACTGGTCTAGCAGCATCACAACTCTTGGGAGTACCTATTGGAGCTTACTTGGCATCCGTTTCTTGGCGAGCACCTTTTTATCTCATCTCAGCATTCAGTATAGTTTTGTTGCTCATTATCAATTTTGTGATTCCAAGCCTCAATACTGCTGGACAATTAGATAAAAGCAAGGGAATTTTTGAAACTTATGCCGAAGTGTTGAAAAATCAAAAGACCGTTCAATATCTTGTGGCTTATCTGCTTTTTCAAACAGGAAATTTTGCTGTTTTGAGCTTTATTGGGACCTGGTTTGCAAAGGACTTTGGATTAAGTGTTTCTGAAATTGGAACTGCAATGATTATTATTGGCGTAGGTAACTTGATTGGTACTTTGTTTGGAAATAAACTCATTGCTAAATGGGGACTTTCAAAATCTTTATTGATTGGCCTACTCATCCTTTGCGTTTTGTATGTCATTACACCTTTTTCACCGAATATTGAGATGGCAGTTGGTATGTTAGCAGTAGTTTTCCTGCTTAATGGCTTTGTCTTCCCAATCTTTATGACAACCTTACAAAGCACAACAACGACAGCAAGAAGTACCGTGTCCTCGCTTTCAAATGCAGCAATGTACTTAGGCACGACCATTAGTGGAATTTTAGGCGGAATATTATTGACTCATTTCACAGGATTTTTCGGAATCACTACTTTTACGATCATTCTTTATTTACTAGTGCTTTATCTGTATAAAAGAAGTAAATTTTTTGCGAAGTAAATAAAATGGAACAAAGAGCCATCGTGAGTAGATGACTTGTTTTTACTCTTTTCTTACCAATTATTTGGCAAGCATTTGGAGAGTACAAATTTTAAGTTATCTACTAGATAGCTTTTTATTAAAAAATATAGTTGCAAATGCACTAAAAAAGAAGTATAATATTTTTTAACGAAGGAGATTAAAAATGGAAAGCGAAATATTAAGACAGATTGGAACAATTTCACGATCGTTAGATTCGATTAGTAACGTAGAATTTGCACAATTTGACCTAGCAAAAGGTCAATATCTTTATCTAAGTCGGATTAAAGAAAATCCAGGTATCATTCAACATCGTTTATCAGAGTTACTGTGCGTAGATAAATCTACTGCTAATAGAGCAATAAATAAGCTGGAAGAAAAAGGGTTAATCACTAAAAAAGAGGATTTAGTGAATAAAAAAGAAAAACATCTTTTTATTACTCAAAAGGGAGAGAAAATTTATCCAGTCATTATTCGTGAAAATGAATACTCAACAAAAGTTGCATTAGAAAATATTTCATCTGAAGAAATCGAACTATTTGTTGAAGTAATAAATAAAATGGCTGATAACCTCTCACAAAATTGGTTGGATGTTAAGAAGGGAGTCAGAAGAAATTATTAAATGAAAAAAGAATCAGAGATGATATTAAAAAAAGTAACCTTGAAAGATGTGCAACAATTACAAGAAATAAGTATTGAAACTTTTTCCGATACATTTAAGGATGCAAACGATGAAGCAAATCTAAAAGAATATTTAAAAAATGCATATAATATTGAGCAATTGAAATCTGAACTTTCAGATTTGGAGTCGGATTTTTATTTTGTTTACTATAAAAAAGAATTAGCAGGTTATCTAAAGTTAAATGTCTCTAATGCTCAATCAGAAAAACATGATATAAATGCTTTAGAAATCGAAAGGATTTATATAAAGACTCACTTTAAGCGTCTAGGACTTGGAAGGTATCTCTTAAACTACGCAATTAATCAGGCGAAAGAACTTAAAAAAACGAGTGTCTGGATTGGTGTATGGGAAAAAAATATAAATGCACTTAATTTTTATAAAAAAATGAATTTTGTTTACTTTAGTGAACATATATTTAAGCTTGGTAGAGAAAAGCAAAGAGATATCCTAATGAAGTTAGTAATAAATAAATAAAATAAAGGAGAAAACAATATGGGTTCTAAATTTAAAGTAGATGGTAGCTTTTGGGATATATTTCCTGATGCAAGCATAAGTGTGTTAACAATAACAGGGGTAGACAATAAAATTCGTCCAGAAATTATGGATAAAACTCAAAAGTTACTAGATAATTCCACCCTAAAATCTGAAAAATATTTAACAGAAGATACTTTTTCTTCAAATATTATCATCCAGGACTGGAGACAAGCTTTTACCAAGTTTAAAAAGAAAAAGGGAGCTCGCTCATCAATTGAAGCCCTATTAAAACGTGTAAGTCAAGGGCAAAAATTCAATTCGATAAATCCATTGGTTGATATATATAATAGTATTTCTTTAGAGTATGGTGTACCGTGTGGTGGTGAAGACTTAAACATGATTTCTGATATTATGCATTTAGGAACTGCTAACGGAGGCGAGAGTTTTATGCCTCTGGATTCAGATAAAGACGAGCCAGCATTACCAGGCGAGGTCATTTATTATGATAATGAGGGAGCAATTTGTCGGAGTTTTAACTGGCGTGAAGCACAAAGAACAATGTTAACTGAAGATACAAACAATGCAATTATGGTGATTGAAGCAATTAACGAAGAGCAACAAATTAGAGGTGAGCAAGCTATACTCGAATTGAAATGCCGCATTCAAAATTTATTAGGTGTTGAGGGACAAATTGAAGTATTTAAAAAGCCTCGAGAATAAACATATTCCTTTAATGATGAGCCCTTTTGTATCACAATTAGGGCTTTCAGTATATTTAATTGGCCTAAATTGGTTAATTGTAGAAGCAACGGGTACAACAAAACAGTTAGGAATTATACAAGCAATAAGTGGTGTCGCTTTTATCATTACTGATATATTCGTCGGAGTATTAGTTGATAAATATAACCCAAGAAGACTTATCCTTCTAACTAATTTAATATCAGCACTTGTTAATTTCGGAGGAGCGATATTTATAAGTTCCAGTCACCCACAAACTTTGCTTTTAATAATAACTACATTTTCTTTAAATATTATGTTGGCAGTTAATTATCCTTCTGTAAAAGCTTTGGTGCCTAATATCATTAAATCACATAAAACCCAAAGATTTAATGCACTCTCTAATACAATTTATGGGTTTGCTAGTATTCTGGCACCGCTGATTTGCAGTATTTTCCTTTCTTTAGGAAAGTTTTCTTTTAATCAATTTTTATTCGTAAATGGGTTTCTTTTTTTATTTGCAGCATTAATAAATAATAGAATTAAACCTCCTAAGATTTCCTCAGCAAATATACGTGGAAAATTTATAGAGAATCTTATGGAAGGGTTTAGGTATATAAGGAGGACTAGAAAGCTTATATTATTAATCTCTGCAATGGGAGTTTTTAATTTATGTTACTCAGGATTTCTATTACTGATTCCCTACTTATCTAAAAACTATTTTCGAAGCAATATTAATATATACAGTATAGCGTTACTTTTGATGTCACTAGGAGGGTTAATGGGAGGAATAAATCTTGCTAGACTAACTAAAAGTATTAGTAGTTCAAAAATGTATTTAGAATTAATACTATTTTCACTAATATTACTCGGAGTAGCGTGTTATTTTAATCAATACACTTGGTTAGGGATGATGATTGTATTTGGATTTGTTCAAGCACAATTATTTGGAAGTATACCGACGTTTATTCAAAAAGAAACGGATATGAAGTATATGGGAAGAGTTTTCGGATTAGCTTTCCTAGCGTTCGATGGCGCACAACCTCTTGGGAATCTAGTATTTTCTAATTTCATAGATGCCCTAGGCTACAAGACTTACGTTGGTATTAGTGTCATAATGCTTATTTCATTTATGGTTATATTTATTTTTGATATACAATATAACGCTTCAAATCAAAATGACCAATTAGATTCTATTGAAATAGAGGTTAATCATTTATCTGGAGGAAAAGAGAAGATATAAAATAATTAAACGTGTTAAGTATAAAATAGTAACAATTTTTGAGAAATCCACATAATTAGTTTTTGAACAGAATTTTGGAATAGAAATGAAATTGTTCATGAGTCATAGAAAATAGAGGCGTGATAGCTTTTTAAGTTATCACGCCATTTTAGTAAAATTAATGAGTAACCAATCTAAACATAATACTTAAGAATAGTCTCAAAAAACATTAGAATGTCACTGATAAATTTGATTTTCTGAGTCACTAACATTTCATTTTTTCTAAATCAACTATATGACTTTTCTAATAATCTTTGGATCCTCTCAGTTTTTTCAAAATAATCTTCAATAAAAAACTTTTCTCTTGACTTGAAGTCCACTTCAAGGTTTAAAATGAAACTATCAAGTCAAAAAGAAAGGAGCTGAGTTCGATCTTTTCGAGGTAGGAAGGAAAATAACAAGAGAGTCGCTGCGGATATGAATAGCCTCTATGATAAATTTGGGATTGAGCCTGACCCTATCCTCGTATAGTAGCTTTGCCATGAACCAACCCGCTGATGTCAATGTGAGCGAGTTCACTGTTGGACCAACCGCGCAGCCTTGGTAATTTTCGTAAATACTCACAGAATTTAATAAATAAAAAGGAGAATCAAAATGGCAGAAAAACAAACTGCTGGCCACGATCAGTTAGGATATTTCGCCCCAAAATTCGCAGAGCTCAATGATGATGTATTATTCGCTCAAGTCTGGACACGTGACAGTGAACTTTCACCTCGCGACCGTAGTCTAATAACAATCACAGCTTTAATAGCTGGCGCTAACTTTGAACAGTTAAAATTTCATATGAGCAAAGGAAAAGAAAATGGTTTGACGCAGTTGGAAATCTCTGAATCCATTACACATCTAGCTTTCTACGTAGGATGGCCAAAAGCTTGGTTGGCCTTCGCCATTGCTAAGGAGGTATGGAAATGAGCTTAATTATTAATATCATTTACCGTGGTAAGGGCGACGCTGCCCAAAAATTTGCTCAAGAAATGCTGGAATCCGGTACGGTAGCTGAAATTCGTGCTAAGTCTGGCAACTTGCGATACGACTACTTTCAACCGCTTGATGATCCAGAAGCTTTGCTTTTGATTGATGCATGGGAAAATCAAGCCGCACTCGATGCCCACCACAAAAGTCACAGGATGAACACGATAGCGAAACTGCGCGATAAATACAACTTGCGACTAAGTGTGACTCGCCTTACAGAATATACAGAGGATAAATGAGTGAATAAAATGAAGTTGATAAAGCCCTAACTCATCCAGCTATGAAACATGGCGCTAGTTCTCACATGGTGCTATTACTAGGGATCAAGCCGTTGGACTAGAGGAAGTCGATGACGCTTGTTAAAATAAAAAGAATGTAAAAGACCACGGGCCAAGCTTTCAGTGGTCTTTTACATTCTTTCAGTACTGAAAGTTCGTAGACAGTACTAGGATTACAAAAATTTCATTCTCTTCATCCAAAACCATACAGTACTACTAATTATTAACGAGATTCCAAACACTAATAGAAAACCAAAATCCATACCATCAAATGGAAGTTTCACGTTGATACCCCAGAAACCATAAATAATGGTTGGAACTGTAAGAACAATAGAAATCTCCGTCAAAGTTTTCATGATTGCGTTCAATTGGAAAGAGCTAAGATTAGTAATCATGACATCAAGATGCCCAAGATACCTATCATAAGATTTGACAAGTTTTTTCAGAGTATCTAAACTTTCTTCTAGCTGTATCGTTCCGTTTACACCATTTGTTTTAAGCTGAAGTAAGTCCTTCTCACGTTTGAAAAATTCGATTAGTTTATCATCACTATCGTAAGTTAAAGTAAGGGTAATCAAATGTTTTTTTAACTGAAGAAGATTATTAAAAATAGGTCGAATGGGCCCAGAATTACTAATTGAAGTTTCTATTGCTGTAATTTCATCTCTTATTTTTCGAGCATCATCGGACATTTTTTCTAGTGCTGCATTCATAAGTCCTATTAAACTCTCCCCGCCTGTCATTTCCTTAGTTTCATAATCCTTTAGAAAATGTAAAAGAAAGTCCTCCTTTTCTTCAGTAATGACAAAAGTAGTGGTCTGAAATTTTAGAATAATAAGAGACTTGACCATTCGTTCAATATGTTCGTCAGTTCTTTCTTTGGGGTAGAGTAGAAGAAGCGTGACAATATTTTCTGTTCCTGATTCATTTTTCGCCTCATACTTTGCTTCTTTTTCATCATAAAATAATGATTGAATATCAAGTTTATAGAGTTGCTTTAAGTGCTTAAAAAAAGTCTTCGTTGGATGGTAAAAATAGATGATATTATCGTCATTTTTATCTTTCAAATTCTTTATAGCACTTTCATCAAGTCCATCAGTTTTTAACATCCTATATTGAAACATCTAATATCCTCCTCTAGTTAAAAAAGAAGACCTCTTGAAGAGGTCTTTTAGTGTCTATAAGGTAGACAACTAGTCGACCCGCCCTTTTTCAGGAGTCATATCATCCACTTTGTCTACTTGTTTAGAAGTGAATTTACCAGTGCTTTGTCCAGCACCTACAACACGGTCTTGCACTGTGACTTCATCATCTTCTTGTTCAGCTTTAGTTTTGATATCAGTCACAGTCACATTGACTTCCACAACATCTAAATCTGTCATATTTGCCACTTCTTTAAGAATAACGGCTTTGATTTTCTCATAAATATCCGGTACGTTTTTGCCATACTCGGTGATGACTTTCAAGTCCACTGCGACTTGAGTTTTACCCACTTCCACATCAACGCCAGAAGTGACATTATCCGTATTAACTAACTTGCTCGTCAAATTAGAGAAGAAGCCTCCTTCAACCGCAAGTAAGCCATCAACGTTTTCCAAAGCATACCCTACGATTTTTTGAACCCCTTTATCTTCATAAGTCAATTCACCATTAATTTCATGGGCAGGTGCAGGTGTTGTCTTATCAGAAGGGTTAGTTTGTGTTTCTGCCATTGTGCCAAAAGGTTTCATATTTTCTTGTACCATACTATTTCTCCTTGTCTATCTTTATTTACGATTTTTAAATTGTTCGATTAATCCTGACCTTTGTAAATACAGAGCTACAAAGTCGCCTACCATGATAAAGATAAGGAGCAGAATTGTTTTCCAAAATCCACGCATGAAGAACGCAATAGCAACTAAGCCACCGATTCCCCCCCTCCGATGATTGGGTAACGATGCTTTTTCCAGTTCTTCCATCGTCTCCTCTCAAGCTACTGGGATCACTAAGGTCAGCGAAAGGAGATTAAGAATGAAGAGCATAATTTTCTTTCCAGTAGGTATAAGGTCTACTTTCTGGATTGTCAAACTTAATAGTTCATTCTAGCTAAGACAAAACATACCCTGGACACAACACTCATGACTCTAATATGTGATACCTTATAGTAATTTAGCGCATACGCTTACATTAACACTCTAACATAATAAAATGGGTGACTCAAGGAAACTGTTTTATTTTTAAGAATAATTGTTGTTTTAAGTAACTCTATATAACGTTTATTTAGTAAAAATAGGTGATTTTGTTTCCACATTATATTATCAACAACGATTGCTAGTATCAATGATAGATAATATTGGTTACCGACACCCAAAAATTCCTCCAAACTCAGTATCGAAAAAACAAAACCACTATTGAGTCCTTTAAAATATAAACACTGTGAACTAAAAGGAAAGTTTCTATTCCTTTTTTATTAAATGAAATTATTTTTATCAAGCTCATGCGGCTTAAATATGAAGCCAAATTACTTTCTGAAAAATCCAAGCACTTACCAATGGGTAACTTACAATTTTTCTATATGAGTTGCAATCTGAAGTAAGATATAGTTTTACCCTAAACCTCCTCTCCCTCAATATTTATTATTTACAAAAACAAGCTAGTCTGTATTCGATTTTTTAGTTCACTTTAAAAGAAAAAGTAAGTAGCTAGTTCTTGATTATTCATTTATCATTTCTGTTCAAGTGAGTCAAAATATAAATAATTATCTTCTAGTTTTTCTGTACAGAAGAAGCGTTGAATCCATAAGTCAGGTTCGAAAAATCGAATCATATTGGAATTTAGCTGCTTATGAGGTTTATTCATAAACGCTGGTAAACCCTCTAAAGCATCATGACCCAAAATAAAGATATTATCAGGATGATAGAAATAGTATCGTTTGATTTCTAAATTTGTAGTGACGAGCTTCTTTTGGAAAAATAATGCCTCCATAGTACGCAATGTGAGACCATGTTGCTCTTCCTGCATTATTTCTAAAATTCCATTTGTAAGCGATAGAAAATCTAAAAATTGATGGTAGGGTAAATAGCCCTTATTTTTATTACCCTCATCCCCTTCAATAATAAAAAGATTTAACGAAAGCCCTAGATTTCCTAACTTTTCTTTAAGGACATGAGCAATATTTCGCCTTCCTTTATTGCTGCCTCCAAAAAATAAATCATACTGAGGAGTTTGCGTCGTCAAATCCACACATGATTTATAAAAAGTAGAGTTATGATAAAGCCCATACTTCTTAGCTTCTATGGGATCAAAGCTGTAATAATCGTCAATGATTCCATCCTTTTTCGTGTCAGATAATAAATCAAGTTTCTCATGGGTTAACTTGTTCCAAAAGAAGAGAACTAAACGAGCGGAAGAGTATTTTTTAACTATCCTTGCATATTCAGGATTGAAACCACTATCCATAAAAATAATGAGCTGGTATCGAGAAAGTAATCTCGTGTCATTCTTATCATGTGTGGCTATCTCTTTTAACTCACTTCCTGATATTACATCTATCTCGGTCAGAGCATCAAAAAAATAAAGGCGGTTATCTTTTGCGACTAGCAGTACTTCCACATTATTAATCATATATCTTCCTCCGTATTTTGTATTACTGTAATCATATACCAAAAAAACTAAGTAATCAAAAGAATAGATTGGAAAATTTTAAATTATATATGCAATTGATAAAAAAGAAAAAGTTCAGCATACAAAAGCTATAAGGTTTTCCTTATTCCGAGAAATGGAAACAAAGAAAACAATAGTTTTTAAGCAATAGTATTCTAGAGAATATGGTAGTGTGTTCTCCAAATTCTATCAAATAGTGAACTAAATAATCAAGTTCCTTTGAATTGTAGTAGACTGTTGAGCAATCTTTACAGTGAATATTTTTAATTTCCATAATTTAGTAGTGTTTTTTTTTGGAATAATTCTTTACCAAAAGGGCTAATTTGGCATTGAAAATAGGTGGTTCTAAAATTTCTTTCATGATTTTCAAGCAGTCGAGCCATTTCGTCGTGAGAAAAAAACCTTACTGCTGTCAAGTACAGTCTTTCCTCTAAGTATATTTTTTTGATATTCGATAAAAATACATTGACAAACAGATGCTTTTTTGCTAAAATAAGTCCATTGCGGGAAAGTTAAAGAAAAATAGAAATGTTAATAATCACTCTGATTGTTATTGCAATAATTTGCTAACGACATCATTTTTCATTAATTAATTTATCAATAAAGTTATATCAATTAAAAGTTCCTTTTTTTGCTTATCGTAATAATTCGGGTGATTAGTTATATTGTAAAAATAACGAATTTTACTGGTTTTATATCTTTTGAAATTACCATCACTAATCTTGAGTATCTTTGCGGGTGTTATGGAAAAGTCACTTAGGAAGATGATGAAAATTAAATCTGAAAATGATTTAACAGTATAGGAGTTATGCTATAAATGTCAATTAAAGTACACATCGATCGAATGTTGGTAGAACGAGAAATGTCAGTGACCGAACTATCGGAAAAAGTAGGTATAACTATGGCTAACATTTCAATTTTAAAAAATGGGAAAGCTAAGGCAATCAGGTTTTCGACTTTGGAAGAGATATGTAAGGCTTTAGATTGCCAACCAAAAGATATTCTAGAGTATATTGAAGATTAAATGAGAGTGAACACTAGAAAAGTTTTAGAAGAAAGATGATAAATATCAAAAGATTCTCCACTTAGTCATATAATGTATAATTATATGACTAAGTGGAGAATGTAAGGGATAAAATATTTTAAGGAAGAATAGAAAATATGGATAACATAAAATTAAATGATGGTGTAGAGATTCCAGTTTTAGGCTTTGGAACCTTCTTAATCCCTGCCGATGGCAGCACTTATAACGCAGTAAAAGAAGCTTTGGCATCTGGAATCCGACATATTGATACAGCCGCTGCCTATTTCAACGAGAGAGAAGTAGGTAAAGCAATTAGAGATAGCGGAATAACTAGAAAAGAAATTTTTGTAACAAGTAAATTGTGGATTCAGGACTTTGGCTATGAAGGGGCAAAGAAAGCTATTGATACATCACTTGAAAAGTTAGGATTAGATTACATGGATCTTTACCTGATTCATCATCCTTATGGTGATGTTGTTGGAGCTTGGAAGGCGATGGAAGAAGCGAAAAATGAAGGAAAAATCCGATCGATAGGTGTTAGTAATATGACACCAAAAATTTGGAAAAATTTTGTACCACAGTTTGAATCGTTACCATCTGTCAATCAGGTAGAATATAATCCTTATTGTCAACAAAGAGAATTGCGCCAGTTAATGAATGAAGCAGGAGTACATATTCAAAGTTGGGGACCTTTAGGAAGCGGGAACAAAGAGCTTCTATCGGATTCAGTAATTACCAAAATTGCACATAAGTATAATAAAAATAGTGGCCAAATTATTTTGAGATTTGAAATACAAGATGAGATAATAGTATTTCCGAAATCCACTAATCCGGAACGAATTAAATCTAATATGGATATTTTTGATTTTGAACTCACTGAAAGTGAAATGATGCTGATGCGGGGGTTAGATAAAGGTGAAGGTTTCCACGATCCAGACGCAGCAGGAGTTGAAGAAATGCTACTTTCAGCAATTGATGTACATAAAAAAGACTAATTTTCCATGGTGAAGCCAGGTAGAGTCTGAAACAAAAAAAGCCCTGAATATGATATATCAGGGCTTTTTTTGATTTAAAAAATTAAAACCATATAGCAGGTTTTCTAGGATCAAAGTCGATAAGATTTTCCAATACAGTCATTAGGAGATAATGCAACAAGTTTGAGGAATTTTGTTTTAAAAATTTCCGGAGGAAGTGGAAAGGGCTGACTCAGCCAGGATACAAAGAGATCAAAAATATAACCTACAAGCAGACGAAGTAAAATTTCTGAATCTATTTGTAGTTCAGCACAAGACTCGACCACAAAAGGTTTTAACCAGTGATAATAATTACCTTGTAGCCGTTGAAACCAGCCCGTGTAGAGTGAGCTTGTGTAGATAATTCTTAACCAATCTCGTTTTTCATAAAGTGCAGGAATGAGTTCATCCGCTAGTAGTTTGAAAGGGGAAACACCAGGTGTAGGGGGGAGTTGTGTCAGCTTTTCTCTTGTACGTGTTGCGATTTGTGAATAGATATCTTCAATGATATCCTCTACATTACGATAATGTTTTTGATAAATTGCTTGACGAGATAGATTGGCCTCAGAAGCAATTTCTGTTAGGGTAAAGCTTGTTCTTTCAGGAGATCGTTGGGCTAATCTAAACAAGGCATCGATAATGACTTGACGTGTATCTAAGGGCATGACAGAATTCCTCTACTTTCTTATATTTGATTAAAAGTATAGCAAAAGAGCTCTCTAAAAAGAAATGGAATGGTAAAGAAAAAATTTACGCGATGTCAATGGCATCGATCTTTCATTTAAGTAAATAGGGATTTTATTGACGAAAAACCCTTGCTATCCTTTACACTGCGTCAATTTTTAGGGGCTAAAAAAGTATTGAATTTGAAAATAAGTTCGTGTAATATTGTTCTTGTGAAGCACAGATGAGTAAATTACAAAGGAGTGTGAGTAGAGAAATTTGAAAAGAAAAAAATATAAACTTTTGATTTCAGTGCTTGTTTTATTTTTGATAGTGGGTGGGTTTTTGTTTTATCATTTTCACTCCCAACCCAGTCGAACGTTGAGTGGGTTACCGACAGAGTACGGAACGAAAAAAATGTCGGATAAAGCCTTAAAAAAGTATGTAGATAAAAAAGTAAATGCCAATCAAGTCACCATGGAAGTTTATCCAGAAGTCACGATTAAATCTGATGGTATTAATGGCAATTTATGGATTCATAATGTTCCTATCAATAAAGTAGGACAACAGGCAACGCTATTGGATGAAAATAATAAAGAATTGACGAAAACTGGGTTAATAAAGCCTGGTTATCAAGTGGATACCGTAAAGTTAAATAGAAAATTGACGAAGGGATTGCATAAGGGAACGATAAAAATAACCTTTTATGATTTGAGTAAAAAAGAAAAAGTAGGACAAGAGGCAATTGAAGCGCAGATTGAGGTGGAGTAAAGATGAGAAGAGTCAAGATAATGAGTTTGGTAGTCCTAGGTTTTGTGAGTGGTGGGGTTGTTTATACTCAATGTACAAAGGCGGAAATGTTAGAGAAAGATCAAATGGCTCAAGATGTACCGGCAACTCCAACGTCTGGGACTACAGTATCAGAACCTACTCGTGGTGATTTAGAAATGAAAAATTCTTCAACACTTTCAACCTCTCAGAGTAGCGCTAAAAACTTGGAGCCAGAAAAACCTTCCGTCTCTTCAACAACTTCGACATCAAAAACTATTTCTAAGAGTTCCGAAACAAAGGAATCCACAGCCTCTAGTGTTGAAAGTAAAAGTACCACAACGCAAGCACTTCCAGAAACAAGGGATGCGAGTTTTGCTGGGAATGGTTGGCTCATGTCAATAGGAAGAAATTTTGCAGGAAATTCTGGTGATAAGGATGTGTCACTTTTAGATCGAAAAACTTCGTGGAACTTTGAATATTTAGGTTCAGATATTGATGCTTATCGAATTAGTGAAGGTGATGAAAGTTTAAGGATTTTCTGGGGGAAACTAAAACGCGTCAGTGGAAACAACCGAAACTCTAGGGAAGCATATTGGAAATTCGTTCGAGTAGCAGGGGGAGTGAAGATACAAAATGTTGCTTATTCATCAGATTGTTTATCTGTTACCTATGAAGGATATGGTGGTCAGGTCACATTTTCTGGCTGGAAAAACTTAAGTTCACAAATTTGGAACCTTAGTAAATCCAACTATGATTATGCTCAAAAAATATTTTATGTTCCGGTAAATACGAAAAAAGCGATTGATAGTGGTAATGCTAATGGGGGTACAGTTTGGTACAGTAATAACTCAAAAGTAGAAGAAGGTGAGTTACTCCACCTGACACCCATTAGCGATGATTTATCTTTAAAAGAGTATGTCGCGAAGCGAGGAGACGAAGAAATTAGAAGAGTTTATGTGATCCCAGTTCAGTATAATTTTGTTAACCAAGTGAACTTTTCAAAGTATATTGATATCAACTCACCAGTTAAAAGTTGGGTGCTCCCTGAAGAACTTACAATTCCTGCGTCGGTCCTTCGTTACAATGAAGACACTGAATTATTTGAGAAGTATCGAATTTCTTCTATTAATGACAAGGCT